>NZ_CP179926.1:2168080-2477805 GCF_052344095.1 Pedobacter paludisoli | reverse complement strand
GTCTCTATCTCCCTTAGGTTTAAAATCTCTATCGCCTTTTGGTTTAAAGTCTCTCTCACCTCTCGGTTTGAAATCTCTATCACCTTTTGGTTTAAAGTCTCTTGAGCCGCTTGTTCTAGGTTTGAAACTGCGCTCTTCGGTTCTTGCGTCTGCATCTTTCGATTTAAATTCGCGATTACCAAATTTGAAACTTTTAGTCTCTTCGTTTTTAGGTTTAAAGCTGCGATCGGTTCTAGGTTTAAACTCTTTCTTGTCGCCGAACGACTTCGATTTAAAGTCTTTGTTGTCGCCTTTGCTTTTGAAGCCCTCTTTAAAATCGGATGATTTTTTGAATTTACTGTCTTTATCCTCTACTCTTCTTGAGCTAGAGCTGGTGGTATTTTTTCTACCATCGCTTTTTCGGTTTCCCGATTTGGACTTGTCATCCCGACTGTTCCGGTTGTTTTTATTTATCATGATACGCTGTTAACCACATCAAAAATGCGGGCTGCAAATTTACATAAAAATGCTGATAACTCCGCAAGAAAAATAGATAAAAAAATAACTCCTAAAATAGGAATTTTTATCGAAAAATCAAAATTCAAAATCGCTGTTTAAACCTGTTTAAAGCCGTTTTTTAGTGGGTATTTTTGTAACTATTTGATATTCTGCTTATTATTTTTTAGCTTTGCAGGCGTTTTTATATTAGTTAACCAAAAAAAGGAGGAAGATGATAAAGAAACACATACTACCATTTTCAATAGTAACAGTACTATTTATAATGGCAAAAGTGTTCGCTTACCAAATGCCCTTAGCAAAAAAAAATCTTTTAAAGAAAGATACATTAAACACTACAATAACAAAACCTGACACCTTAACAGTAAAAGAGGTAGTAGAGCCTAAATCGTTAATGGCTCAATTAAGTTTCGCCAATGAAACCTTGCCTTTGGGCGATAAAAAGGTTGAGCGAAAAATGAAAAAAATCCTAGCAGCACACTCATTCGCCAGTACGCAAACCAATCGTTTGCACAGAAAAGCAGCAGAGTGGTTTCCAGTCGTAGAGCCTATTTTAGCAGCCTATGGTATTCCCAATGATTTTAAATATTTAATGTTGGTAGAGTCGGGTTTGCAAGGAGGGGTCTCGCCAAAAGGAGCAGCAGGCATTTGGCAGTTTATGCCAGGTACCGCTCGTATGTATGGGTTAAAAGTAAACGGTAAAATTGATGAGCGTTATAATTTACGTAAATCGACTATCGCTGCTTGTAAATACATTAAAGAAATGTATCAGGGATTAGAAAGCTGGACCCTGGTTGCAGCTGCTTACAATGTTGGCGATGTTAAATTGCGCCGACAAATTAATCGTCAAAATCAAGATAATTACTATAAAATGAAACTGAACCGGGAAACGGGTGGTTACGTGTATAAGGTGATTTCGATGAAGCAGATTTTAGAGCATCCCGTACGTTACGGGTACGATAAGCCAAAACAATTATTGGCATTTAACGCAGAATAAAGAATAAAAACAACACGCATTTGGTAAAGCGTCTTAACGAAAGTTGAGACGCTTTTTTGTTTTAAATCCGCTACCTTTATGCTATGTATACATTACGGATTAGTAAAATCGTTCAACAGCCAAGCGATAACTTAACCTTTGAGTTTGAAGAATTACATGCCCAATATCCAGCTTATGAGGCTGGTCAGTTTTTATCTTTGGTTTTTCAAGGAAAACACAAAGAAATTCGTCGTTCATATTCGTTTAATAGCTCGCCTGATGTCGACGAACCCTTATCTATCACCGTAAAACGTGTTGAAAATGGGGAAATTTCTCGTTTTTTGCATCACAAAACGGCTGTTGGCGATGTATTAATGGCTCAAGCTCCTCAAGGGATTTTTACCTATCCACTTGTAGAAAATGTAGAACGTGATGTTTTTCTATTTGCTGCAGGAGTAGGCATTACACCCTTATTTTCGATTTTAAAAACTGCCTTGGTTCGGGAGCAAAAATCGAAAATTACGTTGATTTACAGCAATCGTTCAGCTGAGGAAACCCTTTTTTTTCAAGAAATTAATCAATGGCAGGCAAATTATCCCGATAGGTTTAAAGTGATTTATGTTTTTAGTTCGAGTAAGAATTTATTAACGGCTCGCTTGAATCGGTTTTATATGGAGGATTTGCTGAAAACACATTTGTATTTCAATCGGAATGCCGCTCTTTTTTATACCTGTGGACCCATTGTTTACATGGATTTGTGTCGCTTTACCTTGTTGGGGATGGGCTTTGATAGCACGCAGATTAAGCGCGAAACCTTTGTGTTGCCTGAAGATGAGGTGGATGAAGACGATGCTTCTGAAGCGAAGCAGGTAGATGAAAATACGTATTCGGTACGCTTAAAATTTCAAGGGAAAATACACGATTTGGCGATTCCTTATCCGAAAAGAATTTTAGATGTGGCCCTAGAGCATAAAATCAATTTACCCTACAGCTGTCATGCCGGAATTTGTAGTACCTGCGCAGCCACTTGTACGCAAGGCGGGGTTCGTATGGATTATAACGAAGTGCTGACCGATGAAGAAATTGCGAAAGGACGGGTTCTAGTTTGTACCGGTCATCCCACCGAGAACGGAACAATCATTGAGTGGAATTAAACACAGGAGGCCGAAAAATCATTTCAGCCTCCTGTGTTTTGAAAGATTATTTTTGTGGGTTCTCGTCGAAATTTACCATCCAGTTGATGCCGAACTTGTCGGTAAACATACCAAAGTATGCGCCCCAAAAAGTTTGGTTCATAGGCATGTTTACTTTACCGCCTGCCGAAAGACCATCGAATAGTTTATCGGCTTCTTCTTTGCTATCTGTGTTGATTGAAATAGAGAAATTATCGCCGAAATTGGCTTTTTGACCAAAGGTTTCTGAGCAATCGCTACCCATTAAAATAGTTTCAGCGCTAATAGGTAATGAAACGTGCATAATTTTTTCGCCTTCTTCCGCCGATACTGGAGGTTGACCTTCCATTGGAGGCATGTCTTTAAATTTTCCAATGTACGGAAATTCACCACCGAAAACAGATTTGTAAAAAGTAAAAGCTTCTTCGCAATTACCATTAAAAGTTAAATAAGGGTTTACAGATGCCATGATATTTGTGTTTGTTGTTTGAACTGTATTATTTGAAGTGTAAATATACCGCTATATTTTTAGCAGATTTTTTTATGTCTCTCTCAAATTTACAACAATAGTTTCGGGTATGCTAGAATCTTTTCTTAATTCTGTTTTAAGAAATGGTTAATTCATTCGCTCGGCTTCCCGTCTCCCAACTTCCTAATTAATTATGACAATTAATCCTTAATACAGATTGAATTAGACTTTCTTTTGGATAAAATTTTTAGCATTTTTGCAGATTGAAATCCATTCTTTTTAGGGGCTGGTTTCAATCCAATTTTCAACGCGTATGAGCAATAAGTCTATCGATCTCGGTGAGCAAAAAGATGTAGAAGTTTACGGTGCAAGGGTACATAATTTAAAAAATATAGATGTACGTTTTCCTCGGAATAAAATGGTGGTAATCACTGGTTTAAGTGGGAGTGGTAAGTCTTCTTTAGCGTTCGATACGATTTATGCTGAAGGGCAACGCCGTTACATGGAAACGTTTAGTGCCTATAGCCGCCAGTTTATGGGCGGAATGGAGCGCCCGGATGTTGACAAGGTTTCAGGTTTAAGTCCGGTGATTGCCATCGAACAAAAAACAACCAGTAAAAATCCCCGTTCAACGGTAGGTACCATTACTGAAATTTACGATTTCATGCGTTTGCTTTATGCGCGTGTTGCCGATGCCTTTTCGTACAATACTGGCGAGAAGATGGAACGCATGAGCGAAGATCAGATTCTGCAAAATATCTATAAAAAATTTAGCGGCGTTCCCGTGAACATTTTGGCACCCGTTGTAAAAGGAAGAAAGGGGCATTACCGCGAACTGTTTGAGCAAATCCGTAAACAAGGGTATGTAAAAGTGCGCGTTGATGGAGAAATAAAAGATATTACCGCAAAAATGCAGGTTGACCGATATAAAATACACGACATAGAAGTGGTAATAGATCGGTTGATTGTAGATGAAAAGGATCATAAACGCCTGTTAGATTCGGTGCAAACGGCTATGAAAATGGGTAAAGGTGTGATTAAAATAACCGATAAGGAAAATCATGCTGCGCATTTTAGCAAGTTTTTAATGTGCCCTACAACGGGTATTTCCTATGACGAACCCCAACCAAATAGTTTTTCATTTAATTCTCCGTATGGCGCTTGCGAACGCTGTGATGGCTTGGGATACATATTTGTGGTTGATCGCGAATCGGTTATACCAAATCCCAAATTAAGCATACTTAATGGTGGCCTGGCACCATTAGGTGAATACCGCGATACCTGGATGTTCCAAGTGTTAAAAGCATTAAGTAAAAAGTATAATTTCTCTTTATCAACACCAATTGAAAAACTGTCTGAAGAAGTAATCGATATTCTCTTGAACGGTACACACGATTTAATAAGTGTAGCTGTTGAGTACAATAAATACAACGTTCAGAATTACAACATCACTTTTGATGGGATCATAAAACTGTTGGAGGAGCAAAATGAGAAACGCTCGGAAACAGCATCTGATGATATGGAAGCCTTCCGTAAGTTGAAAACCTGTCCGGAATGTAATGGCGCCCGTTTAAAAAAAGAAAGCTTACACTTTAAACTCGATGGGAAAAGCATTTTTGACTTATCGTCGATGGATATTAATAGTTTGTCAGCTTGGTTTAATGGCATTGAAGAACGATTAAGTGAACGACAAAATATAATTGCTAAAGAAGTTTTAAAGGAGATAAAAGCACGTATTGGTTTCCTAACCGATGTAGGTTTAACCTATTTAACATTAGACCGCACATCCAGAACTTTATCAGGAGGTGAAGCGCAAAGAATCCGTTTGGCAACGCAAATTGGTTCTCAGCTCATGAATGTGATGTATATTTTAGATGAACCAAGTATTGGTTTGCACCAACGCGATAATGAGCGGTTGATTAACGCTTTGAAAAACTTACGTGATTTAGGGAATACCGTTTTGGTGGTGGAACACGATAAGGACATGATTTTAGAAGCCGATTGGGTACTCGACATTGGTCCAGGTGCGGGAATTCATGGTGGGGAAGTTGTGGCTGAAGGTACTGCTAAGCAAATTCTCAAATCGAAAACACTGACCGCCGATTATTTAAGTGGCGCAAAAAAAATAGAAACACCTGCGGTTCGCCGTCCAGGTAATGGACATAAACTATCGATTATAAAGGCTACAGGCCATAATTTAAAAGAGGTGTCGGTTGATTTTCCTTTAGGTAAATTTATTGCCGTTACTGGTGTGTCAGGTAGCGGAAAATCAAGTTTAATTACGGAGACTTTATACCCGATTTTAAATCATCATTTTTTTAGGGCAAAGAAAACACCTCTTCCTTACGAGAAAATTAGCGGTTTAAAGGAGATTGATAAAGTGATAGAGATCGATCAAGCGCCTATTGGAAGAACCCCGCGTTCAAATCCTTCAACGTATACAGGTGTTTTCTCCGATATCCGGAATTTATTTGTGCAATTACCAGAGGCAAAAATCAGAGGATATAAACCTGGGCGTTTTTCGTTTAACGTAAAAGGCGGAAGGTGCGAAACCTGCCAAGGGGGAGGAATGAAGGTAATTGAAATGAATTTTCTTCCAGATGTTCAAGTGCCTTGCGAAGAGTGTGGTGGAAGAAGATACAATCGCGAAACTTTAGAAGTCCGCTATCGCGGAAAATCGATTAGCGATGTTTTAGACATGAGTATTGAAGATGCTTGCGTGTTTTTTGAGCACATTCCAAGTATATACCGTAAAATTAAAACGTTAAAAGATGTAGGTTTAGGCTATATAACCTTGGGACAATCTTCTGTAACCTTATCGGGTGGAGAAGCACAACGTGTTAAATTAGCAACCGAATTATCTAAAAAGGACACCGGAAAAACATTCTATATTTTAGATGAACCAACAACAGGATTGCATTTCGAAGATATTCGTGTTTTGTTAGGCGTTCTGAATGAATTGGTAGATAGAGGAAACACAATTTTAGTGATTGAACACAACTTAGATGTGGTAAAAGTGGCCGATTGGGTGATTGATTTAGGAGAAGAAGGCGGAGCAGGCGGAGGGCGCATTTTATTTGAAGGCACGCCAGAAGGGCTTATTCAAAATCCGATCAGTTTAACAGGAAAATTTCTAAAAAAAGAAATGGAAGTTGCTAATAATTAGTTTATGATGATTTTTACCGATACACATACCCATTTATATTACGAACAAGATGCAGAAAAGCAAGCTCAGTTAATGGAGCGTTGTTTTGAAAATAGTGTAAACCGCTTGTTTTTACCAAATGTAGATGTCGCATCCATTGTCATGATTGATGATTTGGTATCCAAGTATCCTGAAACTTGTTTTGCGATGGCTGGCTTACATCCCTGCGATGTGAAAGAGGATTATCAGGCACAACTGGACTTAATTTATCAAAGTATTGAAGGACGTAAAATTTATGCAATTGGCGAAATTGGCGTCGATTTGTATTGGGATAAAAGCACCTTAGCAATTCAGCAAGATGCCTTTCGCACACAAATAGCATGGGCTAAATCATTGGAGCTGCCTATTGTAATTCATTGTCGCGAGGCCTTTGATGAGGTTTTTGAGATTTTAGAAAGCGAACGCGATGAGAAGTTACGCGGTATTTTTCATTGTTTTACCGGAAATGAAGCGCAAGCGAAACAGGCCATCGATTTAAATTTTTATCTGGGGATAGGCGGGGTAGTGACGTATAAAAAAGCAGGCTCAGATGCTGTGTTGACGAATATTCCTTTGCAAAACTTGGTGCTCGAAACAGATTCGCCCTATTTGGCACCTGTTCCATTTAGGGGCAAGCCCAATGAAAGTAGTTATCTCATCTACATTGCTCAAAAATTGGCCGAAATTTATCAAGTAAGTGTAGAGGAAGTGGCTAATATCACTACTGAAAATTCTAAATTGATTTTTGGCGTATAATTTTACAGGATTGATAATTTGCTATTAAAACGGTTTATCTGTTGCTTTTTTTGTTATTTTTATCTTTTTAACCGAGGTTTTTTTGTAAAAATGTAAAAAATAGCTATTGTTTTGTTCGAAAAAATAATAGCTTTAAAGCTAAAATCTGCATATTTGCGTACAGCAAGAAAACCAAATGACAAAAATCCTTATAATATATACCGGTGGTACCATCGGTATGGTAAATGATCCTACTAACGGCGTATTAGTTCCATTCAATTTTCAACAAATTAAGGACAATGTTCCTGAGTTAAGTCGATTAAATTATCATTTGGACGTACATTCATTTAATCCAGTTTTAGATTCATCGAACATGGATCCGGAGGTTTGGAAAACCATCGGCGAACTGATCTACAAGGAGTACGAGGTATACGACGGATTTGTAATTCTTCACGGTTCTGATACCATGGCTTTTACGGCTTCGGCATTGAGTTTTATGCTGGAAAATTTAGATAAACCTGTGGTGCTAACAGGGTCTCAATTGCCTATTGGTCAAATCAGAACCGATGCAAAAGAGAATTTAATTACGGCTCTGGAAATTGCTGCTACTAAAGAAAATGGTAAAGCGCTGGTTCCTGAAGTATGTATTTATTTTGATTCACAATTGTTTAGAGGCAATCGGTCACTTAAATACAATAGCGAAAAATTTGAGGCTTTTCGTTCTCCAAATTATCCCGTATTAGCCGAAGCAGGAGTACATTTGCAGTTTAATAAAAATGCGATTTTAAAAGCGCCTACCGAGAAATTAAAACTGCGTACAAAGTTTAATTCAAATATTGGTGTACTAAAATTATATCCGGGCATTACTCCACAGGCTGTGCAAGCCATTACCGAATCTAAAGTGGATGCCATTATTTTAGAAACCTTTGGCTCGGGTAATACTAGTACAGCACAATGGTTTATAGATAGTTTAAGAGCGGCTATCGAAAACGGAAAAATTATCATTGATATTTCGCAGTGTAAAAAAGGAACGGTTCAATTAGGTCGATACGAAACCAGTAGAGAATTGCTCAAAATGGGGGTGTTAAGTGGTTATGATTTAACTTTTGAAGCAACCGTTACCAAATTAATGTACGTAATGGGGCTTGGTGTTTCACATGAAGAAAGTCGTCGACTCATGGAATTATCGCTTTGTGGTGAATTAACAAAAGATTAATTTTCTTTTCAATTTACAGTTCAATTGACTTAATTTACATTAATTCCGTCAGTCAATTGACTGAATTTACATTAATTGCGTCAGTTTATTGACTGAATTTGCATTTTTTACGTAACTTTGTGTGGGGTTTAAGTATAACACAACATGGGAAGTTATTTAAAAAGAGCGATTTTTACCAATTTTAGTAAAAAGGTTTTGCCGAATAAAGTGTTGATTTTATTGGGTGCTCGCCGCGTAGGAAAAACCGAATTAATTAAAGATTATCTTAAAACCATCCCCACAGAAAGCTATTTGCAATTAAATGGCGAAGATATTCAGGATGCAGCTTTACTTCAAGAACGTTCCGTTTCCAATTATAAAAGGCTTTTAGCCAACACGCGCTTGTTGGTTATCGATGAGGCGCAAAACATCCCCGATATCGGATTAATTTTAAAATTGATTGTCGATAGTATCGATGGAATTCGAATTATAGCAACAGGTTCTTCTGTTTTCGATTTGAGCAATACGCTTGGAGAACCCTTGGTAGGGCGGAAAAATACCTTGTATTTGTTTCCCTTGGCACAGATGGAATTTGCTTCGCAAGAGAATTACAAGCAAACCTTTGAAAATTTAGAAGAACGCCTGCTTTTTGGCGGTTATCCGGAGTTAATTCAATATCCCGATTGGGAAGAAAAAAAGGAATATCTGAAAGAAATTATCAATTCGTATTTGCTCAAAGATATTTTGGTTTACGAAGGAATTAAGCAAGCAGGAAAGCTGTATAATTTGTTGCGTTTGATTGCTTTTCAAGTAGGGAAAGAGGTCTCTTTGCAAGAATTAGGAAATCAGTTGCAACTGTCTAAAAATACCGTTGATAACTATTTAGATTTACTATCAAAAGTGTTCATTATCTTTAAAGTTGAAGGCTTCAGTCGGAATCTACGTAAAGAAATTGTCAAATCTAGTCGATGGTATTTTTATGATAATGGTATCAGAAATGGCATTATAGGTAATTTTAATCGCTTAGATAGCCGAAATGACGTAGGTGATTTATGGGAAAACTACCTTGCTCTTGAGCGACTTAAAAAGCAACACTACCAAAAGAATCAAACAAATAACTATTTTTGGCGTACATACGACCAACAGGAGTTAGATTGGTTAGAAGAAAAGGGCGATACGCTGCAAGCATTTGAATTTAAATGGAATGAAAATAAGAAGTCAAAAATTCCAACAGCCTTTGCAAAGGCTTATCCAGATGCAACATTTGAGGTTATCAGCAAGCTTAATTACTTAGATTTTATCTCATAATTTCTAAAAGAAAAGACTTTCTTCATTGTACTTAAACAGAATACTATATACCACACACGACACACAAATGAAAATAGAACAAATTTACACAGGTTGCTTAGCCGAAGCAGCGTACTACATTGAGAGTAAGGGCGAGGCAGCAATTATTGACCCCCTAAGGGAAGTAGATACGTATTTAAAGAAGGCCGAAAAAGCCAATGCAAAAATAAAATACATTTTCGAAACGCATTTTCACGCCGATTTTGTTTCTGGTCACGTAGATTTAGCACAGAAATCAGGTGCGCAAATTGTATACGGACCAACCGCTAAAACGGCTTTTGAATCGTATGTAGCACAGGATGGAGAAGCATTTAAAGTGGGCGATATAACTATCATCGCCTTGCATACCCCAGGCCATACTTTAGAGTCTACAACGTATTTATTACGCGATGAAAACGGAAAAGATTACTGCATTTTTAGTGGTGATACGCTTTTTATTGGTGATGTAGGCCGACCTGATTTAGCGCAAAAAGGCGATTTAACGCAAGAAGATTTAGCCGGCATGTTATACGATTCGTTAAACACGAAAATTAAAACATTGGCCGATGATGTTATTGTATATCCTGCGCATGGCGCCGGTTCTGCCTGTGGCAAAAGCATGAGCAAAGAAACTTTTGATAGTTTAGGTCATCAAAAGGAAGTGAATTATGCATTGAAAGCAGAAACGAAGGAACAATTTATAAAAGAAGTTACGGATGGGATTATGCCTCCGCCACAATATTTCGCTAAAAATGTTGCTATCAACAAAGGTGGTGCCGGTAGTATTGAAGAAGTATATGAAAAGGGTTTAAATCCTTTAACACCACAAGCTTTTGAAGATATGGCAAACCAAACGGGCGCCCTTTTATTGGATACACGTGATCCGCAAACTTTTGCGAAAGGATTTATTCCCAATGCAATTAATATTGGTTTGAACGGACAATTTGCTCCTTGGGTTGGTGCATTAATTACCGATTTGCAACAGCCATTGTTGTTGATTACGGATGAAGGAAAAGCAGAAGAAACCATTACACGCCTAACACGTGTAGGATACGACAATACCATTGGTTATTTAGAAGGAGGTTTTGGAAATTGGGAAAAGGCTGGTAAAGAAACAGATACGGTGCAATCAATTTCTGCTGATGCTTTTGAGCATGCTGCAAACGGTGCCGAGATTACTGCCTTAGATGTTCGTAAACCTGGTGAATATGAATCGGAGCATTTAGAATTTACGTTAAGCCGTCCGTTGGATTATATTAACGATTGGACGCATGAAATAAATCCAAATAAAACCTATTATATCCACTGCGCTGGAGGATATCGTTCCATGATTGCCGCATCTATTTTAAAGTCTAGAGGAATAGAAAATGTAATTGATGTTGCAGGTGGTTACGGAGCTATTAAAAATACCGGGCTAAAAAGAACTGATTTTGCTTGCCCAAGCAAAGCCATGAAAGCTTAAAAAAGAATGTAGATGATTCGTAATACTACAAAAAGCGAACATACGTACGATATTATTATCATTGGCGCAGGCCCCATTGGGATGGCTTGCGCCATTGAAGCTAAAAAAGCAAATCTAAGTTACCTCATTATTGAGAAAGGAGCCCTCGTAAATAGCCTGTTTAATTACCCGGTATTTATGACATTCTTCTCCACCTCACAACGACTCGAAATTGGCGACGTTCCTTTTGTAACGATAAATCCAAAGCCAAACCGAAACGAAGCTGTTGAATATTATCGCCGGGTGGCGGAAAAATTTGAACTCAATATTCATCTCTTTGAGCGTGTAAAGCAGGTAAAAAAGACGGAAAAAGTATTCGAAATTGATACTTCAAAAGCAAAATATACGGCTAAAAATGTAATTGTGGCCACTGGTTTTTACGATGTGCCGTTATTGATGAATATACCTGGCGAGGACTTATCAAAAGTTACACATTATTACAAAGACCCGCATTTGTATGCTTTTCAAAATGTGCTAGTTGTGGGAGCCAACAATTCGGGAGTAGATGCAGCCCTTGAAACCTACCGAAAAGGAGCAAATGTAACCTTGGTCATTCGTGGAAATGAATTGGGACCAAACGTAAAATATTGGGTGCGTCCAGATATTGAAAATCGCATAAGCGAAGGATCAATACAAGCTTTTTTTAATTCAGAACTGCTAGAGATTACGGAGAAGAATGTGCTTATTAAAACGCCAGAAGGCGAAGTTACACTTGAAAATGATTTCGTTATTGCCATGACAGGCTATCAGCCAGATTTTGCTATGCTCAGGAAATTTGGTGTAGAACTACCCGAAACACTATGCCCCGTGTACAACGAAACAACCATGGAAACCAACGTTCCAGGTCTTTACTTAGCCGGAGTTGTTTGCGGAGGGATGGATACACATAAACTTTTTATTGAAAATTCACGGGTACATGCAACGATGATTGTTCAAAATATCTGTAAATAAGCTAATTAATCTGTTTTTTTTCTGCTGTTAATTCAATTTTTAATACGTCCTCAACAAATCGATTAATCGCTTTTTCAACATTTATAAGGTCTTTAGAACGGATGTAAGAGCCCAGGGTATGGGCAGCAGCTTCTGGTACTGCAATTTTTTGTTTTAAATGAGCTGCAGTTCCTAATTGGTCGAACATTTTTAACATTGCATCCACACGTACCACCGGATCCTGCTCCAATTCATTTTTATAGTAGTAGAGCATTAACACAGGTTGCGTAACCTTTTTAAAGATTGATTTTATCATACTACTTTCTACAAATTCTGCAAGTGCAACCAAGGCTTCTACCCGATAATTGGTGTACCAAAATTTTCTGTATTCTAAATTATCATCCACAATAATTCGCTCGTCTCCTCCTAAAACTTTTTTAGCGATTTGCAATCCCCATCGATCGTTTAAAAGCCAGGCGTTTTTGTCTTTTATAGCAATATTTGGCGAAATAAGTATCAAACTATAAATTTCAGGGTACACCGAAGCAAGTTTCAAGGCCAAAGAAGCTCCTGTAGAGGTTCCCATTAAAATAACTTTTTCCCCCAATTTTTTTCCAATAGCATACGCTTGTTTGCTGCTTTCCCAAAGTGAATCGGCTGTTAAATGTTGCATTGGAGAGGCTGAAGTTAAACCATGTTCTGATAAGCGTGCCAAGAATAAATTCGCACCAAGCTTTTCTGCCAATTGAGTATGAATAGGATTCCCTTCGGCTTTTGAGGCTGCAAAACCATGCAAATAAACCACGGCATATTCCTTTTGGCAACCTGCTTCCGCTGCCCAAATAATTTCAGCTTCGTTTCCAGGCTTTATGTTTACCTTTTGCTCCATGTCAAGAACGAAATCCTCCAGTTCCTTACTATCGGGAACTTCTGGAAGCTCTTCATTGTAAACAGGTTTCTTTGGTTTCGGCCCAGCTAAATAAGCAACCAATAAAAGAGCTAGACTTCCCAACAGGGCTTTATAACGTTTTTTCATATGAATAATGGCCGTACCGCGTGCTAAAAGCTAAAATGTAATTAAATTCAGAATTAAACGCCACTAAATGTAAACTTTTATAGGAATTTAACCTAAGTTTGCAATCAAAATTTTTCGACTTAATGCCGGGAATCGATCAGATTAAAAAACCTATAGAAGCAGATATTAAAGCGTTTGAAAAAACCTTTAAGGAATCTATGCAAAGCGATGCACCATTGCTTGATAGGATAACCCATTATATTGTAAAACAAAAAGGCAAGCAGATGCGGCCTATGTTTGTGTTTTTTGCTGCTAAACTGTGTGGTGGAATAACCGAGTCTACGCATCGCGGAGCTGCATTGGTAGAATTGTTGCATACGGCAACACTTGTACACGACGATGTGGTGGATAATGCATATGAGCGTCGGGGATTTTTTTCCATTAATGCGCTATGGAAAAATAAAATCGCTGTTTTAGTAGGCGATTACCTTTTAGCAAAAGGACTGCTGCTCTCGGTAAACAATAACGAACATCGATTGTTACAAATTGTATCCGAAGCTGTAAAACAAATGAGCGAAGGCGAATTGTTGCAAGTTGAAAAGGTTCGAAAAATGGATATCTCCGAAGAATTATATTTCGAAGTAATTCGCCAAAAAACCGCTTCATTAATAGCCTCTTGTTGTGCTGCGGGAGCGGCTTCGGCTGGCGCAGACGATGCAACCATTGAAAAAATGCGCCTATTTGGCGAAAAAGTAGGAATCGCTTTCCAAATTAAAGACGATACCTTTGATTTTGGAACCGACGATGTAGGCAAACCTATCGGTATCGATATCAAAGAAAAAAAGGTTACCTTACCGTTAATTTATGCGCTCAACAAAGCCGAGAAAGCTGAACGCAAACGAATTATCAATCTGGTGAAAAATCACCAAGATGAATCGGCAAAAATTCAGGAAGTAATCGATTTTGTTAATGCCAAGCAAGGTGTGCATTATGCCAATCAAAAAATGGAAGAATACCAAAAAGAAGCATTCGATATTTTGCATCAATTTGAACCTTGCGAAGCTAGAACTGGACTTGAACAATTGGTTTTATATACCACAGAACGAAAAAAATAAATGGGAAACGAGCTATTATTTAGCATTGGTTTTTTAGTGTTCATTGTGCTAATATTAGCGCTCGATTTAGGCTTGTTTAGCCGAAAAGAACATGTGGTTAGTTTAAAACAAGCTGGTATCATGAGTTTTATCATGGTTGCACTGGCTATCGGTTTTTATTTTTTGCTTCTGAGCGAAGGTCAAGCCCTACACGGGATTACAAATTTTGCGCAATTACAGAAAATTGTAGAAGTCCATCACCACCGAATTACCCTCATCCCCGATAATTTCGAACAAAGTTTACAACTCTATAAACAAAACCTTGGCCTCGAATTTCTTACCGGTTATGTCATCGAATACGCCCTATCTGTCGATAATATTTTCGTTATCGTGCTTATCTTTTCAGCCTTTGCCGTAGAAGAGAAATACTATCATCGTGTTTTGTTCTGGGGTATTTTGGGCGCTATTGTGATGCGTTTTATCTTTGTTTTTGTTGGAGCGGCCCTCATTGCAAAGTTTGCTTGGATTTTGTACATCTTCGGAGCCTTTCTTGTTTTCACAGGAATTAAAATGTTTTTCGATAAGGAAGATGAAAAAATTGATCCTGAAAATCATACAGTAGTGAAGTGGGCGTCTAAAATTTTTGCCATCCATCCACACTATGAAGGCAAAAAATTCTTCGTAACCATCAATCACAAACGCTTTGTAACGCCTTTGTTTTTGGTTTTGCTCATCGTCGAATTTACCGATTTACTGTTCGCTGTCGATTCTATTCCTGCCATTTTTGCTGTAACAAAAGATCCGTACATCGTGTTTTTCTCCAATATTTTTGCCATCATGGGCTTACGTTCCATGTTCTTTCTATTGGTTAACATCATTCACAAATTTCATTACCTCAAAACTGGTTTAGCCGTGCTTTTAACCTTTATCGGCTTTAAAATGCTCACCCACACGTACCTCGAAAAATGGGGTTTTAGTACCGAGCATTCACTCATTATCATCGTTAGTATTTTAACCATCAGCATCGTTGCCTCTTTAATTTTTCCGAAAAGAAAAGGGATTAAGCACTCAGAAGAGCAACAAAAGTAGAAAAGCAATTATCTGCTGTCACACAACGTTTGTCCCGCTTTCCGCTTTATTCCGATGAAAAACGGAATGCTCGCTTCAATCGGGTTTAACGGGCAAGGCCTGTAAAAATTTTTAACGTTTCCCGGCAATACGCCTATCTTTTAGCGTTGTTTTTTTAAGTCTTGTTTGTCTGCCATGATGAAACATTTGGCAGCGCAAAATAAACGTTACAAGTTATCAGGGCTCTTAAATAATTTGTATTTTCAACCACCAAACTAAAATTCATGAAATACCTATTTGCAGCAGCATTTCTTTGTACAACCTGTTTTGCTCAGGCGCAAGACCATTTTGGCGCTATTTTTTCGCAAATCAATACCGAGGTACAACAAAACTCAAAAGCATATCAAAATTTAAAATACGAAACAGAAACCATCGGACACCGTTTAACCGGTTCCGTAAACGGGGAAAAAGCAGAGCAATATGCGTATGATTTATTAAAATCATACGGTTGCGATGTTAAATTTCAACCCTTTTCAGTAGAAAGTTGGAGCAGAAAAACAATTGATGTAGCAATAGGGGCTGACATAAACAGTTTAGCCAAACTGAAAGCTGTAACCTTAGCACATTCACCCGTAAAAGCAGATATTACGGCCGAAATTGTGGATGCTGGAAATGGATTAGAGGCCGATTATCAGGCAAATCCCGCAAAGTATAAAAATAAAATAGCCTTAATCTATTTGGGGGTGTTGCCAGGTTCAGAGCCGGGCACCAAATCTTTGCACCGCTCTGAAAAAACAGCAATTGCCACAAAATATGGTGCAAAAGGGGTTATTATCATCAATACCGTAAAAGATGGCGTCCTATTAACTGGTACAGCATCGGTTACTGGAAAGTTAATCCCAATTCCAGCGGTGTGCATAGGTCTGAAAGATGGTATGGCTTTAAAAGAAAAGTTAAAGACGCAAACGCAGGTGGCGCGCATCAGCATGACCAATTTTTCGGGCGTCATAAAAGCGAGAAACGTGATCGCTACCTTTAAAGGAACTGAATTTCCGAAGGAAAAAATTGTTGTTGGCGGGCACTTAGATAGCTGGGATTTAGCCACCGGAGCAATCGATAATGGAATTGGCTCTTTTGCCATATTAGACATGGCTAGAACGTTTAAAAAATTGAACTTATCCACCAAGCGAAATGTAGAATTTGTGCTTTTTATGGGTGAGGAACAAGGTTTGTTGGGCTCAAAAGCCTATGTGGAGCAAGCAAAAAAGAATAAAACGTTAAAAGAGGTAAAGTTCATGCTCAATTACGACATGACCAACGACCCGAAAGGTTTTACCACTTCGCGTGTTGAAATGAAAGAATTGTTTAATGCCTGGGGTGCCGACATTATGAAGATTGATACGGGCTTTAAGAATAAATTTAATGCCAGTGCCGGGCTCCACAGCGATCATCAACCTTTTATGTTAGAAGGAATTCCAACGGGCGGCGGCTTTGGTGGAAAGCTACCCAATAACTCAGGACCGTTTTACCATTCTGATGGCGATTCATTTAAATTAGTAGATGAGCAAGAGCTGAAAAACACTGTTCGTTACAGCGCCATGCTGGTTTATGCATTAGCAAATACACCAAAAATTCCGGTGGCTGTTCAAAGTGATGCCGAACTGAAAGCCTTCTTAGAAGCACAAAATTTAAAAGAGCCCTTAACCATTGCCGGCGAATGGCGCTGGAAATAATATTTGCTTTAAAACCTTGGTGCTAAATGTTAAATGTTAAATTTTCTTTCGAGGTAGTTTAATGAAATGATATATTTGTTATTCAACCAGATAAATTAATCACCATAATGGCGAAGTTGCGTAATAAAACCACCATTATTCTTGTCGATAAGAATCAAACTGCTAGAAAGCCAATTCAAATTCCTACAAATTATGTATTGCATTGGAAAAAATATGTTTTAACCATTGTTGGCGTTTTTATTCTCTTAATAGTCAGTATTGGATATCTTCTAAAAAGTAAAACCGATGCTGATTTAGTACAAGTGAGGCTGGAAAAAGAAATTAAAAAACACAAACAGCAATTATCAGCTGTTGATACCACCTCCTTGAAAAAATACTACGCTTCTATTGACAAAAAGCTGGTTAAAATAAATAAGTACCTCAAAGCCCGCGGAATAAAACCTATTTTGACCGAGAATAAAGGTGGCGAGAGCAGCAACGATTTGTTATCGGAAGAAGAAATAGCCGTTTTTTACGAAAGTTATTTGAATAGAATTGAACGAAATGTTGCTTTTACGCCAATGGGCTATCCCTTTAAAGGAGTAATAACTTCGGGATATGGGCACCGCGAAAATCCGTTTACAGGCGAGAATGTAGAAACCCATAAAGGGCTAGATATTCGTGCATCTTATGGCGATTTAGTGAAAGCAACTGCGAACGGAAAAATTATTTTTGCAGGTAGTAGGGGCGGATATGGCAATTGCGTTGTTATTCAACACGGTAATGGTTTTCAAACCTATTATGGGCATTTATCGCGTATTTTGGTTCGAAATGGTCAAAGCATCGAATCGGGGAATTATATCGGTAAAGTTGGTTCAACAGGCCGCTCAACCGGACCACATTTGCATTACGAAATTCATAAAAACGGTAAAGTTATAAATCCAAGATCCTTTTTAACCTTAGAATAGTATGTTTAAGAAAAACAAGCAAACACAACCATTGGCCATAAACCAACAAGAAATAACGACTGTAATTGGCGAGGACATTGTAATTGATGGTACAATTAAGGGACAGTTGGTTATTCGGATAGATGGTACGGTAAATGGCGATGTACTGGTAGAAGCAGGGGTTGTTTTGGGTGAAAAGGGTGTGGTTAACGGTAACGTGGATACAAAATCGGCCATTATTTACGGTTCGGTAAAAGGAAATGTAAAGGCCAATCAATTGGAGATTAAGCAATCGGGAAAAGTGGAAGGCGACATTAAAACTGAGATTTTGGAGATCGAGTTAGGGGCGCAATACAATGGTAAATTGGAAATGAAACAATTTATCAGTAAGGAAGAAGTATCTGCCGCATTGTAATTACCCACTGATATAGCTTTCTAATTGCGAAATGGTTTGCTTTTGGTCGGCGATAATAAATTTCACAACATTGCCGATTGATACCATTCCTTTTACTTCATTTGCTACTACGATGGGTAAATGCCGAATGTGTTTATTGGTCATAATTTCCATGCAAGTATCAATGGAGTCGGTTAAGGTAACCGAAATAGGGTTGGGGGTCATCGCTTCAACAATCAAAGTATCTTTTGATGATTTTCCTTCTAAAATAATTTTACGGGCGTAATCGCGTTCGGTAAAAATGCCTTTTAATTGATCATTTTCCATTACAAGTACTGCGCTGATATTTTTGTCGGTCATAACTTTTAGTGCTTCAAAAACAGATGTATTTCCTGTAACCGAAAAGATGTTGGCTTGTTTGGTATCAAGCAGATGTTTAACTGATTTCATAACACTTTTATTTGGTTAAGTTAATTTAAGGAATAATTTTCTTATTATCAATAGTTTATGATGGTTTTTGTTGCTAAGATATTAAGATTGTTTAGCTGTAAATTAGAGGGAAAATAGTTGTTACCAATTTGGTAATTATTTTCGTATCTTTACACGATGCGAATTATTGCTAAAAAAACGCTTGTTAATTTTTATAAAAAACAGGGAGCTGCGAAGGCTAGTTTAGAAGCTTGGTATGCTGAGGTTGTTGGGCATGATTGGTTGATGCCTGGAGATGTGATTAAGGTTTATGCAACTGCAGATGTTATAACAGGTAAGCGTTTTGTATTTAATATTAAAGGAAACGATTTTAGATTAATAGCGGATATAGAATTTAAACTTAAAATTGTTTTTATTGTTTGGGTAGGTACACATGCTGATTACGATAAAATTAAGGTTGAGGAGGTAAAATATGGTAAAAGTAATTAAAACCGAAGAAGAGTATGAGTTGGCTTTAGAGAAAGCTTACCAACTAATGCAGAAAGACATGGTATTGGATACTAAAGAAGCGGATGAATTGGATTTGCTCACCTTGCTAATTGAGCATTATGAGGAAAATCATTATCCAATTTTACCACCATCGCCAATTGAAGCCATTAAATTTAGACTAGAACAATTGGGGAAAACGCCAACGGAGCTATCTAAAATTTTAGGTGCCCGAAGTCGTCAATCGGAAATTTTAAGTGGCAAACGCAAGCTAAGTTTAAGTATGATTCGAAAATTGCACGCGGTTTTAAAGATACCTGCCGAGAGTTTGATTGGGGCGTATTAAGTGATAATTTTTGATCGAATTGTCTTTTTTAATAAATTAATATATGGATAGGCCTTTTTATAGTGTTCAGAAATAATACTTACATGTTTTTAAAAGATTTGATGAAACACAAAAATTTCAATTTGAGTATTATGACAAATTTATCTTGTGGATAATTGGGCTTGGTGTTGCTTCTATCACATTGATTATAATAAATACAGATAAGGTTTATCTGATTTTAAATAAAAATTTGATTGCTTGGGTAATTATTTTGTTAGTTATATCAATGATATCAGGGGTTTTATATAGAATATTTTTTTTTGGATTTAGGTATCATATTGTTTCGTCAATTGGCTATTTAGAAGATGCTTTAGTACAGGATAGTAATGATATTGAAATCGATGCTGAAGATTTGCCTGTCGATACTCCTATTCCTATCTTGCTTGAAAGGCTTCTTTCATATTTTGGAGAAAATTTATATGATTTTGTGGATGGTTTAGGGGAAAGAACCGAAGTACAAGATGTTGCTCTGAAAAAAACATTGCTAGATAGATACGATATGCTTCGTAAATGGGCAAGGAAGGATTTTTATCTGGGCAATATGTATGTTCGTGATTCAATTTGTAAAGCATTCAACCTTTCAAGAAAGGAGTTGAAATATTTGAAAGAAACGAAGTATAATTTTCTCAAATATTCTAAAATTTGTAATTGGTTTTTATTTTTTTCGATTGGTTCATTTGTTGTCTCAGTTTTGGTTTTTGCAATCGGATTTTTAATTAATAATGTTTAGTTTTCTATTTATCTCTAGGCGCTTATATTAAAAAGAATCACACCCCTTGGTAAAATAAACCCGGTGGGAGCGAACACGGAGTGTAACGAAGTAAAGCGAACGACGGGCCCGAAGCCAACCAAAGAATTACAGGTTTTGCTTTTCTTATAAAGTTTAAAAGCTAAAGCAAAAAGTTTAAAGCGAGTTAAGTTTGTGCTCAGAAATACACAAATTGCTTCGGCTCATTCAAAATACCGCTTTGTAATACCTTATTAGCCAATAATCTACCAACTGAAGATTAATGACTTACTACTCTAGACTTAGTGCTCTTGATGTCAAGCTCGCTACTTCAAACTTTTTTCATCTAACCCCTTGATTTTTAAAAAGAATTGTTCTACTTTTGCAGTCCGTTTTATGGGCTAGAACTATCTAGCCGGGGGAGCGGTAAAAATTTTTAAATAAAAAATATAAAAAAGCACAATGCCAACCATTCAACAATTAGTTAGAAAAGGTAGAGTAGCACTGGAGTTCAAGAGTAAGTCTCCAGCGTTGGACAGCTGTCCACAGCGAAGAGGTGTATGTACACGTGTGTACACCACTACCCCTAAAAAACCAAACTCAGCAATGCGTAAAGTAGCCCGTGTTCGTTTAACGAACGGTAAAGAGGTGAATGCTTACATTCCAGGAGAGGGTCACAACTTACAAGAGCACTCAATCGTATTGATCCGTGGTGGTCGTGTGAAAGATTTACCAGGTGTACGTTATCACATCATCCGTGGTGCATTAGATACTTCAGGTGTAGCTGGTCGTAACCAACGTCGTTCTAAATATGGTACTAAACGTCCTAAACCAGGTCAAGTAGCTGCTGCGCCTGCAAAAGGAAAGAAAAAATAATCGGGAGGAAATAAGAAATGAGAAAGTCAAAACCAAAAAAGAGAATTATTCTTCCTGATCCAAAATTTAATGATGTTCAGGTAACTCGTTTTGTAAACAATATGATGTACGATGGAAAAAAATCGATCGCATATTCTATTTTTTACGATGCTGTTGAAATTGCTGAGAAAAAAGCAGGTGAAAACGGTTTAGAAGTATTTAAACGTGCATTAGCGAATATTATGCCAGCTGTAGAGGTTAAATCTCGTCGTGTTGGTGGTGCTAACTTCCAAGTTCCAACTGAGGTTAGACCAGAGCGTAAAACAGCTTTAGGTATGAAATGGTTAATTTTATATGCTCGTAGACGTGGTGAAAAAACCATGAAAGAGAAATTAGCTGGCGAAATCGTAGCTGCTGCTAAAGGTGAAGGTGCTGCTGTTAAGAAGAAAGAAGATACGCATAAAATGGCTGAGGCTAACAAAGCGTTCTCTCACTTCCGTTTCTAGTATCATTCGCAAATTAGTAAGATTACACAGATTTAATTAGAAGATTATACTGATTAGATAAATTGCACCGATTTGTTTTTTACATAATCGGTGTAATCATTTAAAATCAGATAAATCAAAAAAATAACATGGCAAGAGATTTAAAATTTACAAGAAATATTGGAATCGCGGCTCACATTGATGCAGGTAAAACTACAACAACTGAGCGTATTCTTTATTATGCTGGTGTAAGTCATAAAATTGGTGAGGTACACGAAGGTGCTGCAACCATGGACTGGATGGCACAAGAGCAAGAGCGTGGTATTACCATTACTTCTGCTGCAACAACAGTTAACTGGAAATACAGAAACCAGAACTATCACATGAACATCATTGATACTCCGGGACACGTGGATTTTACCGTAGAGGTAAACCGCTCGTTACGTGTATTAGATGGTTTAGTGTTTTTGTTCTCTGCAGTTGATGGTGTTGAGCCTCAATCTGAAACGAACTGGCGTTTAGCAAACAACTATAATGTTGCACGTATCGGTTTCGTTAACAAAATGGACCGTTCAGGTGCTGATTTCTTAAAAGTTGTTAAACAAGTAAAAGAAATGTTAGGTAGTAATGCAGTTCCATTGCAATTGCCTATCGGTTCTGAAGATCAGTTTAAAGGTGTGGTTGATTTAATCAACAACCGTGGTATCGTTTGGAACGAGCACGATAAAGGGATGACTTTTACAGAGGTGCCAATTCCTGATGATATGTTAGATGAGGTTGCTGAGTGGAGAGAGAAATTATTAGAATCAGTTGCTGATTATGATGAGTCTCTAATGGAGAAATTCTTCGAAGCTCCTGAAACGATTACTGAACGCGAAGTATTAGACGCTTTACGTGCAGCTGTTTTAGATGCTAAAATTGTTCCTATGGTATGTGGTTCATCTTTCAAAAACAAAGGTGTTCAAACCATGTTGGATTATGTAATGGAATTATTGCCTTCTCCTTTAGATTCTGAAGGTGTTGTAGGTACAAATCCAGATACAAACGAAGAAGTTTTATTAAAACCTAGTATTGATGAGCCTTTTGCAGCTTTAGCATTTAAAATTGCAACGGATCCTTTCGTAGGTCGTTTATGTTTTATCCGTGTTTATTCGGGTAACTTAGAAGCGGGTTCTTACGTATACAATACACGTTCAGAAAGTAAAGAGCGTATTTCGCGTATTTTCCAAATGCACGCAAACAAGCAAAACCCAGTTCCTAACGTAGCTGCTGGTGATATTGCTGCTGTAGTTGGTTTTAAAGATATCAAAACGGGTGATACACTTTGTGAAGAGAAAAACCCTGTTGTTCTTGAATCAATGGTATTCCCTGATCCAGTTATCGGTTTAGCAATTGAGCCTAAAACGCAAGCTGACGTTGATAAATTAGGATTAGCTTTAGGTAAATTAGCTGAGGAAGATCCTACATTTAAAGTAGAAACAGATCAAGAAACTGGTCAAACAGTTATCTCTGGTATGGGTGAGCTTCACTTAGATATTTTAATTGACCGTTTAAAACGCGAATTTAAAGTAGAAGTTAACCAAGGTGCTCCACAAGTAGCGTACAAAGAGGCTATCTTCGGAAGCGCAGAACACCGTGAAGTTTACAAAAAACAATCAGGTGGTCGTGGTAAATTTGCCGATATTAAAATTGTTATTTCTCCAATCGATGCCGATTTCGAGAAAGGTGGCTTACAATTCGTAAACGAAATTGTTGGTGGTGCAATTCCTCGTGAATTTATCCCTTCAGTTGAGAAAGGATTTGCTTCTGCAATGGCAAACGGTGTATTAGCTGGTTATCCACTTCCAGATATGAAAGTACGTTTGATTGATGGTTCATTCCACGCAGTCGATTCAGATGCTTTATCATTTGAGCTTGCAGCTCGTATGGCATATCGCGAAGCATTACCTAAATGTAAACCAGCGTTGATGGAGCCTATCATGAAAATCGAAATCTTAACCCCTGAAGAAAACATGGGTGATGTTATCGGTGATATGAACCGTCGTCGTGGTCAATTACAAGGTATGGATACTCGTAATGGATCTCAAGTTATCAAAGCATTGGTTCCACTTTCAGAAATGTTTGGTTATGTAACGCAGTTACGTACCATTACTTCAGGTCGTGCAACTTCTACAATGGAATTTGATCACTACGAGCCAGCGCCTAAAAACGTTCAAGACGAAGTAATTGCTAAGTCTAAAGGTAGAGTTAAATCAATCGACTAATTAAGAAATAAGGCGTAAGGCATAAGGGTTTTAACCCTAAGCCTTACACCTTATTAAAAGATAAAACCGACCCTTGTTATTAATAGCTCTAACATTGGTCTTAATTAAATAAATAACATGAGCCAAAGAATCAGAATTAAATTAAAATCTTACGATTATAATTTAGTAGATAAATCTGCTGAGAAAATCGTAAAAACTGTTAAACCTACGGGTGCAGTTGTAAGTGGTCCAATTCCACTTCCTACAGAGAAAAAAATCTTTACTGTTTTACGTTCTCCGCACGTAAACAAGAAAGCAAGAGAGCAATTCCAATTATGCGCTTACAAACGCTTATTAGATATTTATAGCTCGAACTCTAAAACAGTTGATGCTTTAATGAAACTTGAATTACCTAGCGGTGTTGAAGTTGAAATCAAAGTTTAATTGATTTTAAATCGAATTGAAAAAGTTCCAATGCAAATTGGAGCTTTTTTTTTGCCTTTTTAACGCATAAATTAAAGAAGAGAACAGCAGTTGTTCTCTTCTTTGTTTAATGAATTTTCATGGTAGATGAGAATACAATTAAAACTCAACAAGCGTAATTACATTAAAACGGAACAAATACTATTGCCCGTATTATTATTTACAGGATTTAAATAATCTTTAATGCGAGTGTTAATTGCATACAAAGTTCAAAAACTTATACAAAATGTCAATCAATCTTCTATGTTTTTTGATTTATGTCAATGCAGGAATGCTCACAGTATAGTTTTAGTACATATTGATGGTTTGCGCCATGTCGCATCGAAGTTTCTCGACCGCATCTTTGGCCCGGTTTTTCCATTTCTCTGCATTCTCTTGCAAATCATCAACAAATGATTTTTGATCGCAAATTCTCTTTTTGGTAGCTAATTTATAACCATAAATTGCTGCAGCCCCCACTAGGGCATATTTCATAAGTCCCATGTTACGTTGATGTTTAATTTTTGTTGAGATGCTTTTTGTTCATCTCCTTCAGTTATTACAACATTTTGATTTTGAAATGGTTTACTTTTTTTGAGAAAAAAAAGGAGTTTATGAGTCAAAATTTTTTGTGCCATCAACAACACTTTGCTTAACTTGGTGCCTTAATTAGGTAATACGGTATACATGGAGTGGAAATATTTACTTTCGAATAAAAGATTTGGTCAGGAACAATACGGCGCTAGCACCGATAGAGCTCGTTCGGATTTTCAAAGAGACTACGATCGTTTAATTTTCTCATCTCCTTTCCGTCGTTTACAAAATAAAACGCAGGTTTTTCCATTGCCTGGGAGTGTATTTGTACACAATCGTTTAACACACAGTTTAGAGGTTGCAAGTGTTGCTCGTTCTATGGCGAATCTTTTCTTAAATGAGTTGGAAGAGAAGTTGCCAGCGTTGTTAAAAGACACGCCTATGCTAACCGAAGTTGGGAACATTGTAGCTGCGGCTGCATTGGCACACGACTTGGGGAATCCGGCTTTTGGACATTCTGGTGAAGCAGCTATTTCTCGCTATTTTACCGATGGTGATGGTCGGCAATATCAAAAAGAAATGACCGATAGGCAATGGCACGATTTAATCAATTTTGAGGGGAATGCAAATGCTATTCGGATATTAACACATCCATTACGCGGTAAAGGAAACGATGCCTATGCATTAACCTATTCTACCTTGGCATCGATAGCAAAATATCCTTGCGCCTCCATTGCCGGTAAGCAAAAAGGTTTACTTCACCGAAAAAAGTATGGCTTCTTTCAGTCAGAAGAAGAGACTTTTACACGAATTGCGAATGAATTGAGGCTTGAGAAAGAAGAACATGAGTACTTAATTTATAAACGTCATCCTTTAGTGTTTTTGGTAGAAGCTGCCGACGATATTTGTTATAGTATCATCGATTTAGAAGATGCACATCGCTTAAAAATTCTTTCTTATGAAGAAGTTAAAGGATACTTGTTGCCCTTTGCAAATTCGACTACCATTGAGGATCGTTTAAAAAATGACTATGAAGATGATGATGCTAAGGTTGGTTTATTGCGTGCAAAGGCCATCAACACGTTAACTAAAATTTGCTCGGAGATATTTTATCGCGAACAGGAATCTTTGTTGGCGGGGACTTTGAATAAAAGTTTAACCGATTTGTTGCCAGAACCGTATTTGACAGCTTGGAAGTCGATAGAAAAAATATCGGTTGAAAGAATCTATAATTTCTCATCCGTGATTCAAAAAGAGGTAGCGGGCTATAAAATTATGGCGGGCTTATTGGAAGAATTTGTGCCGGCGTTAATTCACAACAACACGCATTACTATAAAAAATTAGTAAAACTGATTCCTAAACAGTATCATATGGATAAAGAAGACATTTATTCTAGAACACAAAGTGTGTTAGATTTTGTGTCAGGAATGACGGACTTATATGCGGTTGATTTGTATCGAAATATTAAGGGAATTTCTTTCCCTTCAGAAACCTAAAAGGGTAATTTGACTTGCTAAAAATACAGTAAGTAGGCTGAATAATGCGATTTTTTAAGGTCAAATGCAGCTTTTTAGCGAGGGTTTTGTAAAAAATAGGAGAGATTTGAAAATTAATCATTTGATTAACAAATGGTTGTTTTAAGTAAGGGCTATTAGTACTTAATTTTTAGTAATCCCAAATTAAAGTGGACATACTATTTGGTAGATTTGGACGTTAACGATTTCCTTTTAAATCGTCCCAAACCCTATTTTTGTATATCCCTTTTTATGAAAAAAATGTTTCTCGCGGCCGTACTGTGTCTAGGTATGGCTATTTCTGTGAAAGCACAAGCTCCTCAACAGTTTAATTATCAGGGTGCAGCCCGTAATCCGAACGGATCACCCTTAGCAAGTAAAAATATCTCGTTGAAAATTAGCATTCTTGATGGATCAACCATGGGAACTGTTCAATACACCGAGACCAGAACTGTGCAAACCAATGCATATGGTTTATATAGTGTAATGATCGGTAGTAGTGGTGCTAGTGCAGTTACGGGTACCATTGCAGGTGTAAGTTGGTCATCAGGACTAAAGTTTGTGCGCGTGGAAATTGATCCCGAAAACGGAAGTAATTTCACGATTGCCGGTACCGCTCAATTGTTAAGTGTTCCTTATGCATTGTATTCTGCAAATGGACCAGTAGGCCCTAAAGGCGACAAAGGTGATACTGGTGCTGTAGGCCCTGTTGGAGCAACAGGTGCTACAGGGCCACAAGGTTCAATTGGTTTAACGGGAGCTACCGGTCTAACAGGTGCAACTGGTGCAGTAGGTCCTCAAGGCCCTCAAGGTCCGGTTGGCCCATCAACAGGTGTTGCCTCAGGCGATTTAAGTGGCAATTATCCTAGTCCGACTATTGCCTCCTTACAAGGAAAAACACTCTCTGCCTCGGCTCCAATTGCTAACCAAGTTTTAATGTACGATGGTACGGTATGGAAACCAGTAGGTTTAAATACAGCAGATTTAAGTGGTTCCAAAGCATTAACCTCAACCGATTTAAGCGTTAGCACAAATGGTAGTATAGCCTTACTGAAAGATGTTACCATTGACATCAAATCAAACGCAGTAACAACGGCTAAAATTGCAGATTCAGCGGTTACTATTCGCAAACTTGGTAGCGCGGGTATTGCAGATGCAGGCAAAGTCTACGTTACAAATGCAGTTACAGGTGTCCCAGAATTGATAGCTAGAAGTTCTTTTAGTAATTTTTGGTCTTTAAAAGGTAACAGCGGTAATAGCGATGGTGCTACAAATTTGCTAGGGAATACTGATAATGTAGCCCTTAGTTTTTTAGTAAACAATCAGCCAGCGGGTAGATTGGGTGCCTCGGGTGAAACAAGTACATCTTTTGGTTATAAAACAAATTTTGCCAATTCAGCGTCGATAAGAAATAGTGCTTTTGGTAAGGAAGTATTAAGTGAAAATATGTCTGGATACGATAATAGTGCTTTTGGTTACAATACACTTAAGTTAAGTTTAAGCGGTATTTATAATACCGCTATAGGCTCGAGAGTATTGTCGGCAAGTATTTCAGGTTCACATAATACCGGTATTGGAGCCTTGGTGTTGTCAAGCAACGTGGCGGGAAGTTATAACACGGCAGTAGGTAGTTATGCTGGTTCATCAAGTACAGGTTCAAATAATATCTTTATTGGTTATAATGCTGGTGCGCAAATTACAAATGGTGACGATAAATTAATTATTGCCAATTCAAATACCTTGTATCCATTAATTTCTGGAACGTTTACTTCAAACGGAGGTTTATTAACCTTAAATAACACCAATGCAGCAACAGCTACCACAACCGCACCTGCTTCAGTGAGTACATTAAATGTGAACGGTTCAGTTTCTACCAGTATGTTGTTGGTTTCAGCTGTTTCATCTGTAACCTTAGATGCATCTAATTATTCGGTACGCGTGACCAACCCAAGTGCAGTTACCCTTAATTTACCAGCAGCTTCAACCTGTAAAGGCCGTATTTATGTGATTACTAAATCGCAGGCAGCAGGTACCATCACATTAGGCACAGGGATTAAATTGGTTGACGATTCTGTTTTAACCAGCATTGTTACAGGTACATCATTAACCATTCAAAGTGATGGAAATGAGTGGTTCGCACTTAATTAGAATCAAATGAAAATGAAATATTTTTTATTGGCGCTTTTTTCGTTTTTCCTTTTAGGCGAAGTAACGCATGCGCAAACAACCTCCAATGGTGTTACTCTAAACTCAGCCAGCATGTATGGAAAGGTTGGGAATCAATTGTATGACTTCAGCGTAGGAGAAATGGTGTTGGTTCAAACCTTTCAAACAAATTCTCTGATTTTAAATCAAGGATTTTTACAACCTGTTTTGCTTGAAACCACCGCGCCTGATATTGTGATTGTCAACAATATTTTAACACCCAACGCAGATGGAAAGAACGATTTCTTTGTTGTAAAGGGATTGGAGAATTATCCTTCCAATAAAATCAAAATATTTGATAGAGCAGGCCGTACGGTTTTTGCTGCTACCAATTATAAAAATGATTGGGATGGTTACGTAGACGGGAAGCCCCTGGCTGAAGATACATATTATTACATATTGGATTTAGGTAAAGCCTCGGTAAGTAAGGGCTTTATCTCCATCTTATTTAAAAACTAGTAAAATTGGAAAAGATAAAATTTTATATAGTCGGTTTTTTTCTATCGATCACAGCGTCTTTTGCTTATGGACAGTTAAATCCGATGGGAGCCATTTATTTTCAAAACCAATTTTTAAATAATCCGGCAATGGCGGGATTAGAAAATGGATTAATCTTAAATGCGGGTTATAAAGTGCAATGGTCTGGCATTAAAGGAGGCCCCAAAAATCAATACCTAACAGCCGATTATGGCTTGCAAAATAACAAAGTTGGTTTAGGCTTTACCATGTTAAAGGAAAGTGCCGGAGCGATTAACCGCACAAAATTTGCATTCACATATTCTTACCATTTGCCATTGATGGGTGATTCTGATTTTCTTGATTTCGGTATTTCAATGGGATTGATGGATGAGAGTTTTGATTATGCATTGGCAAATGCCGATTTAAGTGATGATGTAATCGCAAGTTTTAACGACCGCAAAACCTATATTGATGGTGATTTTGGTGCAACCTACAGAAACAAAGGATTGAGTATTCAGGGATCTGTTCCAAATTTGAAGCGTATTTTTAACCGCGATGCTAAGCGTAATGTAGTAGATCAATCTATTTATTATGCTGCCGCAAGTTATAAGTTCGATTTTGATAATACCAATTTTACAAGTGTTGAGCCGAAAATTGCTTATAGAGGAGTTGAAAATTATGATGGGATTATAGATGTTGGTGCAAACCTTAAATTTATACAGAATAAACTAATGTTTAGCGCAATCTATCACAGTACGAATAGTGTTACTGCGGGTGGTGGATTTAATAAAGATCTGTTTTCTATAATTTTTCAGTACACCACCAATACGGGGCAAATGCAAGATTATACCAATGGGGATTTTGAAATTGGATTAAAATATCATTTCAAAAATAAGAAGTAAAAATGACCCTAAGCAAAAGAGGCTGTCTCAAAAAGGCAGTCTCTTTTTGTTTTAAAAAAAGTTGATAAATTCTTGTTTAATAATTTTGTTTAATCATTTGAATTTCAGATATTTAAGTATAAATATTTAGAAATTTATGTCGTCAAAAACCCCTGTTTTCAAGCCTTATTACCAAGATCAGATGATGGCTTTTCCACCTACATTTGACGAATTAATAACTGCAGGGCACCCAGTTAGGATAGTTAACGATGTGATAAACAAAATCAATATCCAAAGCCTGCTAAATGCCTATCAAATCAAAGGCAGCTCGAGTTATCACCCTCAAATGCTCTTAAAGATTCTAGTTTATGGGTATGTAAGTAACGTTTATAGCAGCAGGAAACTAGAAACTGCTTGTCGGGAGAATATTAACTTTATGTGGCTTAGTGGAATGAGTTATCCAGATCACAATACCATTAATCGTTTTCGCGGGGTTCGTTTAAAAGAACACTTGCGCAAAATATTCGAAGAAGTTGTTTTGTTATTAGCCGAAGAAGGCTTATTGAGTATAGAAGAAGTTTATACCGATGGCACCAAAATAGAGGCAAATGCCAATAAATATACTTTTGTATGGAAAAAGGCTATTCAAACCAATAAAGAAAAGATGAAGTTGGCTTTAGCCGATATTTGGACTTATGCCCAAAGTATAACTAAAGCTGAAGATGAACTTCCTGATCCACCTGATTTTACCGAAATAAATAAAGAGAAAGTACAAGCAACGGTAGATAAGCTTAATGAAGTATTAGCTGATAATCCCGATGCAAATAAAAAGATTAAAAACAAGCTGAAATACATCAGTAAAGAATATCCAAAAAAGATAGCTGAATATGAGGTAAAAGAGGCTATTTTAGGTAATCGCAATAGCTACAGCAAAACCGATGAGGATGCCACATTTATGCGTATGAAAGAGGATCATATGCGTAATGGCCAGTTAAAAGCGGGTTATAATGTACAGATATCAACCTCAAACCAGTTTATTGTAAACTACACCATTCACCCAAACCCAACCGATACCACCACTTTAAAAGCCCACATCGAACAACACGAGACCAGCTTTGGCAAAAGTTTAAAAAGCATTACCGCAGATGCAGGATATGGTAGTGAAGAAAATTACGAACTATTGGAGCAGAAAGGAATTGAAGCTTATGTTAAATACAATATGTTCGACAAAGAGCAAAATGAACGATATACCAGTAAGAAAAGCTTTCAAGCCGACAAGTTATTTTACAACCAGGAACAAGATTGTTATATCTGCCCAATGGGCCAACAGATGCATTACATTGGCGATGCAAAACGAAAAACCAGTACCGGTTTCGAACAAACAAGTAAAAGATATCAAGCAAGAAATTGCAGCAATTGCCCATTAAATGGTGTTTGTCATAAATCGCAAGGAAACCGAATAATAGAAATTAACACTAATCTACTCAGCCATAAACAAACAGCTTATCAATTGCTAAACAGCGAGAAAGGAATTGAGAAGCGAAAGCAACGATGTTATGATGTTGAGCCAGTTTTCGGAAATATTAAACAGAACCAAGGGTTCCGCCGCTTTATGCTCCGTGGAAAAGAAAAAGTGGCAATAGAATGGGGATTATTGGCAATCGCACAAAATATAAGGAAAAAAGCAGCTTAAAAAGACTGTTTTTTCATGCTTTTTGAAAAATTGAACAGCTAAAACTGATTTTAGACCATACCATGTCCAAATGATACCAAATTGGAAATAAAATAAAAAAGAGGCCGTCTCGGTATTTTGGGACAGCCTCTTTTGTGTTTATAAAAGATGAATTATCTTCCTCTTAATTCATCCAATTTGTTTCTTTCATCTTGCAGTTCTCGGGCCAGTCTCATTTCTTTTTCCTTCGCCTTTGCTTTGTGCGCTTGAAATTCATCAGATACTTCCTGATACAATTGAGTACGGTGTTGCGCTTCGTTTTTGTATCGGCCTATGCTAAAAATAAAGAAAGCCAACGCAAGGCCCAGAATAATAATGATAGACCAAACAATTAAACTATATAAGCCTTTATCTATATTAAGACCCAAAACACTTATTTGATCCGCATTTGAAACACTGCTTTCTAGAGATGAGTCCTTAGCACTTATTTCTTTTTTTAATAACGTGATGCTATCGCTTAATGCAGTCTGATTATTTTTAATGGTTTGAAGTTCTTTACGCTCTTTCTTTAATGTATCGTTCACGCTTCTCCATAAACTAGATAAACGTACGGGATTTATCAATTTAGCACCATAAGAACTTTTAGATTTTGCTAAAAGAAAATTATACTGCCCATTTAAAGAAGGGTCAGTAGGTTGACTTACGTACGGTTTAATAGCCTTTGTTGTGTCGGGTTTAACTTGCGCAAAAGTAATGCTTGAAACAAGTAATAGTGCTAAAAGAAAATAAGAGTGATTAATTTTTTGCATAGTTTAAAAATTCTTTAAAGTGTAAATCTACATTTTTATAAACGCTTTGTCCAGTTGCGTATTGAATATTCGTATTTAACCGTTATCACAAGCATTAATAGGTATTAACAAAATAATCTTGGTTTTAGTATAGAATTTGGTTAGATAGTTTACATTTGTTTTATGCAAATTGGAATTATTGGTCTGGGCGATATGGGCAAATTATACGCCTTATCGTTTGCAAATGCTGGTTATCGTGTGTGTGGTGCAGATATGCCAGCACATTTTAATGAATTAAAAAATGAATTACAAGGCAAAGGAATCGAGGTATTAATTGATGGGCATGAGGTTGCAAGAAAATCTGATTTCATCATATATTGTGTAGAAGCGGAGAAAATAGACGAGGTGGTCGCCCTTTTTGCGCGCTCAACCAAATACGGTGCTATTGTTGCCGGCCAAACCTCAGTGAAGCATCCCGAAATTGCTGCATTTGAAAAACACTTACCAGCCGATACCCAAATTGTTACATGCCACTCTTTGCATGGGCCAGCTTTTAGTCCGGAAGGGCAAACGCTCGTGGTGGTTCGCCACCGTGCAAGCGATGAAGTTTACCAAAAGGCATTGAAGATTTATCAATCTTTAAAATCAAACATTATTGAAATGGATGATTATAAAGAGCACGATAAGATTGTGGCCGATACGCAAGCTGTTACACACATGGGCTTTGAAAGTATGGGCTCTGCTTGGAAAAATGCAGGTTTTTTCCCTTGGGATAACCCGGCTTATGTAGGCGGCATTGATAACGTGAAAATTTTAACCACGCTTCGCATCTTTAGTTATAAGTCGCATATCTATGCCGGACTGGCAATTTTAAATCCCTATGCACAAAAGCAAGTACGTTATTATGCGCAGGCCGAATCAGAATTGTATAAGTTGATGATTTGTGAGAACGAAGTTAAATTTCGGGAGAAAATTTACGCAGCACGGGATTTTGTGTTTCATGAAAGCAGAAAATTATTGTTGCTCGATGATAAAGTAATGGGAGAGTTCAGTCTATCGGATGAACAACATCATCAAAAACCGAATTCGCATTTAAGCATACTGAGCATGGTGTACGCGTGGTATAAAATGGGCGTTAATCCGTATGATAATTTAATTTGCCAAACGCCGCCTTTTAAATTACGTTTAGGTATTGCCGAATATTTATTTAAGAACGACGCCATGTTGGAAGAGTCTATTCATACCGCTTTGTACGATAAATCTATTCGTGGCGATGATTTAGAATTTCATACTGCAGTTCATGAATGGGCGTCTATAATTGGTTACGGAGACCTAAAAGGATATAAAGAACACTTTGAAGCAGCAAAGTCATTTTTTACCAATCGCTTGGAGCACGGTAGAGATTTAAGCGCTCAAATGATTAAAAGGTTAGGGTAATAGCTTGTAATGTTGGTTTTGAAGTTTGCAATTTTTGATGGTTGCTTACAAAGTAAGGCGCTTCTTTTGAAGCCAAAGTTTTGATCCTGCAATTTGCGAATCGTACTCATTGAATAGCTTTGCAAGGAGCTACGATGATTTTTGCCGAAAGAACATGTTATTTTCTTTATCTCCCATATACCATATAGACTTTATTTTATTGTGCTAATAATTCTTTTGAGCAATCCTAGAGGCTTATATTTGCCTCCATGTCTGTATTGTTATTCACTTTAATTGTACTAGTTGGGGCTTTTTTGGCTGGATTACTTGGCTCTTTAACTGGATTAGGGGGCGGAGTAATCATCATCCCTTTGTTAACATTGGTTTTAGGAGTCGATATTAAATATGCTGTAGGAGCCTCTATTGTGTCGGTTATCGCAACCTCTTCTGGATCTGCCGCTGCGTATGTGAAAGAAGGTATTACCAACATTAGACTTGGGATGTTCCTGGAGATTGCAACAACGTTGGGTGCCATCGGAGGAGCTGTATTGGCGGCTTATTTGGTGCCAAGTTACATTGCTGTAATTTTTGGCTTTATTCTCATCTTTTCTGCCATCATGACTCTTAAAAAGAAAGTGGATCATTCTACACAAGAGCGTACCGATAGATGGGCGAAATTTTTTAAGCTAAATGGTTTTTATCCCGATAACGGAGTAGAACATGCGTATGCGGTAAAACACGTTCCCGGTGGCTTTTTTATGATGTTGTTTGCAGGGATACTCTCGGGTTTGTTGGGCATTGGCAGCGGCGCTTTAAAGGTAATTGCTATGGATAACATCATGCGTTTGCCATTTAAAGTATCAACCACCACCAGTAACTTTATGATGGGCGTAACAGCAGCTGCAAGTGCTGTGGTATATTTGCATCGTGGTCAGATAGACCCGGGTATTGCGATGCCAGTGTGCATAGGGGTATTAACGGGAGCAAGTATGGGATCGAAAGTATTAATACATGCAAACACAAATAAGTTAAAGAAAATTTTTGCTGTTGTAGTGGTTCTTTTAGCGCTGCAAATGATTTATAAAGGATTAACCGGAGGATTGTAATGAGCACTGAAAAGAAACAAGCACTCGATGATAAAGACATTCAACTTATTTTAGGGACACTTTTACGTGCAGGTGTAATTATTTCAATGAGTATCGTTTTACTTGGAGGGGTAATCTACCTCATTCATAATCAGGGTGCCATTGCCAATTACAGTGTGTTTACACCAGAATTGGCACAATACAGTTCCATCGTGTCTATTTGTAAAGGAGTTTTAACCTTTAAAGGAGAGGCAGTGGTTCAGTTTGGTGTATTGATGTTGATTTTTACACCTATTGCTCGCATTGGCTTTGCCTTGTTTAGCTTCTTAATAGAGCGCGATTATCTCTATGTATTAATAGGTTGTATCATTTTAGCGATTATTGCCTTAAGTTTGAATGGCGGTTTTGCACATTAGGCGGTACTTTTCTAGCTAACTTCCCATCTATCAGTAAATTATTTGAAAAAATATTCTCCTAACTATTTGATAATTAAGAAATATTTTCTATTTTTGCCGTCCCTTTCGAGGGATTGAACAACCACCTTGAACGAAGCCCTACTGCTTCGATGGGTGTTAAAAAAAATATAAAATGTCAGGAATTATTGGAAAAAAAGTAGGAATGACCAGTATCTTTGATGCCGAAGGAAGAAACATTCCTTGTACGGTAATCGAGGCTGGGCCTTGTGTAGTTACACAAGTAAAGACCGAAGAAAAAGACGGGTATTCATCAATCCAATTGGGTTACGATGAGAAAAAAGAGAAAAACACAACTCAACCGTTAAAAGGCCATTTCGCGAAAGCAAACACAACTCCAAAACGCAAACTTGTTGAATTCAACTCGTTTACAGCTGAACTTAATTTAGGTGATGTTGTAACTGTAGATGCATTTGCAGAAGGCGATTTTGTTGATGTTGTTGGTACCTCAAAAGGTAAAGGTTTTCAGGGTGTTGTTAAACGTCACGGATTTGCCGGTGTTGGTATGCAGACTCACGGTCAGCATAACCGTTTACGTGCGCCAGGTTCATTAGGTGCATCGTCATTCCCTTCACGTGTATTCAAAGGAATGCGCATGGCTGGAAGAACAGGTGGAGACAGAGTAAAAGTTCAAAATTTACAAATTTTGAAAGTTTATGCTGAGCAAAACTTATTAGTTGTTAGTGGTTCCGTTCCAGGAGCTAAGGGTTCTTACGTAATCTTAGATAAGTAGTCAGATGGAAGTTAAAGTATTAAACATTTCAGGTAAAGAAACAGGTGCCAAGGTGCAACTTCCTGAATCAGTATTTGGTATTGAGCCTAACGACCACTCAATCTATTTAGATGTAAAACAGTATTTGGCTAACCAACGTCAAGGTACTCACAAATCTAAACAACGTAATGAGATTGCTGGTTCTACTCGCAAGCTATACAAACAAAAAGGTACAGGTGGTGCTCGTGCCGGAAGCATTAAATCTCCATTATTCAATGGTGGTGGTCGTGTTTTTGGTCCTCAACCACGTGATTACAGTTTTAAATTGAACAAGAAATTAAAATCATTAGCACGTAAATCAGCTTTAGCATACAAAGCAAAAGATAACAACGTGGTAGTATTAGAAGATTTTAACTTCGATACAATTAAAACTAAAAACTATACAAGCTTAATCGCTGCGTTAAACGTAGGTAACGAGAAAACTTTGTTGGTTTTACCTGCACAAAATAATAATATCTATTTATCAAGCAGAAACGTTCAGAGAACAAAAGTAATTACTGTTGCAGATTTAAACACTTATGATGTGTTAAATGCAGGTGTACTTGTGTTAACTACTGATTCTGTTAAAACTTTGGAGGAGGCATTTGCCAAGTAATATGGAAATTTTAAAAAAACCAATATTAACCGAAAAAGCTTCAGCTTTAACTGAGAAATCTAATCGTTTCACGTTTGCAGTTAGTCATAAAGCTAACAAGATCCAAATCAAAACGGCTATTGAGAAAATGTACGGTGTAACCATCGTTGCAGTAAACACAATGGTTGTGGATGGAAAAGCTAAATCACGTTATACAAAAGCAGGTTTTGTATCAGGCCGTAGCCCTAAATACAAAAAAGCGATTGTTACGTTGAAAGCAGGAGAAACAATAGATTATTACGCAACTCTTTAATTTAATAATTATTAATAACTATGGGCTTAAGAAAATTTAAACCAGTTACTCCGGGTACCCGCTTTAGAGTAGGTGCTAGTTTTGCGGAGATTACAGCAACCAAGCCCGAAAAATCATTGGTTGTATCATCAAAGAAGTCTGGTGGACGTAACAATACAGGTAAAATGACTATGCGCTACATGGGTGGTGGTCATAAAAAAGCATATCGTTTAATCGATTTCAAACGCGATAAATTCGATATCCCTGCTACAGTAGCAACTGTAGAATACGATCCAAACCGTACTGCACGCATTGCATTGTTACACTATGCAGATGGTGAGAAACGTTACATTATTGCTCCTGAAGGATTGCAAGTTGGCCAAACATTATTGTCTGGCGATTCAGCTACTCCAGAAGTAGGTAACACTTTAAAATTATCGAACATTCCATTAGGTTCAATTATCCACAACGTGGAGATTCACCCTGGAAAAGGAGCGCAATTAGCTCGTAGTGCAGGTGCTTACGCACAATTAGCTGCCCGCGATGGAAAATATGCTACTTTAAAAATGCCTTCAGGCGAAACCCGTTTAATTTTAGTTACTTGTTTAGCTACAATCGGTGCGGTATCTAACTCAGATCACGCAAACGAAGTATTAGGTAAAGCAGGTCGTAAACGTTGGTTAGGTCGTCGTCCGAGAACAAGAGCGGTAGCGATGAACCCAGTAGATCACCCAATGGGTGGTGGTGAAGGTAGATCATCAGGTGGTCACCCACGTTCTAGAAAAGGTGTGTTAGCTAAAGGCTACAAAACCAGAGAACTAAAGAAATATTCTAATCGTTACATCATAGAGAGAAGGAAGAAATAATGGCTCGTTCGATAAAAAAAGGACCTTATATTGACCATAACGTAGAGAAAAAAGTTACCTCTATGAATGATTCAGGCAAAAGAACTGTAATCAAAACTTGGTCACGCAGATCAATGATCTTACCAGAATTTGTAGGTCATACATTTGCAGTACACAACGGAAATAAATTTATCCCTGTGTACGTAACAGAAAACATGGTTGGTCACAAGTTGGGAGAATTTGCTCCAACCAGAACATTCAGAGGACACGCTGAAAAGAAAAAATAATTAGACAATGGAAGCAATAGCAAAATTAAACAATTGTCCAACCTCACCGCGTAAGATGCGTTTGGTTGTAGATCTTATCAGAGGTGAACGTGTAGAGAAAGCATTAAGCATTTTAAAGTTTACCAATAAAGAAGTTGCAATACGAGTTGAGAAACTATTAGTATCAGCTATTAATAACTGGGAAGCAAAAAATGGTAAAACTTCTGACGGAAGTGAATTATATGTAAAAACAATCATGGTAGATGGTGGTCGTCAGCTTAAGCGCTTACGTCCTGCACCTCAAGGTCGTGGTTACAGAATTCGTAAACGTTCAAATCACGTAACTTTGATTGTAGATAGTAAAGTAGAATCAACTCAAAACTAATTCAGTAGGAAATGGGACAAAAAGCAAATCCAATAGGTAACAGGTTAGGTATCATCAAAGGATGGGACTCTAACTGGTTCGGTGGCAACAACTACTCCGATAAATTAGTTGAAGATGAGAAAATCAGAAAATACCTTTCTGCACGTATTGCAAAAGGCGGTGTTGCAAAAGTAGTTATCGAGCGTACGTTAAAACGTATCACGGTAACAATCCACACAGCTCGTCCAGGTATTGTAATCGGTAAAGCAGGTGCTGAGGTTGATAAAATTAAAGAAGAGTTAAAGAAATTGACTAAAAAGGAAATTCAAATTAACATCTTCGAAATTAAACGCCCAGAACTAGATGCACAATTAGTTGCAGAAGGTGTTGCAAAACAATTAGAAGCAAGGATCTCATTCCGTAGAGCAATGAAATCTTCTATCGCATCTACTATGCGTATGGGTGCTGAAGGTATTAAAATCATGACTTCTGGTCGTTTAGGTGGTGCTGAGATGGCGCGTACTGAGCAATATAAAGAAGGAAGAGTGCCTTTACATACTTTACGTGCTGATATTGATTACGCTTTAGCAGAAGCTTTAACTACTTATGGTAAAATTGGTATTAAAGTATGGATCTGTAAAGGTGAGGTTTATGGAAAACGTGATTTGTCTCCAAACATTGGTGCAACAAATAACGGTCCTAAAGGCCAATCAGAAAAACCAGCATTTGGTGGAAGAGATAACCGTGGTGGAAACGACAGACGTGGTGGAAACCGTGGTGGTGCAAACAGAGGTGGTGGCGCAGGCGCTAACAGAGGTCCTCGTAAATAATTGATTTATTAACATCGTTTAACGATTAGAACAAAATAAAATGTTACAGCCAAAAAGAACGAAGTTCAGGAAGATGCAAAAAGGCAGAATGAAAGGTTTAGCTTCTCGTGGAGCTGAGTTAGCATTCGGATCTTTCGGTATCAAATCTTTAGAAGCAACTTGGATTACAAGTCGCCAAATAGAGGCTGCCCGTATCGCGGTAACACGTTTCATGAAACGTGAAGGCCAAGTATGGATCAGAATCTTCCCAGACAAACCGGTAACTAAAAAACCTGCCGAAGTACGTATGGGTAAAGGTAAGGGTGCTCCTGAATACTGGGTTGCAGTAGTAAGACCTGGACGTGTAATTTTCGAAGCTGAAGGTGTGCCTTTAGAAGTTGCTAAAGAAGCATTACGCTTAGCTGCTCAGAAATTACCAATTCAAACAAAATTTGTAGTACGTAGAGATTACGTAGAAGCATAAAAAAGAGCTGAGATGAATGTTGTAAATGCTTAATTTTTATAACCGCTACACTCAGCCATAAAAGAAAACAGAAAATGAAAAATTCAGAAATCAAAGGGCTTTCAAAAGAAGAATTAGTAGCTAAGATTGCGGAAGAAAAAGAGAACTTATCAAAGTTAAAGTTTGCTCACACCATTTCAGCTATCGAGAATCCTTCACGAATTGCAAAAGTAAGGAAAGACATAGCCCGTTTAAACACTGAACTGACTAAAGTGAAAAACGCTGAGTCAGCAACTAATTAATTTGAGAGTCGAAATGGAAAGACAATTAAGAAAAACAAGAACTGGGTTAGTGGTAAGCAACAAGATGGATAAATCTGTTGTGGTGAGCGTAGAGCGTAAAGTGAAGCACCCAATTTATGGTAAATTCGTTAAGAAAACTACCAAATTTATGGCTCACGACGAGAAAAACGAATGCGGTATCGGTGATACAGTATTAATCATGGAAACTCGTCCGTTGAGTAAGAACAAGAACTGGAGATTGGTACAAATTTTAGAAAGAGCTAAATAAGATGGTACAACAGGAATCGAGATTAAACGTTGCTGATAACAGCGGCGCAAAAGAAGTATTAGTAATTCGCGTGCTAGGTGGTACCGGCAAGCGTTATGCTTCAATTGGTGATAAAGTAGTTGTTACCGTAAAAAGCGCATTACCGTCAGGTAATATTAAAAAAGGTACAGTTTCAAAAGCAGTTGTTGTAAGAACAAAAAAAGAGATCAGACGTAAAGACGGTTCTTATATTCGTTTTGACGATAATGCTGCTGTATTATTGAACGCACAGGATGAGCCAAGAGGTACACGTATCTTTGGCCCGGTTGCGAGAGAATTACGTGAAAAACAATTCATGAAAATTGTATCATTAGCACCGGAGGTATTATAAAATGGGAAACAAAGTAAATACACCATCAAAATTAAAAATCCGTAAAGGAGATTTAGTTAAAATCATTGCTGGCGATTCAAAAGGTCAACAAGGTAAAGTACTTGAAGTACAAAAAGATAAAAACAGAGCCATTGTAGAGGGTGTGAATTTAGTATCTAAACATACTAAGCCTAACGCTGCTAATCCTAACGGTGGTATTATTAAAAAAGAAGCTGCTCTTCACATTTCTAACTTGATGTTGGTTGATCCAAAATCTGGTAAAACTACCCGCGTTGGCCGTAAGCTTAATGCAGAAGGTAAATTGGTTAGAGTTGCTAAAATTTCAGGAGAGGAGATTAAATAATGGCTACACCTAGATTAAAAAGCAAATACAAAGAGGAAGTTGTAAATGCAATGAAAGAAAAATTCCAATATAAAACGATTATGCAGGTTCCTAAATTGGAAAAAATCTGTATCAATCAAGGTGTTGGACGTTTTTCAGTTACAGATAAGAAAATTGTTGATACTACAATTGCTGAGTTAACCACTATTACTGGTCAACAAGCAGTAGCAGCTCAATCGAAAAAAGATATCTCTAACTTTAAATTACGTAAAGGTATGCCAGTAGGTGTACGTGTTACATTACGTGATAATAACATGTATGAGTTCTTAGATCGTTTAATTTCTGTAGCTTTGCCACGTATTCGTGATTTCAAAGGTATTAATGATAAAGGATTTGATGGTAAAGGAAATTACACATTAGGTGTAACAGAGCAAATCATCTTCCCAGAGATTAATATCGATAAAATCAATAAAATTTTAGGTATGGATATAACTTTCGTAACTTCGGCAACTTCTGATGTAGAAGCGTTAGAGTTATTAAAGCAATTCGGATTACCATTTAAAAATCAAAAAACAGCAGAATAATGGCAAAAGAAGGTGTAAAAGCACGCGAAGTTAAGCGCCAAAAATTGGTAGCTAGATACGCTGAAAAACGTGCAGCATTAAAAGCTGCAGGAGATTATGAAGGTTTAGATAAATTACCTAAAAATTCTTCTCCGGTACGTTTACACAACCGTTGTAAATTAACTGGTCGTCCACGTGGTTATATGCGTACTTTCGGTATCTCGAGGGTAACATTCCGCGAAATGGCGTTAGACGGTAAAATCCCAGGTGTTAAAAAAGCATCTTGGTAAGATAGTTTAAAGTTTTAAGTTATAGGTTGTAAGTACTACTTACGACTTATAACTTATTACATATAACTTAAAAAGAATATTAACCGGTAGCAGGTCCCACAGCTGGGTAGCAGAAGGAAACCACTACCAAAAACAATAAAAAATGAATACAGATCCAATAGCAGATTATTTAACAAGAGTAAGGAATGCCATTAAGGCCAACCACAGAGTTGTAGAAATTCCTGCATCAAACCTTAAAAAGGAAATTACAAAAGTACTTTTTGATAAAGGTTACATCGCGAACTATAAGTTTGAAGATACTACTGTTCAAGGCACCATTAAAATTGCTTTGAAGTACAATCCAATTACTAAAGTTCCTGCTATTCGTACATTAGTGCGAGTAAGTAAACCAGGTTTGAGAAACTATGCTGGTGTTGAAAATATGCCAAGAGTATTAAACGGTTTAGGTATCGCAATCTTATCTACTTCTAAAGGTGTAATGACTGATAAAGAAGCAGCCAAATTAAACATTGGTGGTGAGGTATTGTGTCACGTTTATTAATAATTAGGAGAACAACGCAATGTCAAGAATAGGAAAAGCCCCAATTACAATCCCTGCAGGTGTTACAATTACTGTATCAAACGATAATGTAGTAACTGTAAAAGGACCTAAAGGTGAATTAACTCAAGCAGTAGATTCAGATATCACTGTTAAACAAGAAGACGGTGTACTTACAGTAGTTCGTCCATCAGATCAAAAAAGACACAAAGCATTACACGGTTTATACCGTTCGTTGCTTAACAACATGGTTGTAGGTGTTACAGAAGGTTATAAATTAACACAAGAATTAGTAGGTGTTGGTTACCGTGCTACAAACACCGGTAATACATTAGACTTAGTTTTGGGTTATTCTCACCACTATGTATTCCAATTGCCAGAAGAGATTAAAGTAACAACATCTTCAGAAAAAGGACAGACTCCTAAAATTGTTTTAGAGAGTATCGACAAACAATTGATTGGACAAGTAGCAGCGAAAATCCGTTCGTTACGTGCACCAGAACCATACAAAGGTAAAGGTATCAAGTTTGTAGGTGAAGTGTTAAGAAGAAAAGCAGGTAAATCAGCATCTAAAAAATAGTAATCATGGCAGGTAAAAAATTATCAAGAAGAGATCGTATTAAAAAAGGGATCAGAAAAAGAATTACCGGTTCGGAAGAACGTCCAAGGTTATCTGTATATAGAAGCAATAAAGGTATTTATGCTCAGATAATTAACGATATTACCGGTACAACAATTGTTTCAGCATCATCATTATCGAAAGATTTTGCTGGTTCAGGAAACAAAAGCGACCAATCAGTTGCAGTAGGTAAATTAGTTGCTGAAAAAGCAATTGCTGCTGGTGTTAAAGAAGTTGTTTTCGATAGAAATGGCTACTTATACCACGGACGTGTTAAATCGTTGGCAGAGGGTGCCCGCGAAGCTGGTTTAGTATTTTAATCTGAAGAAAAAGTAAGATGTCAACTATCAATATAAAAAGAGTAAAAACTACCGAGATCGAATTAAAAGATCGTTTGGTTAGTATACAACGTGTTGCCAAAGTAACTAAAGGTGGCCGTACTTTCAGCTTCTCTGCAATCGTTGTAGTAGGTGATGAAAACGGTGTTGTTGGTTACGGTTTAGGTAAAGCGAAAGAAGTAACTGAAGCAATTGCAAAAGGTGTGGATGATGCTAAAAAGAACTTGGTAAAAGTTCCAATTTTAAACGGTACTGTTCCTCACGAGCAAATCGGTAAATTCTCAGGTGGTTTTGTTTTAATTAAACCAGCAGCAGTAGGTACCGGAGTAATTGCAGGTGGTGCAATGCGTGCCGTATTAGAAAGTGCTGGCGTTCATAACGTATTAGCAAAATCTAAAGGTTCTTCGAACCCACACAACGTGGTAAAAGCAACTGTTGATGCATTAACTAAAATGCGTGATGCGTATACAGTAGCTCAAACCCGTGGTATAGATTTAAATAAAGTATTTAACGGATAATATCATGGCTAAGATCAAAATAACACAAATCAAAAGCGTTATCGACAGAAGCGAGCGCCAAAAAAGAACCGTTCAAGCTTTAGGTTTATCTAAAATTAACCAAAGTGTTGAGGTTGAAGCCACTCCAGCAATTATTGGAATGGTACGTAAAGTAAATCATTTAGTAGCTGTAGAAGCTATATAATAATTATTTGAAGGTAGTATGGGCATTTTGCTGGTACTACCTTTAATTATGTTTAATCGTTGTACCTGTTTAGTGAAAGCGAAGGGCAACACAAATTCAAAAAGATGAATTTAAGTAATTTAAAACCTGCAAAAGGTTCAACAAAAAACAGTAAGAGAATTGGCCGTGGTACTGGTTCAGGCCGTGGTGGAACATCAACTCGTGGTCACAAAGGTGCTGGTTCACGTTCTGGTCACTCAACAAAAGTGGGTTTCGAAGGTGGTCAAATGCCTTTGCAACGTCGTGTGCCTAAAGTTGGTTTCAAACCAATCAATCGTACTGAATATGTTGGTGTGAATTTAGATGTTTTACAAGGTTTAGCTGAAAAATTTAGCTTAGATACAATAGATTTTGCTACCTTGCAAAAACATGGTTTAGCTTCTAAAAATGACTTAGTGAAAATTTTAGGTCGTGGCGAAGTTAAAGCTAAAGTAACTGTATCAGCACATGCGTTCTCTGCAACCGCTCAAAAAGCTATTGAAGCTGCAGGTGGTTCAATTGTAAAATTGTAATTATTAAATGAAGAAGCTATTTACTACTTTAAGTAATATCTGGAAAATTGAAGAACTAAAAGAGCGTATTTTGTTTACGCTCTTAATTCTTTTGGTATACCGTTTCGTATCACACGTGGTTTTGCCAGGTGTAGATCCAAATGCTTTAGGGGATAACTCGAAATCAGGACTTTTAGGCTTATTAGATATGTTTGCCGGAGGTTCTTTTTCACGTGTATCGATTTTAGCTTTAGGGGTAATGCCTTATATCTCAGCATCGATTGTGGTGCAACTATTGGGTATTGCTGTTCCTTCTTTCCAAAAAATGCAAAAGGAAGGCGAAAGTGGTAGAAAAAAAATGAACCAGATTACCCGCTATTTAACGGTTGCTATTACAATCGTTCAATCAGTAGGTTATGTTAAAACTCAAATTGTGGATCCACATCCAGCCGCTGTTTTAATTCCATCTCTTACATTATTTTATACTTTATCAGTAATTGTATTAACTGCTGGTACTTTATTTGTAATGTGGTTAGGTGAAAAAATCACAGATAAAGGTATTGGAAATGGTACTTCACTAATCATTATGGTAGGGATTATTGCGCGCTTGCCAATAGCATTACAACAAGAAATCAGTGCACGTGTAGGTTCTGCTAGCGAAGGCGGCGGTCCGGTTGCATTGGTTATGGAAATTGTTGCTTTGTTTGCAGTAGTAATGTTTACTATTTTAATTGTTCAAGGTGTACGTAAAGTGCCTGTACAATATGCGAAGAAAATCGTTGGTAATCGCCAATTCGGAGGTGTTCGTCAGTACATCCCGTTAAAGGTAAATGCTGCTGGTGTAATGCCAATTATCTTTGCGCAGGCCTTAATGTTTATTCCGGGCGCTTTAATGTCGTTTTTCCCTTCATTATCGGGTTCATTTTTAAGTCAATTTCAAAACACAACCTCGTTGGCATATAGCCTAACGTTTGCTATTTTAATTATTGCATTTACTTTCTTCTATACTGCTATCACAGTAAATCCAACTCAAATGAGTGACGATATGAAGAAAAATGGTGGTTTTATTCCGGGTGTTAAGCCAGGTATTGCAACATCAAGTTTTATTGATGATGTAATTTCAAAAATCACTTTTCCAGGTGCGATATTTTTAGCAATCATTGCTATTTTACCTTCGATTGCTGTGAAGTTTGGCATTAAACAAGAATTTGCACATTTCTTTGGAGGTACCTCGTTATTAATTTTAGTAGGTGTAGTTTTAGATACATTACAACAAATCGAAAGTTACCTATTAATGCGTCACTACGATGGTTTGATGAAAACCGGAAGAGTATCAGGTAGAGCGGGTATTCCTGCTAGCAGCGATGCAGCATTGTAAAAAATGATTGAATGAAAGATTGAATGAGGGAATAGATTTTTCTATTCGCTCATTCATTTTTAAAATTCAGAATGAATATTGAATGTCTAAAATTTATTACAAGTCTCTTGAAGAGATCGAGTTAATAAGAGAAAGTTCTTTGCTTGTTTCGAAAACCTTAGCAGAAGTAGCGAAAGTTATCAAATCAGGAATTACCACCTTACAATTGGATAAATTAGCATATGAGTTTATACACGACAATGGTGCAATACCAGCGTTTTTAAACTATAACGGCTTCCCTTATTCATTATGCATTTCACCAAATGAACAAGTTGTTCACGGATTTCCGAGTGAGTATGTAATTCAAGAGGGGGATTTAATTTCCGTTGATTGTGGCGTAATAAAAAACAATTATTTTGGCGATTCTGCATATACTTTTTCAATTGGAGAAGTTGATTCAGAGAAACAAAAGTTGGTTGATGTTACAAAACGTTGTTTGGAGCTAGGGATTGAAAAGGCTATCGTGGGTATGCGTACCGGCGATATTGGTTATGCCGTTCAAGAATATGCTGAAGCAAATGGTTTTGGAGTAGTACGAGAACTTGTGGGACATGGAGTTGGTGTTCAACTTCATGAGAAGCCTGAAATTGCAAATTATGGTAAGCGCGGCAGCGGACCAAAGCTTGAAGAAGGAATGGTCATAGCAATTGAGCCGATGATAAATGCAGGAGTAGCCGGTATTAAATTTCATAAGGATGGATGGACGGTAACCAGTAAAGACAATAAGCCTTCTGCACATTTTGAACATACAGTAGCAATAAAAAGGGGTAAAGCAGATGTTTTATCGACGTTTTCAGATATAGAAAAAGTTTTACAAGAAAAAAAATAAATAATTAAAAAATTTTATTTAATTTTGCGTCCCTGTTTAGAAGCAGCTAATTAAGTAACAATCAATAAAATATGGCTAAACAAGCCTCAATTGAGCAAGACGGAGTAATAAGAGAAGCATTATCGAATGCGATGTTTAGAGTTGAACTCGAAAACGGACACGAGATTATTGCACATATTTCAGGAAAGATGCGGATGCATTACATCAAAATTCTTCCTGGGGATAAAGTAAAATTAGAGATGTCTCCCTATGATTTAACAAAAGGACGCATCACTTATAGATATAAATAAAATGAAAGTTAGATCATCAATTAAAAAACGTAGCGCTGATTGCAAGGTTATTCGCCGTAAAGGTAAACTTTACGTTATCAACAAGAAAAATCCAAAGTATAAGCAACGTCAAGGGTAATTAGAAAAAAGAGTAATGTACCGTACAACGGTGGCCCGCCGTTCGGAATTACGCAAATAAAATATAAATATGGCAAGGATTTCAGGTATTGATTTACCAAGAAACAAAAGAGGAGAAATCGGTTTAACCTATATCTACGGAATAGGTAGAACAACTGCACAACGTATCTTAACGACAGCAGGTATCGATTTAAACAAAAAAGTACAAGATTGGTCAGATGACGAATTATCTGCAATCCGTACAATGATCAACGATGAGATTAAAGTAGAAGGTGCTTTACGCTCAGAGGTTCAATTAAACATCAAACGTTTAATGGATATTGGTTGTTACCGTGGTTTACGTCACAGAAAAGGTTTACCTTCTCGTGGTCAACGTACAAAAAATAACTCACGTACTCGTAAGGGTAAGAGAAAAACAGTTGCTAACAAGAAAAAAGCTACTAAATAATCGGTAGATTTTGGATGTTAGATTTACGAATTACGTTGATTGGTTCTTAGAGCTAATCACGTAAATCAAAAATCGATAAATAAGAAAATGGCTAAAAGTAAAAAAGTAACAAAAAAACGTATCGTTGTAATTGAGCCTGTTGGTCAAGCTCATATCAATGCTACTTTCAACAACATTATCGTTACCTTAACCAACAACAACGGTCAAACTATTTCATGGTCGTCTGCTGGTAAAATGGGCTTTAAAGGTTCTAAAAAGAACACTCCGTATGCAGCTGGTCAAGCAGCTTCAGATTGCGGTAAAGTTGCATTTGATTTAGGTTTACGTAAAGTTGATGTATTTGTAAAAGGTCCGGGTTCAGGTCGTGAATCTGCAATCAGAACTTTACAAGTAGCAGGATTGGAAGTAACATCAATTAAAGATATTACACCACTTCCTCACAACGGATGTCGTCCTCCTAAAAAGAGAAGAGTTTAATTAATTTTAAAGCTAAGAATCTTCAGTTACAGACTGAATGATACTTTAAAAAAAGAAAAAAATGGCAAGATATACAGGCCCAAAATCAAAAATCGCACGTAAATTCAGAGAACCAATTTTCGGTCCTGATAAAGTGTTAGACAGAAAAAACTATCCTCCTGGCCAACACGGCGTTTCAAAAAGAAGAGGAAAACAATCTGAGTATGCTATCCAGTTAATGGAGAAACAAAAAGTAAAATATACCTATGGTGTATTAGAAAAGCAATTCAGTAATTTGTTTAAAAAAGCATCTTCACGTGCCGGAATTACCGGTGATAACTTATTACAGTTATTAGAAGCACGTTTAGATAACACCGTATACCGTTTAGGTATTGCAACAACCCGTTCAGGTGCACGCCAGTTAGTTAGCCATAAACACGTAACTGTGAATGGTGAAGTTGTAAATATCCCTTCATATCAGTTAAAAGCTGGTGATGTGGTTGCGGTTCGTGAAAAATCTAAATCATTAGAGTCGATCACAAACTCTGTTGCAGGCAGAACAATTAATAAATTTGCTTGGTTAGAGTGGAATGCTAGCGAATTAACAGGAAAGTTCTTAACTTACCCTCAACGCGACGAGATTCCTGAAAACATTAAGGAAAACTTAATCATCGAGTTATACTCTAAGTAATAAATAATATAGTTAATTACCTCGCAAGGGTAATTAACTTTTTTCATATTACTCTATATTCACTAACGAATTTAAAAAATAATAAATGGCAATTTTAGCGTTTCAGAAACCAGACAAAGTGATCATGCAGAAATCTACTGATTTCGATGGCACATTTGAATTTCGTCCTTTAGAGCCCGGTTTCGGTGTAACAATTGGTAATGCCCTAAGAAGAATTTTACTTTCTTCTTTAGAAGGTTATGCTATTACTACTATTCGTTTTTCAGGCGTTTCGCATGAGTTTTCTACCATCAAAGGTGTTGTAGAAGATTTAACTGATATCATCTTAAATTTGAAACAAGTTCGTTTTAAGAAAACTGGCGATTCAGGCGATGCTGAGAAAGTGTTCATCATCGTTAATGGTCAAGATCAATTTAAAGCGGGTGATATCACTAAATTCTCTAACAACTTTACAGTATTAAATCCTGAGCATGTAATTTGTAACATGGATAAATCTGTTACTTTAGAAGTAGAATTAACCATCAATAAAGGACGTGGTTATGTTCCAGCTGAAGAAAATAAAGTTGCTGATGCTGTTGTAGGTGTTATCGCTATCGATTCGATCTACACACCAATGAAAAATGTTAAATATACCATCGAAAACTTCCGTGTTGAACAAAAAACGGATTATGAGAAATTGGTATTAGACATTTCTACTGATGGTTCAATTCATCCAGAAGAAGCATTGAAAGAGGCGGCTAAGATTCTTATCCAACACTTTATGTTATTCTCAGAAGAGAACTTAGTGTTAGAATCACAAGCTAAAGAAGAAACGAAAGAAGTAGATGAGGAAATTTTACACATGCGTAAAATCCTTAAAACGGAATTAGTAGATATGGATCTTTCAGTTAGAGCATTAAACTGCTTAAAAGCTGCTGATATTCGTACACTTGCTGATTTAGTTTCTTACGATGTTGCTGATATGTTGAAATTCAGAAACTTCGGTAAAAAATCTTTAACAGAGATTCAAGAATTAGTAAAATCTAAAGGTTTATCATTTGGTATGAACCTGTCTAAATTTAAATTAGACGAAGAATAAGATACTAAATCCCCGAAAGGGGACTTAGAAAAATTAAATAATTTTTCACAGTGTATAATTCCCTCAGATTAGAGACGGTATACACTTAATTACAAAACAATGAGACACGGTAAAAAAGTTAATCACTTAGGTAGAACTGACAGCCACAGAAAAGCGATGTTAGCAAACATGGCTTCTTCACTTATCAAAGCAAAAAGAATTACTACAACTTTAGCAAAAGCTAAAGCTTTACGTACGTATGTTGAGCCTATTATCACAAAATCAAAAAATGATACTACTCACTCACGTCGTACTGTATTTTCTTACTTGCAAGATAAAGAAGTTGTAACAATCTTGTTCCGCGAGATAGCTGAGAAAGTTGCTAACCGTCCTGGTGGTTACACTCGTATCATTAAATTAAACAATCGTCAAGGTGATAATGCTGAGATGGCTTTAATTGAATTGGTAGATTATAACGAAGTTTACGGTAAAACTGTAGAAGCTAAAGAAGAGAAGAAAACTACTCGTCGTGGTAAAAGCAAAGCTGCTGCTAAACCTGCAGAAGCTAAAGCTGAAACTGCTACTGAAGAAGTTGCTCCTGCTGAAGAAGCTCCTGCAACCGAAGAAGCAAAAGGCGAATAATTTTATTCAACTTAAGATTCAAAAAAGTCCTGTTCGAAAGATCAGGACTTTTTTTTGTGCCTTTATTTTTCTATTTGCCTTACACAAACGTTTGCTTCATTTTTTCATTACATGGCATATTTCCGCTTTTTGATTTTTAAATTAGCTGCAAACTAATCCAAAATGAAATTTAAGTTTCTTGTGCTTATTACATTTGTAGCGCAACTGTGTGCAAATGCTCAAACCATTAAATACAGCGATGGTAAAAATAGCTGGAATGCCGATTCGCTAGGTAATCACCGCGCGCGCGTAAATACAGCTATTTCAAATGCAATCGCACATGTTAAAATTGATTGGCGTCGTCGCGATAAACATCCTGAATTAAAAAGGATAATTGTACAAAATGCGCAGGGAGTAACGGTTAAATCTGCTGCCTTGAATATTACTCGGGAAAGTGGCGATGTGTATTTTGAATCTAAAACCTCTGGTACCTATTATGTTTATTACTTACCCTACAAAAATGAAGGACGCAGTAATTATCCGAAGGGTGTTTACTTAACACCGCTTCCAGTTGATCAAGCATGGGTAACTAACGTTCGTAATGTAAGGATCAATGCAAATCTGGTCGAAATTCAATCGATAGATGCTTTCAATTCGTTTTATCCAATGGAAGTTATCGCTACAGCGAAAGAAACAGCAGCTTTAAAATCCAGCAATAAAAAACAGGCCTTTATTGTTTTTCCAGAAGATCGGATGTATCCCATAAAAATGCAAAACGATTTGCCTTTTCGTTGGATTCAAAAAGGCCCTTCAAGTTCCTTTACCGGCACCAGTAATCGTGGTGAAAATTATGCATTTCAGTTAGGTGTAGTAGCTTTACAAGACCTTAAAAATTTGCAAGTTTCTTTTGGTGACCTAAAAAGTGCAAGTGGAAAAAAGATTGAGGCCAAGTATATCAATTGCCTAAACACTACAGGTACAAGTTACGATAATAAGCCACTTTCCCAAGTGGTGAATGTATCAAATGGCGCGGTTCAACCAATGTGGATGACAGTAAATGTACCTAAAACCACAACAGCAGGTACGTATACCGGGAATTTTGTAGTAAAAGCGAATGGTGTATCAAAATTGATTGCAGTAAAATTGACTGTTACCAATACTGTGTTAAACGATGCCGGCGTTGGGCAACCTGAAAAACAAACGCGTTTAACCTGGTTAAATTCTACATTGGCGCAGGAGAATGCAGTGGTGGCACCTTATACTCCGCTAAAGGTAGAAGGAAATGTAGTTTCTCTTTTAGGAAGAAAATTCGAGATCAATAACGATGGCTTTCCTAAACAAATGCAAACGTATTTTAATTCGGAAATGACAGGGTATACCGATAAACCTAACAATTTATTGGCAGAACCGATGCATTTTCACTTTTACAATACGCCAAAAACACAAGAAAAATTTGTAGCGAGTGATTTTAAAATTTTAAGCAAAGAGGCTGGAACGGTTAAATGGTCGGCCATCAATACCTCTACCAATATTAAAATGGATGTAGAGGGTTCTCTGGAGTTTGATGGCTATGTGCATTATAGAGTAAAAGTTACCGCTTTAAACGATGTAACGTTCAGCAATGTGAATTTTCACATCCCTTTTGAGAAAACATCAACCAAATATTTAATGGGATTAGGTGAAAAGGGCGGATTGAGGCCAGATACGGTTAAATGGAAATGGGATGTTGCCAATAAAAATCAAGATGCTGTTTGGATTGGAAATGTAAATGCCGGGTTGTATTATAATTTGCGCGACGAAAATTATGTTCGTCCATTGAACACAAATTTTTATTTACAAAAACCATTGTTGTTACCAACTTCTTGGGGCAATGAAAATAAAGGCGGCATTCAAATCAATATTAAAGGCAGCTCTATGTTGGCCGATAATTTTACCGGCGCTAGAAGTATGAAAAAAGGCGATGTGTTGTTTTATAATTTTAATATGCTGATTACGCCATTTCATTTAATAAATACTGATTTTCAATGGGACAATCGCTTTTATCATAAATACGCCAATTTAGATACGATTAAAGCCACAGGGGCAACAGTGGTTAATATTCATCACGCTACAGAAATTAACCCTTGGATTAATTATCCTTTTATCGAGTGGAAGAAAATGAAAAGCTATATTGACGAGGCGCATACCAAGGGTTTGAAAGTTAAAATCTATAACACGGTTCGCGAATTATCGAACCATGCATACGAATGGCCGGCCTTACGTAGTTTAGGTACTGAGGTGTATTCACCGGGTAAAGGTGGAGGTTTTAGCTGGTTGCAAGAACACGTTGATACCAATTACATTGCGGCTTGGTTTGTTCCCGAAATTAAAGACGCTGCTATTGTAAATAGTGGCATGAACCGTTGGCACAATTACTACGTAGAGGGTATGAACTGGTTGGTGAAAAATGTTGGTATTGACGGGGTTTATTTAGATGACGTGGCTTTTGATAGGGTAACGATGAAGCGCATTAAACGTGTTTTAACGCAAGATAATCATCCAGGGGTTATTGACTTACATTCGGCTAACCAGTTCAATAAGAGCGACGGATTTAATAATAGTGCCATTTTATATCTTGAACATTTTCCCTATTTAAATAGATTGTGGTTTGGAGAGTATTTCGATTATGAAAAGAATTCGCCAGATTTCTTTTTAACCGAGGTAAGCGGCATTCCTTTTGGTTTGATGGGCGAAATGTTGCAAGACGATGGGAATCCTTGGCGCGGAATGATTTACGGAATGACCAGTCGTTTAGGATGGTCGGCGAAAAGCGATCCAAAACCGCTGTGGAAAGTATGGGATGAATTTGGTATTAAAAAATCGAGTATGATTGGTTATTGGAGCGATAGCTGTCCGGTGAAAACCGATAACCCGAAAGTATTGGCTACGGTTTATAAGCAAAATGGAAAAGCCATGATTGCTTTAGCCAGTTGGGCGGATACTGATGTTGCAGTTAATTTAACCATTGATTGGGCTAAATTGGGTTTAAACGCAAACAGCGCGAAAATTGCAGCTCCTGCGATTGATAAATTTCAGGAAGCCGGAACATATCAAACGGGGCAAGCCATTCGAATTGAAAAGGGTAAGGGTTTGTTGTTAATCGTACAATAATTACTTAGAAAATTAAAAGGCAGCCAATTAGCATTTATTTTTAACAATGCTGGGCTGCCTTTTTTTATTTTTAGGTAATTTTAGCTTGGTGATTATAAAATTGTACCAGGTTGAATTTCATAAGGTGTTTTTCCTTGTTCAAATATGCGTGTTGATTTACTTCCTTCAACGGTTATTTTATTGCCAATCTTTCGTATCCAGTTTCCTTCTCTTAGTCCAACAACTTTAACAGAGTTCTGAGAAAGGAATTCTAAAATTCTGGTTTCTCTGGTTTCACCATTGTGGTGTAAATCGGGTTGGGGATCTAAATAATGCGGATTGAGATTAAAGGGCACCAGTTCCATGCAATCGAAACTAGCGGGATATACAATCGGCATGTCGTTCGTAGTTTTCATGTTCATGCCGCCAATATTGCTTCCGGCACTGCATCCTAAATAGGGAATTCCTTGTTCGATGCGTTCTTTTAAGGGATACATTAAGCCTAACTCATGCAAGGTTTTTACCAATAAAAAAGTGTTTCCTCCCCCAGTAAAAAATCCCGAAGCGTTTTTAATAGCTTCTTGTTTGTCCTCAAATTCGTGAAGTCCCTTCACATTGATTCCTATTTCTCTGAAAAAATCAGCTGCTTTACGCGTATAATCCTCGTGAGAAATTCCGCCCGGACGGGCAAAAGGAATAAAGATGATTTCTGTAACTCCTTTAAATAAAGTGATAATTTCTGATTTTAGGTAAGCCAAGTACTGCTCGCCATATAAAGTGGATGTTGATGCTAATAATACATTCATGGTTTCAAATATACAGACTGATACCTGTAGGTTGCTAAGAAATTCCCGTAGAATTCTGCCATTGTATGAATTCATGCATGCCCATTGAATAGTGCTCTTTAAACTTTACGTATCTTTGTGCTACAAATTCCAAAAAATGTCAGATCAACTCAATCATTTTATTTCATTACTTAAAAGCAGCTTACAGAGCGAAACTTTTGTGAAAATTTCTATGGGAAATTACAAAGGCGAAGAAGAGGGTTTAAAACAGCTTTTAATTCGCAAGGTTGTAATTAAGCGAGAAGATAAATTGGCTTTCACCTATCGCTACAAAACGCGAGACATTGTAAAGAATTATGCTATAGCAGAAGGTATTGATTTGCTTGTGAAGTACTGGAATACAGGTTTTAAAATAGCAACGCTTTTTACTACGGAAAAGGATGTGATTTTAGAACAATTGAATGCCGGTAAAATTGTACTTAGGACAGTTGAGGCCGTAAAAAAGGAAGTTCCTACAGTGAGTCACGATAAAGAAAAAGTGCGTTTGATTAAGGCGGATGCAAAAGCGTATTTAACTCAACTGAAAATTACCGATGCGGATGGAAAAGTTTTTAAAAATGCGCAAGATAAATTCCGTCAGATTAATCATTACATCGAGATTTTAAGTTCGTTGATTAAAGAATTGCCCGAAGGTACGCTTAAAAAAGTGGCTGATATGGGCTCTGGAAAGGGTTATTTGACTTTTGCTTTGTACGATTATTTGCATTCGGTTTTAGGTTTGGATACCGAGGTTACGGGTGTTGAATACCGCCAGGATATGGTTGATTTGTGTAATGACGTGGCTAAAAAATCATCTTTTGATAAGTTGAATTTCGCTCAAGGAACCATTGAAGGGTACAACGCGGAAGATGTAAACTTGTTAATTGCACTTCATGCTTGCGATACAGCGACAGATGATGCCATTTTTAAAGGAATTAAAGCCAATGCCGAATTAATTGTGGTGGCTCCTTGTTGCCACAAGCAAATTAGAAGAGAAATTGAACTCAACAAAGTTAAAAATGATGTTTCCTTTTTAACTAAATACGGAATCTTTTTGGAGCGTCAAGCAGAGATGGTGACGGATGGAATTCGTGCCTTGATTTTAGAGTATTTTGGTTATAAAACGAAAGTGTTCGAGTTTATTTCAGATGCGCATACGCCTAAAAATGTGTTGGTAGTGGGAATAAAAAGTGAAAAGTCAAAAGTGAAAAGTCAAAAGGTTGGAATTACTAAATTGAGTGCTGAAAGCGAAAGGCAGAAAGAGATTCTACAGAAAATAAAGGATAGCAAGGCCTATTTTGGCATTGGCTACCATCATTTAGAGCGCTTGCTCAATTTTTAGTGTTTTTTTAAAGATGCAAGAAAATAATTCCAATTAATGCGGGCATAGATTGTACATACAAAATCCTTTTGCTAGCTGTTGCAGCGCCATAAATTCCGGCAATAACTACACAGGTTAAAAAGAAAACAGCAATATAAAAGCTCCATTGCTGGTTGGCAATGCAGAGCGACCAAATTAAACCTGCCGCTAAAAAGCCATTGTACAAACCTTGGTTTGCGGCCAAAGTTTTGGTAGGAGCAAAAAGCTCTTTCGGTATGGTTTTAAAAACTTTAGGAGCCTTGGTTGTCCAGGCGAACATTTCTAACCAAAGTATGTAAAGATGAATAGCGGCTACTAAGCCAATAACAATTTGTGAAGCTAAATGCATGCAGATTTGAATTTTATGTTGTTATTAAAGGTATGGGAATTTTGGAATAAATCATAGCGGCCATTTTGATATTTCCATTGGTTTCAACCAATGGTGTTAGTTTATTGCACAGTTTTTTGTTAACTAAACCCGATGGTAGCGAACACGGAGTGCAACGGAGTAAAGCAGACAGCGGGGCGGGTTTATCAACAGGGGAACTGACAATCGTTTTCAAAAAATAAAGGGCGGTTAAGCAGCGTTTAACTTGAGTTTTTACGTTCATTCTGTCAGCCTGTCAGTCTTATTCGACTGCTTTTTTACCATTTTATCAGTGTTTGGTGTTAATTTTCTGCCAAAAACCATTTGGCATAAGCATTGTTTATAGATTGAGAAATTATAGTAAACTTTAATAGAAGAAAATATAAATAAAATACAATGGGAAAAATTATTGGAATAGACTTAGGAACAACCAATTCATGCGTAGCTGTAATGGAAGGCAATGAGCCTGTAGTTATTGCAAATGCTGAGGGAAAACGTACTACGCCGTCTATTGTTGCTTTTGCAGAAAATGGTGAGCGTAAAGTTGGCGAGCCTGCTAAACGTCAGGCTATAACCAACCCAACAAAAACAATATATTCAGTAAAACGCTTTATGGGTAACAGCTTTGACGAAAGTGCGAAAGAAGCTGGACGTGTACCTTATAAAGTAGTTAAAGGAGATAACAATACTCCACGTGTTGAAATTGATGACAGAAAATACACTCCACAAGAGATTTCTGCCATGATTTTACAAAAAATGAAAAAAACTGCTGAAGATTTCTTAGGTCAGGAAGTTACAGAAGCCGTAATTACTGTACCTGCTTACTTTAATGATGCACAACGTCAAGCAACGAAAGAAGCTGGTGAGATTGCTGGTTTATCAGTTAAACGTATCATTAACGAGCCTACTGCTGCTGCTTTAGCTTATGGTTTAGATAAAGCACACAAAGACATGAAAATTGTTGTGTTCGACTGTGGTGGTGGTACACATGACGTTTCTGTATTGGAATTAGGTGACGGTGTTTTTGAAGTAAAATCTACTGACGGTGATACACACTTAGGTGGTGATGACTTTGACCACGTAATTATCGATTGGTTAAACGCTGAATTTAAAGCTGAAAACAGCATGGATTTATCAAAAGATCCAATGGCTTTACAACGTTTAAAAGAAGCTGCTGAAAAAGCGAAAATTGAGCTATCAAGCACTACTTCAACTGAGATTAACTTACCATACATTACAGCTGATGCAAGTGGCCCTAAGCACTTAGTGCGTACATTATCACGTGCTAAATTTGAGCAGTTGGCTGATAGCTTAATTAAACGTACAATTGAGCCTTGTAGATCGGCCTTGAAAAATGCTGGTTTAAGCACAAGTGATATCGATGAGATTATCTTAGTAGGTGGTTCTACTCGTATCCCTGCTATTCAAGATGCAGTAAAAGCATTCTTTGGTAAAGAGCCAAGTAAAGGTGTAAACCCTGATGAGGTGGTAGCTATTGGTGCTGCTATTCAAGGTGGTGTGTTAACTGGAGATGTGAAAGACGTATTATTATTAGACGTTACTCCTTTATCGTTAGGTATCGAAACAATGGGTGGCGTAATGACTAAATTAATTGAGTCGAACACAACCATTCCAACTAAAAAATCGGAAACTTTCTCAACTGCGGCTGATAACCAGCCTTCAGTAGAGATTCACATTTTACAAGGCGAGCGTCCAATGGCAGCGCAAAACCGTACAATTGGTCGTTTCATTTTAGATGGTATTCCACCAGCACCTCGTGGCGTTCCTCAAGTAGAAGTTGCTTTTGATATTGATGCAAATGGTATTTTACACGTAAGTGCAAAAGATAAAGCTACTGGTAAAGAGCAAAAAATCCGTATCGAAGCTTCATCTGGTTTAACAGATGCTGAGATTCAAAAAATGAAACAGGAAGCTGAAGCTAACGCTGAAGCAGATGCAAAAGCGAAAGAAGAAGTAGATAAAATTAACGGAGCCGATGCTTTAATCTTCTCAACAGAGAAACAATTAAAAGAGTTTGGCGAGAAGTTATCTGCTGACAAAAAAGCACCTATCGAAGCTGGTTTAGAGAAGTTGAAAGCTGCTCACGCTGCACGTAATTTCGCAGATATCGATGCTGCTCAAGCTGAATTGCAAAATGCTTGGAATGCTGCTTCTGAAGAAATGTACAAAGATGGCGGTCAACCTCAAGGTGGCGAACCACAACCAGGTGCACAAGCACAAGATGGTGGCGATAGCGTTACAGATGTTGACTTCGAAGAAGTAAAAGAAGAGAAGTAAGATTCTTTTTATAATACGAAGAAAGGCGTTTCTGATTTATTTCAGAAACGCTTTTTTATTTCCAGCGTTTTTCTGCTATCAGCAAAATAGGAGAATTTCTTATTTTATGAAAACCAAGGGTTCTAAGCCTTTCGGTAACAGCAGCCCCGCCATTCACTACAATCTTTTTTGTGCAGCATTGGCAGGCAATTAAAGGTTGTAGCAACAAAAAAGGATTTTCGTTACTGTCGGGTTTAAATAACAAAGGTTGGAGCTTTTAAGCGCATTTTTTTAGGAGGTGCTTTGGAATTACGTTTTGATGATTATGTTTGTGAATGAATGAGAGAACAACAGTACATAGTACGTATTATAATCCAATTGAAGCCAATATTATAAAGACTAGAATAGAAGCTGCTGGTTTTGCTTGTTTCTTAGCTGATGAAAATCTGGCTACCTTAAATCCCTTGTATAACCAAGCAATTGGAGGGGTAAGATTAATTATTTTTGAGCGCGACCAGGAAAAAATAAATGAATTACTTGCTGAAGATAGTTCTTTGTCAATTGAAGACGAGCAGCATTTAAATACGGATACGGTTTGCCCAAAATGTGGTTCACATAACGTAAGTTTTGGATTGGCTACCAAACGAAAATATAGTTGGTGGGTTACGTTACTTTCTTTCTTAACGGTGAGTCACCCAATTTTAGCGAATAAGTGTTATCACTGCTACAATTGCGGGCATGAATTTGAATAATGTGCTCCCTTTACTTGTGATTTATCTTGAGGATTCGGCGCCGACAGCTTACTTCGGTTTCTGACTGCTGTTTTGAACGTTTGTTTTACTAGCATATCGCTCAAAAAAATCAATTTATAAATTTTGCTGTCATCCTGACGGAGGAAGGATCTCTTCTAATGAATTCTTTTAAGTCTGTAACCTGCATTCGTTTTGGAAATTCTTCACTCCGGACTTTCGGACCTCCGACTTTCTGACTTTTCCCTTGCTTGCCTCTTTCGCCGGCAGGGCGAGTTCCTTTTGACGGCCAAAAGGAACCAAAAGCCTTTGTCAATCCGGCTAGGCAGCTTTGGGCACAAGGCCTATACTCAAAACAAAAACAACATCGCTGGTTTTGTGGGGGATTGGTTTTGTAATCCAATTTTTTTTGAGCCACAAAACTGAATAGAACAATGCTCTGTTGTGGGTGTTCGAATGGTTCTGCACCCGTTTTTGTTTTCTCCCGCTGCTGGGGATTGACGGGCGTTCTTCGGTTACTAACTACTATTTTGAACGGTTGTTTTACAAGCATATCGCCCAAGAAATATTACTTAAACACTATTGTTGTCAATCCTATAGACTTTCAAGATCGCTGCTCGGTTAGCCCCCATGCTAGGAGCGGCATAGGAGGTGTTGGACGAAGAAAGCAGTGAGAAGCTTTGCACAAACGTTCAATTAGCACTTCCAAGAAGAATTTGCAGCCGAGCGGAAGGAACTGTGCGAAGCCAAGGCCTCAAATTATCGCCATAGAGCTTCTGCTAGCTTTATTCAACAACAGATCCAAGCCTTGATGTTTTGCTTCTTTTACATCAAGGTAAAAGAAGTTGCCCCGCCGGCAATGAGGCGATAATTGATTTTTCTTTAAGAGATTGCTTACTAAGCGCGCAATGACGAGGGATGTTTATGAAATTTTCAGTAAATGATATGGAGATTACCCCCTCTTTCCCTTGCTTGCCTCTTGCCGGCAGGGCGAGTTCCTTTTGACGGCCAAAAGGAACCAAAAGCCTTTGTCAATCCGGCTAGGCAGCTTGGGGCGCGCAAGCCCAGTTCTCAAAACAAAAACGGCCTCGCTAGGTTTTATGGCAATGTATTTAATGTAACAAGCAGCTACCTTAACCCACAAAACTAAATTGAACAAGGCTCGACACTGCTAATTCGAATGTTCCTGCAACCGTTTTTTGTTTTCTCCCGCTGCTTGGGATTGACGGTCGTTTTTCGGTTACTGTCAGCAGATTTGAACGTTATTTTTCCTAGTATGTGGTTTAAAAAAAAAGCAACTTATACACGATTATTGTCATTTCGACGAAGGAGAAATCTCTAATGATGCGTTCTTTTAGGAATGTGTTAAGAACAATCCCTCATCCAATTTATAATCAATTATCTGTAACCAGCATTCATCATTGAGATCCTTCCTTCGTCAGGATGATAGAGGACTATTGAATTTGCAATATGTTATTAAATTCTTAGGTATCTCGTATTTCCTAACTCTATGCCCTCTGTGAAAATACTCCGTAGGCTCTGTGGTAAAAAGAAAAAGGATGAAATAGTGCAACATGTTCATAATAAAAAACCTCTTGTTCTGACTTTACTCAAAACAAGAGGTTTTTTTTATGATAAGGGAACAAGGAACAAAGACGAAATGCCTAAAGTGCTTAATCTTTATTCTTTGCTCCTTTATCTTTGCTCTTAAAGACCAGCTTTTGCAGCTGCTTCTTTTCTGATGATATTTAAAGCACCACCGGCTTTAAACCAATCAATTTGTTGTTCGTTGTAGCTATGGTTAACAGGAAATTGCTCGGTTGTTCCATCTGCATGGTGTAATACCAACGTTAGTGGTTTATTTGGCGCAAATTCTGTTAGGCCTAAAATATCCACGGTATCGTCTTCTAAAATTTTATCGTAATCATCTTTATTGGCAAAAGTTAAGCCGAGCATCCCTTGTTTTTTAAGATTGGTTTCATGAATGCGGGCAAATGATTTTACTAACACCGCACGAACACCTAAATGACGTGGCTCCATGGCGGCATGCTCACGCGATGAGCCTTCCCCATAATTTTCATCACCAATAACGATAGAGCCGAATCCGGCTGCTTTATACGCACGCTGAGTAGCTGGCACAGGGCCATATTCGCCCGTTAGTTCATTTTTTACAAAATCAGTTTTCTCATTGAAATAGTTAACGGCCCCAATGAGCATGTTGTTAGAAATGTTGTCCAAGTGACCACGGAATTTTAACCAAGGTCCGGCCATTGAAATATGGTCGGTGGTACATTTTCCTTTTGCTTTGATTAATAGTTTAAGCCCTTTTAAATCGGTTCCTTCCCAGGCAGCAAAAGGATCTAATAATTGCAAGCGATGCGATGTAGGCGAAACCAAAACTTCTACTTGAGAACCATCTTCTGCAGGTGCTTGATAGCCGGCATCTTCCACCGCGAAGCCTTTTGTAGGTAATTCATCACCCACAGGAGGATCTAACTTCACTTGTTCCCCTTTATCGTTGGTTAGGGTATCTGTAAGGGGATTAAAACCTAAGTTACCTGAAATTGCTATAGCCGCAACCATTTCTGGTGAGGCAACAAATGCAAAGGTATTTGGATTTCCATCGGCACGTTTAGCAAAGTTTCTATTAAATGAATGTACAATGGTGTTTTTCTCTGCTTTTTCGGCACCTGTACGATCCCACATACCAATACATGGACCACATGCATTGGTAAAGATGGTGGCATCTAAATCCGTAAAAGTTTTTAAGAATCCATCTCTTTCTGCTGTATAACGAACCTGCTCGGAACCGGGGTTAATACCAAATTCAGCTTTGGTGGTTAAACCTTTCGCAATGGCTTGATTGGCTATGGAGGCAGCTCTAGATAAATCTTCGTAAGAAGAATTGGTACATGAACCAATTAATCCCCATTCTACTTTTAAAGGCCATCCGTTTTTCTCGGCTTCGGTTTTCATTTGAGAGACCGGTGTAGCTAAATCCGGAGTAAAAGGGCCATTTAAGTACGGCTCTAAGGTATCTAAATTAATTTCGATAACTTGATCGAAATAGTGTTCAGGGTTTGCATATACTTCCGCATCACCGGTTAAATGTTCTTTAATTTTATTGGCTTCATCGGCAACATCATTTCTGTTGGTTGCACGTAAATAGCGCTCCATGCTTTCATCGTATCCAAACGTAGAAGTAGTGGCGCCAATTTCTGCGCCCATGTTGCAAATAGTTCCTTTTCCGGTACAACTCATTCCTGTGGCACCGTCGCCAAAATATTCAACAATAGCGCCTGTACCACCTTTAACGGTTAAAATACCTGCTACTTTTAAAATTACATCCTTGGCAGCTGTCCAGCCGTTTAATTTACCGGTTAGTTTTACGCCAATTAATTTCGGAAATTTAAGCTCCCAAGGCAAGCCTGCCATTACATCACATGCATCGGCTCCACCCACACCGATGGCTACCATCCCTAAACCACCTGCATTAACGGTGTGTGAGTCGGTACCAATCATCATCCCACCTGGGAAAGCATAATTTTCCAATACAACCTGATGAATAATACCCGCTCCGGGTTTCCAGAAACCAATACCATATTTGTTCGATACCGAAGAAAGGAAGTCGAATACTTCTGCACTTTCCGTTTTAGCATGTGGTAAATCAATAGCAGCGCCTTCTTTTGCCATAATCAAGTGATCACAATGAACTGTTGAAGGAACGGCTACTTTCGGGCGGCCTGCCTGCATAAATTGTAGAAGAGCCATTTGTGCAGTAGCATCCTGCATGGCTACACGATCAGGAGCAAAATCGACGTAATCGCTTCCTCTTACGAAAGCCGTTTTAGGGTCTCCATCCCAAAGATGGGCGTATAATATTTTTTCGGATAGGGTTAGTGGTCTACCAACAATTGCACGAGCCGCATCAACGCGACTACCAAAGTTGGCATAAACCTTTTTAATCATGTCTATATCAAAGGCCATACTATGTTTTGTTAAAAGAATGTTGTCAATAACTATACTATCTAAATTAAACAATTTTTGACAGAGTTGTTTTTGAAATTTGTCATAATATTTTATTTAATGCTAGTTTAGACATTAGAAAGGCTTGGAAAATCAATTTTTTGTAAGATTAGTGAAGTTCAATAATTTAATTTCCTCGCTTTTTGCTTTGCTTGCCTCTAGCTGGCAGGGCAATTTACTTTTGAGGGCCAAATTAACAAAAGCTTTTGTCAATCCGGCTAGGCAGCTTTGCGCGCGAGCCCAATGCTCAAAACAAAAACAGTCTCGCTGGTTTTGTGGTTGATTGACTTTGTAACCAGTATTAAATTTCTCCCACAAAACTGAATAGCACAATGCTCGGTAGTACAAATTTGAATGTTTGTGCACCTGTTTTGTTTTTTCCGCTGCTTGGGGTACATCCCGAGCATTCGGGGTACATCCCGAACATTCGGGATTGACGGAGGTTCTTCGGTTACTGAATGCTGTTTTGAACGTTTGTTGTACCCGCATATCGTTAAAAAAAAGGAACTTATACAGTATTATTGTCATTTCGGGGAAGGAGAAATCTCTTATAAGAAATTCCTTTAGGGTGGTGATTAAGAACAATTCTTCCTGTAATTTTATAATCAATCATCTGTAAGCAGTATTCATCTCTGAGATCCTTCGCTGCGCTTGAGGATGACAGCAATTTTTAGAATTTTATAAGCTATTAAAGAACACAAATCTCTATTCGCTCTATGTAAAAACAAAAAAGCTACCCTAAATAAATTAGGATAGCTTTTCTCTTTAAACAAAGTATGTTTAAATGCTGTGTTTAGTGTTTTATAGAAATAGGGGTAAACTTAGTTAAATTAATACCCTCTACTGCCGATTTGTATTCATCGATGTTTGGAATACGACCTAAAATAGCCGAAAGAACTACCACAGGTGTTGAAGCCAATAAAGATTCACCTTTTTTGCCTTCTTTATCTTCTACTACACGGCCTTGGAATAAACGAGTAGAGGTAGCCATAACGGTATCGCCTTTGGCTGCTTTTTCTTGATTACCCATGCATAAGTTACAACCTGGGCGTTCTAGGTACATAATGTTTTCGTATTCAGTACGTGCAGCGCTTTTTGGCAATGCATCACTAAATTCAAAACCTGAATATTTTTGTAAGTATTCCCAATCGCCTTCTGCTTTTAACTCATCGATGATGTTGTAAGTAGGAGCAGCAACTACAAGAGGAGCTTTGAATGATACAGAGCCGTTTGCTTTCTCAACATTTTTAAGCATTTGCGAAACGATTTTTAAATCGTCTTTGTGAACCATGCAAGAACCTACGAAACCAAGATCCACTTTTTTATCGCCACCATAGTAAGTTAAATCGCGGATGGTATCGTGCGTATAGCGTTTCGATACATCGGCATTGTTTACATCCGGATCGGCAATCATTGGCTCTTCAATCAGATCCAAATCAATTACCACCTCTGCATAATACTTCGCGTTATCATCAGGCATTAAAGCAGGTTTAATACCCGTTTTAATTTCTTCAATACGTTTATTTGCTTTGTTAATCAATCCTTGAAGCACTTGGTTATGGTTATCCATTCCCTTATCAATCATGATTTGGATACGGCTTTTCGCAATTTCCAACGATTGGATTAAGGTATCGTCTTGCGAAATGCAGATAGATGCTTTTGCTTTCATCTCTGCAGTCCAATCGGTAAAGGTAAAGGCTTGATCGGCTAATAAGGTACCAATGTGTACTTCGATGATACGGCCTTGGAAAACGTTTTCGCCATCAAATTGTTGCAGCATTTGCAATTGCGTAGCATGTACCACATCACGGAAATCCATGTGTGCCTTCATTTCGCCTTTGAAGGTTACTTTTACCGACTCCGGAATAGGCATTGATGCTTCTCCCGTTGCAAGCGCTAAGGCTACGGTTCCTGAATCGGCACCAAAAGCAACCCCTTTCGACATACGCGTGTGCGAGTCACCTCCGATGATGATGGCCCATTCGTCAATCGTAATGTCGTTTAATACTTTGTGAATTACATCGGTCATGGAGTGATATACGCCTTTCGGATCGCGGGCAGTAATTACACCAAATTCATTCATAAATTTCATCAATTTAGGAATGTTGGCTTGTGCTTTTTTATCCCAAACCGATGCGGTATGGCAACCCGATTGATAAGCACCATCCACAATTGGCGAAATAACCGTAGCGGCCATGGCCTCTAGTTCTTGGGCGGTCATTAAACCAGTGGTGTCTTGCGAACCTACAATGTTCACTTCTACACGAACATCAGAACCCGCATGCAATACCTTTCCTTGTGTTACTCCTACTGCATTTCTATTGAATATTTTTTCTACAGCCGTTAAACCTTGTCCCTCGATCGATACCTCTTTGGCAGGGGCAAATACTGTTGGCGCTTCAATTCCTAAGGTTTTAGCGGCAAACGTTTGGATTTTTTTACCGAAAACGATGGCGTATGAGCCACCTGCTTTCATAAATTCCATTTTTTGCGGCGTTAAGGCTTTCGAAATATCAATCAGTTCTTGTTCGCCGTTGTATAATTTTTTTGTTTTGGTATTGATGGTTAAAACGGTTCCTGTTTCTATCGAATATACCTGCTCTAAAATTGGTTCATCTTGTTCGTTTCGTAATACGTTTCCATTTTCGTCGGTTTTCTTTACCCAATTTTTAAGGTCGATACCAATACCGCCGGTAACGTCAACCGTGGTTAAGAAAATAGGAGAGATGCCGTTTGTACCCCCTACAATAGGGGCGATGTTTACAAAAGGAACATATGGAGATGCCTGCTTACCAGTCCAAAGGGCTACGTTGTTTACGCCCGACATACGAGAAGAACCTACGCCCATGGTGCCTTTCTCCGCTACCAACATCACACTTTTATCAGGATGTTGCGCTTGTAAAGCTTTGATTTGTTCTTGCGCTTCAGGGGTAATCATGCATTTACCGTGCAATTCACGGTCCGAACGCGAGTGTGCTTGGTTACCGGGTGATAATAAATCGGTCGAAATATCGCCAATACCGGCAATAAAAGTGACTACTTTAATTTCTTCTTCAACGGCTGGTAATTTGGTAAAGAATTCTGCTTTAGCATAGCTTTCCAGTATATCTTTTGCAATTTCATTTCCATTGTTGTACGCTTCTTTCAAACGGTCGGTATCTACGTCGTATAAGAAAACTTGCGTTTTAAGCACTTCGGCTGCTTTTTTAGCTTTATCGCCATTATCGGCTAAAGCAATGTCTAATAAAACTTTTATAGAAGGACCGCCTTTCATGTGCGACAATAACTCAAAGGCGAAATCCGATGCAATTTCAGCTACAACAGCTTCACCTAAAATAATTTCTTTTAAGAATTGCGCTTTTACGCCGGCAGCACTCGTTGTTCCGGGTAAGGTGTTGTATATGAAGAAATTAACAGCTTCTTCTCTGTTGATATTGTTTACACTTTTGATTTGTTCAATGATTTCGCTTAATAATTCAGCTCCATCAATCGGTTTAGGATGAAGATTTTGACTTTTTCTTTCTTCAATTTCCTGGATATAATCGTTATAAATACTCATCTTGGGTTGATTATTTTTTGATTAAAAGGTCACGTAACCGTCTGTCAACGCACTTTTTACAAAAAATTATTGTTTTCGAAATTAATCTGTGTTTAATGGCTATAAAACTACATTTTTTAACCAAAACAAAAATAACAAAAAACAAGTTTTAAATAGAATTTACTCAAGCGATTAGCTAATTTGGAATTGTTCTAAATTATTGGAAATCATGTGGTGGGCAACGCTTAAATGCTTGTCAATCAAAACAGCAATGTCCGTGTTTGGTTTATATTCGATAACGCCTTTTTTTGCAGCGCAGAAAATGTGCCATTCGGTTTCAATCATCCCGCTTTCCCTTCAAGTCCTCGCTACGCTGCGGGCTTTTCGTCCAATCGGGGCTAGAAAAGCAAAGCTTCTGCTATAAAACTCTCAAAAAGTAAAAAAGCCCTTTCTAATTGGCTTATTGTTTAATTTTTTGATTTGGAAACAGTGGTCTTGAGGGTTTGAAGTAAGCACATCTGACATGGAAATTGTTATGCAATGTAGTAAAATCCAATTCATTCCTTTTTTCGATAGAAAGCGTTTTCTTCTGAACAGGCGCTGCTGAAACTCATGTATTTGGTCATTAAAAACATTAGCAGAAAATGGACAATACCAGTCCATAATTGGGGATTGGCAATGTCGCAGTTATATATTAAATTTGGTGACAGAATTCTTAAAGAAAATAACAGCTTCTGAGAAGCATTAATTTAGATAATGACACAGTTCAGGAAACACTCCCTTTAATCAATATGTAGGCCCTGCAAAGTAGAAGTAATGGATGATAAGAAATAACATTATTACGATCACACATATGCTTCGTATTTTGTCTTTACGAATAAAAAAAATACCAGAAAAGATTAAACCTAAACTACAGAGAAGTGGAGTTCTGATGTCTTTATTTAGTGGGTTATTATATATTAACAACAAATAGCCAAAGCTTATTAAAAAGCCCATAACTTGAAAAGCATACTTCATTGATTTATTCATTTAGTCTTGATAAAATAAAATCTTATTTACAAATTCTTTTACTTGTAGCTCAACCCTAATTTAGCTTTTGTTTTCATATTTTTTTTGAGTTTACGCTAAAACTAAGATAATTAGTCGTTCCTTAAAAAGTGCTTATCTGAATTATATTTGAATTGCACTTCAGTTTCATGCAGATTTGAAAGAATAAAAACCATTGTCGAAAAAAGCCAAATAGAACTGATTTCCATTTGTTCATCATCCTTTTAAAATTGAAAGCTGCTGCAGCCAACATAATATTGATGTTGTCTCCGAATATTCCTTTATAAAAATTCCTCCCTAATCTATGGTCGGTTTTTACGTGACCAATGGTTGGTTCAATTCCAGTTCTTCTTTTAAACGACTTCCGTTCCTTTTTTTGTTGGTATTTGCTTAGCTTTTTATCGTTAAATGGTTTGGGTGTTCGATTGATTGTTTCTCCAACCCGGCTCTTCCCTCGATACCTCCTATCTGTCGTAGCTGTTTTAGCTCGCTTTTCTACAAGTGCTTCATGTTGATTCAAGGCTGGCTCTAATGTCCGCTAAGGCAGTAGCTTGTTCTGCTGTAAAATGCAAAAGTGATGAATTTTTCTCAACTAACAATCCTCCATATCCAATAAAGGCGAACATTGAAAATAAATTACTCTTTTGTATTTTATTTCTTTGTACTAGCCAATATATGATATATGTACTTTGTTTACTGTTCGATACAATATTTTTGCTTACACGACTTATTTAGTTAATGGAATTTCTGTTAAAGAAATATTTTTCACTTTAATCGCTATTAGAAAAGGCGAAATAAGTAAAATAATAAAAATTAGCAAAGCTATTAATCTATTCCTTTTTGTATCATATAGGCCTTCTTCATAAGAATTCTTAATTTGTTTTAATTTATCATTCTTTACACAAAGATTATACACGTAGAATAATGCAAGAGATGAAATTATTGCATTGTTAAGTTTGCCTTGTAGGCCTGAATAAAAGTGTAAGGAATAATAGTTGTTTAATGGAATCATTAAAATGTGAAATAGATCAATCAAACTAATACTAACTAGGAGGGCCGCCCTATGAGCATGGTTAATTTTTGACTTATTCAATTTCTGGATAAATTTGTATAAGCAGAAAAAATATATTTTTAGCATATGTGTATTATTCTACCAATTCCCAGATAAATAAACCAGCGGAGCCTATTAAAATTACTTCTGGCCCCGCAACGAGGATAAGTGCTGAACCAATAACTACTTGAGTTGCATCTGTCCAATTGGGGTCGTCAATAAATTGGGCTACATTATCCACTACGCCAATCCAAGCCATTCCATTTGATGCAGCAGAGAACCATCCAGGCATTGTTGTGCCCATATATAATGCTGATGCTTCGGAAGCACTAAAAGCTAGTCCTGTTGTTGCATCAGCCCAAGAAATTGCTTGGTAAATTAAATTTTGTGTAAAACTTTCATTAGTATTGTTTGGATTTAAGCTAATTTGTTGAAGCTGACCAGTTGCATTATTTCCTCCAGAACCACTTCCCGAACCTCCAGTGCTACCACCACCCCCTCCTCCCGAAGAACCCCCACCATTCTGGTTTTGGTACAAGTGATAGTAATAATTTTCGAGATATGCAAGATAACCTCCTGACAGAGCTTGTGTAAAGAAATCGTCCATGCTTCCAGTGTTGTATGAAGCAGTAATTTTTACTTCATCTAATGAATTTTCCCAAGTTGCACCATTGTCCCAGCTAATATATGAGCGCCCGTTTTCTGTTTTGTAAATGGGGTCATTTTCAGCGATGAAGTATGAGGAGGTATCGACATTCGAAGGGAAATCGAATACGAGAAGGTCAGGATTCCAGACTAAACCTGGAGGAGCACTGAGCAAAACTACTGTACCTGATTGTTCATCTACCTGAAAAACGGATGTATTACTATAAGGATTGGTTACGAATAAACCACCTTTTATGGTTTCTGTAGAATCAATTAGTTCAAATTCTTTTGCTAGTTGATCAAAAGGTAATGGAGCGTTTTTTCTCATCGTTAATTTAAAATTTTAAGGTAAGAGATTAATTTGTTTATCGCTAAAGTCAAAATATTATTTTGAAAAACAAAAAAAAAAACAAAATTTGGAAAAATTAAAATTAACGCAAAATGCTCAAAAAATTCCCCAACGACCGGCAACTGGATATGATGGATTGTGGTCCGGCTTGTCTTAAAATGATAGCTAAACACTATGGTAAATTTTACAGTTTGCAATACCTACGCGATAAATGCGGCATTACCAAAGAAGGGGTTTCCTTTGCCGATTTGAGCCATGCCGCCGAAGAAATTGGTTTGCGGAGTTTATCCTTAAAATGTTCGCTAAGTGAATTGATAGAAAAAATACCTTTACCAGCCATTGTACATTGGGACAATAGCCATTTTGTGGTGGTTTATAAAGCTGAAAGCTCGAAGCAAAATGCGGCAAACCAAAAGCCTAAAGGCAAGGTGTATGTCTCCGATCCAGCAAAGGGGCTTGTTCAATACAGTGCCGATGAGTTTGCTGCCAAATGGATTAAAAAGGGAGGGGAGGAGAAAGGGGTTTTAATGGCTATAGAGCCCATGGCCGATTTTTACGAACGACAGGGTAATGAAAAGATAGAGCGCCGTAAAACGTTCGAGAACTTTTTTGGCTATTTCCGCCCTTACAAAAAGAGTTTTGTAAACCTTTTTGTGGTTATGTTGTTGGTTACCGTGCTCCAAGGCCTATTACCCTTTATAAGCAAGGCCGTAATAGATGTTGGTATACAAACCCACGATGTTGATTTTATAAACATTGTGTTGCTAGCCAATGTAGCTATAATTGTGAGTATGCTGCTCAGCAACATGGTACGCGATTGGATATTATTACACGTTACCTCGCGTGTCAACATTGCGCTTATTTCTGATTATCTAATAAAGCTAATGCGTTTGCCCATTACTTTTTTTGAAAATAAAATGGCTGGCGATATTTTGCAACGTGCCCAAGACCACGAGCGTATTCGTAGTTTTATTATGAATAACTCGCTTAATATGGTGTTTTCTACCTTAACATTTGTGGTATTTGGTGTGATTATGTTTTTCTATAACCCTATTATATTTTATATTTTTTTAGCCGGAAGTGTGTTGTATGTTGCCTGGGTGATGGCCTTTATGAAAGTTAGAAAGAAGCTAGATTGGGAATATTTTGATTTGGTAAGTAAAAATCAAAGTTATTGGGTTGAAACGATAGCAGGCATACAAGATATTAAAATTAATAACTACGAGAAGCACAAACGCTGGAAATGGGAGGGCATACAGGCCCGTTTGTATAAGGTGAACTTGAGGGTTTTGAGTGTAACCAATAGCCAAAATTTGGGAGCTCAATTTATTGATCAGCTTAAAAATTTATTCATTACATTTTATTGCGCAAAGGCGGTTATAGCTGGCGAAATTACTTTTGGAGTCATGATTAGCACCCAATTTATTATCGGGATGTTAAACGCTCCAGTGGTTCAATTTATTCAATTTATCATTGGTTTTCAATTTGCGAAACTGAGTTTTTTGCGTTTAAACGAAATACATCAATTGGAAGATGAACACGACAACGTAGGAACAAACAGCATTGAACTACCCGAAAATAAGAGTTTAGTGGTAAATAATGTTGCTTTTCAATATACGCCGAATGGGAAGCCTGTTTTGCAAGGTGTTCGTCTAATCATTCCTCAGGGTAAGGTAACAGCTATTGTGGGCGATAGCGGTAGTGGAAAATCGACCCTTCTAAAACTGCTACTGCGATTGTATAAACCAAGTTTTGGCGATATCCGCATAGGAGATATGAACATAAACAACATCAGTTTACGCCAATGGCGTGATAAATGCGGTGCTGTAATGCAGGATGGAAAAATTTTTAACGACACCATTTTAAACAACATTGTGTTAGATGATGATAAGGTTGATTACGAACGCTTAAAAAAAGCCCTGCATACTGCCAATATTGCCCAAGAAATAGAGGCTTTACCTTTGGGTTACCAAACCATGATGGGCGAGCAGGGACGCGGCTTAAGTGGTGGACAAAAACAACGTATTTTAATAGCTCGCGCATTGTATAAAAACCCTGATTATTTGTTTTTTGATGAGGCCACAAATTCATTAGATACCATTAATGAGCAAAAGATAACCGAAGCCTTAGATGCTGTTTTTAAAGGAAAAACAGTAATTGTGGTAGCGCACCGGTTAACGACCATTCGCAAAGCCGAACAAATTGTGGTCATGCAAAATGGAATGGTGGTAGAAATTGGCAATCACAACATTTTAATGGAACGCAAAGGACGCTATTATCAATTGGTAAAAACGCAATCGGAATTAACAGTCGAAAAAGAACCATTGGTGGTCATTAATTAATCTATTTTAATAGAATTTTACGCTCTTTTATGGAAAATATACAGACACAAGAAACTAACAAAACATTAGCTATTGCATTCGATAGCGAACGAAATGAAGAAGTACAAGCCATTATTGAGCGCATGCCCACACGCTTTGGTTTAGGGGTAAGTAGTATAGTACTCTTTATTTTTATAGTAATGATTTTTTTTGGTTGGATAGTTCGCTATCCAGACATCGTAACCGGACAGATTACTATTAACACAGCCAATGCGCCCGTAAAATTAGTGGCCAGTAGTTATGGCAAAATGAAAATTATGCACACTCAATCGATGGAGGAGGTTAAAGGAGGGCAGTTAATTGCTTATCTAGAAAACGGTACCAATCCCATAAATGTAAAGTATATAGATAGTTTACTAAAACCCTATAATCCGAACAGCGATTTGATTGTTGAGTTACAGCAAAAATTACCCAAAAATTTTTCACTAGGCGAATTGAATGCGAAGTATTATGGCTTTACATCTGCCTTGCAAACATACATTAATTTTAAAGAGGGGCATGTGTATGATAAGCAAGGAGCTAGCTTGAAAGAGATACTAAATGAACAAAAACTGGCTATTGAGGCCGCTAAACAGCGCGTAGAAATGGCTACTCGTAATTTGCAATTAACGCACAAATTTTATAGCCGAGATTCGATTCTATTTTTAAAGCGCGTAATTAGCGAGGCAGAATTTGATAAAACGCAAATGAGTTATGTTTCGGCTAAAGATGCTAATCAAAGTGCTTTGAATTCCCTGGCTACTGCAAACCAAAGCCGTCAACAAACGTATTCGCAATTGCAGCAAGTAGAAGTTACTAAACCCGAAAAGGAAAAGGAATACCGAATTGCCCTAATTTCGGCATTTAATGATTTAACGGATAATATCAAGATGTGGAAGCAGAAATATGTTTTTGAATCTCCATTTGATGGAAAAGTTCAATTTCTAAAATTTTATACCGAAAATCAATTTGTTCAAAGTGGCGAGCAGGTTTTTACCATTATACCTAAACAAGAAACAGTATTAGGTCAATTAATTGTTCCGGCACAAGGTGCAGGTAAAATTAAAGAACACCAAGAAGTAATTGTGAAGTTAGATAATTTCCCATACAACGAATATGGTTCAGTAACAGGAAGAGTTCGTTCCATCTCTTTAACAACCAACACCACTAAAACTGAGAAAAGCGATGTAGATACCTATCAAATTTTAGTTGATTTTCCACAGCAACTTAAAACGAATTACGGTACAGTTTTAAGTGCTAAAGCCGAAGCCAAAGGGAGTGCAGAAATTATCACAAACGACCGCCGATTAATTCAACGACTCTTTGATAATTTGAAGTATGCATTAAACAAATAACTGTTCAGTATCGACCAAGTGTTTTCTCGTCTTAGCGAGAAGGCTTTTTCAGCCGAGGAAGCAATCTCTTCTAAAAAGATTGCTTCCCCAATGCTCGGGATGCACAACTCCCTCAAATCCAGCATCGCAATGATTGTTATGACAAAACCAAGTTTTATGCTGCTATTTTATAATTATTTTTGAATGTTAATCTTCCCGCCGAGTCAGGTGTTATCACCTCCCACTATAAAAAAATCATGAGATTGCTTTGCTGCGTACAATGATGAGGGGGATGAAGTTTTCAATAAATGGTACAGGTTGTTTGCCACCCCTCATGCCTTTCCTGCCTCTTTTGCCGGCAGGGCAATTTACTTTTGAAGGCCAAAAGTAAACAAAAGCCTTTGTCGATCCAGCTAGGCAGCTTTACCCGCAAGGCCTTCGCGCAAAACAAAAACAATCTCGCTAGGTTTTGTGGAGATTGGTTTTGTAACCAGTATTTAATTATTTCCACAAAACTGAATAGAACAATGCTCGGTACTACATATTCGAATGTTCGTTCTCCTGTTTTTGTTTTTTTCCGCTGCTGGGGACCGACGGGCGTACTTCGGTTAGTGCCTGCAATTTTGAACGTTTGTTCTCAAGCGTGTTACCAAAAAAATCACTTATACGCTATTTTTATCATTCTCTAGATACAAAGCATCTCTAATATCCGGTGCTAGGCTAGCCCCCATGCTAGGACCGGCCTAGGAGATGGTGGCCGAAGAAAGCAGCGAGAAGCTTTGCAGAAACGTTCAAATTCTTACTGTTCAAGAGAATTTGCAGCCGAGCGAAGGAATGGAGCGAAGCCAAGGCCTCAAATTATCGCCATCAAGTTTCTGCTAGCTTTATTCAACAACAGATCCAAGCCTTGATGTTTTGACTTCTTTTACATCAAGGTAAAAGAAGTTGTCCCGCCGGCAATGAGGCGATAATTGATTTTTCTTTAAGAGATGGCTTACTAAGCGCGCAATGAACGAGGGGTGTTTATGAAATTTTCTTGATTCGGTGTTCGGTGTTTGCCAACCCGCTTTCCCTTGCTTGCCTCTTGCCGGCAGGGCATTTACTTTTGTGGGCCAAAAGTAACCAAAAGCCTTTGTCGATCCGGCTAGGCAGCTTTGCCCGCAAGGCCATTCCTCAAAACAAAAACAGTCTCGCGCGGTTTTGTGGGGATTGGTTTTGTAACCAAGATTTAATTATTGCCACAAAACTGAATAGAACAATGCTCGGTAGTACACATTCGAATGTTGCTGCAACTGTTTTTGTTTTTTCCCGCTGCTGGGGACCGACGGGCGTACTTCGGTTAGTGCATGCTATTTTGAACGTTTGTTTTACCGGCATGTTTTATTCTGGCAATTGCTCGGCTAGCCCCATGCTAGGACCGGCCTAGGATGTTTATCCCGAGACTGGAATTGCATCAAGCAAAAAGAAGGATGCCGCAGCCGATGAGGCGTAAACTAAACTCCTTTTTATTTCCATTATCTTGTTAAGATCTGTCCACACGATAGGAGCATTCAGGGTCGACGGGCGTACCTCGGTTGCTGGCTGGAGGTTTGAACGTTTGTTTTCATAGCATGTTGCTCAAAATTTTGCTGTCATGCTGCGGCACAACGTGTTCCGATTATTCGGAAAAGCATCTCTAAGTAGGAAGCAGTTAGCTTTGCTTAGCGCGCAATGAACGGCTGTTTAAATCATCGTCGAAGCTAGACTGTGCGAGATGAAGCAATCTCAAAAAATTAACCTTCCGTGTTTTTTGTGTTTCCGTGGCAAACAAATTGAGCTTATTTCTTTTTCTCAGGCTAGAAAATAGATTACTTTCCCTAATGCTCGGGATACACAGCTCGCTCAAATCCAGCTTCGCAATAACGAAAACTGATAACAGCAACTCAAAAACTCTTGAAATCAGGTTACAAAGAAGCAAATAAGAAACCCCTATCTGAAAAATACTTTAGCACCCGTGGTAGCGCATATTCCAACCGGTCAAAAGCTTTTAAACTATCGTGAAATACAATGATGGAGCCACTTTCAGTATGTTTGATCACATTTTGGTAGCATTTTTCGGGCGAAAGGTGGGTGTCAAAATCCCCACTTAAAACATCCCACATCACAATCTGTAAATCCGGCATTTGAGATTTGAGACGCGAGATTTGCGCTTTCTTTATTCTCCCGTAAGGTGGTCGAAAAAGATTGGTTTGCGTAAGCGATTGACACTTTAATGTATTTGTTACATACGCCTCCGTTTCGGTTTCCCAGCCCTTCAAATGATTGAAAGTATGGTTTCCAATAGCGTGTCCAGCATTTTGAATACGTTCAAAAATTTCAGGATATTTGCCAATATTATCGCCAATACAGAAAAAAGTAGCTTTTGCATCAAAAGCTTTTAGTGTTTTTAAAACAAAATCTGTAACATTGGGTATAGGTCCGTCGTCAAAGGTCAAATAAATCACTTTTTTGGAGCGAGCTTTGTTCCAAAGTAATGAGGGATAATACCATTTAAGTAAAATTGGCGATTTAATTAAGTACATGAATAGCAAAGGTAGTAAATGCATGTACAGATTGAATGATTAATATAGAAATAACATATATGAAGAAAATTACTCGGGATAAATTTTTAGTGGCAGCAACGTTTGCGCTGGTCATAGGTTTAAGTCAAGGTGCTCAAGCACAGAAAGTAATTACACTTCAACAAGCTGTAGATAGTACGCTTAAAAATAACTTGCAGATTAAGCAAGCCGCATTTAGTGCCGCTGTAACAGATGAAACGTTAAAGCAATCGCAGTATGCTTTGCTGCCTACTTTGGGTTTAAATGGTCAACAAAATATGGGTTGGGGTAGAAATAACTACGGTAATACGGGTATTTACCAAAACACGCAAACGTATAATTTAAATCTAAATGCAGGTGTAAATGTCGATTTGTTTGGTGGTTTAGCAAAAATCAATCAAATCCGTCAAAACAAGATTTCATTGGAAGCGGATAAAACAAATGTTGATAAAATTAAAAATGACTTGATTTTACAAGTAGTTACCGCATATATGCAGGTTTTGTACAATAGAGATTTATTAAAAGCTTCAGCCGATCAACTCGATGTTTCAACTAAAACCTTAACTCGCTCCAATGCATTATTGGAAGCTGGTCGCGGTACGGTAGCTGATGTTTCCCAAGCAAAGTCTCAAGTAGCAACGGCAGAACTTGGTGTCACAAACGCACAAAATACCTTAACCATTTCGTATTTAACTTTAGCCCAGTTGATGGAGATACCAGGTAATAGCCAATTTGAAGTAGAAGCTCCTTTAGAATCAGCTTTGAAATCGGATGTAAACAAGTACGAAAGCCAAACAGTATTTGAAAGTGCAATGCAATCATTTCCGGATATTAAATTAGCTTCTTTACGGACGAAGGTTGCGGAGAAGGCCATTGATATTGCTAAAGGCAGTTATTACCCAACTTTATCAATGGGCGCCGGTTATGGAAGTAACTATATTTACCAGTACAATAGTCTAGCGTCAAATAATCCATTTTGGGACCAATTAGATAATAATCAATCAAAGAATATCAGTATGACGCTTCGTATACCTGTATTTAGCGGATTTAATGCCCGTACCAATGTGCGTAAGGCTAAAATCAACTACAATAACGCAGTGGTTTCAGAGCAACTGGCTAAGAACTCTTTAAATAAAATTGTGTCGCAAGCCGTAGCTGATTTAACGGCTGCACAAAGTAGATACGCATCTACTCAAAATGCCTTTAATGCACAAAAAGATGCCTATTATGCTGTTGAGCAACGTTTTGGAGTAGGTTTAGTGAATTCATTAGATTTGAGCACTGCCTTAACCAATAGAAATAAAGCGGAAATAGATTTTATCCAAGCAAAATACGATTTGTTATTCAGAGCAAAAGTAATCGACTATTATTTGGGTAAACCCATCACATTTTAATTAAAAAAGATTTAGAGATAAAACAATAAATAAATTATGAAACTTAAGCATATACTCATTGCAATTGGTCTTATTGTATTGGTCCTTATAGGTTTAAAACTGGCCGGTGTAATTGGCGGATCGAAAGCCGAAAAGGTAACCGTCGAAAAAGCCGGTGAAAAAACAGTAGTAGAAACCGTTACCGCCAGTGGAAAAATACAACCTGAAACAGAAGTGAAGTTAAGTTCGGAAGTGTCAGGAGAGGTAGTTGAACTGAAAGTAAAAGAAGGCGATGTGGTAAAAGCAGGTCAGTTATTATGTAAGGTTCGTCCAGATGTTTTGCAATCGGGTTACGATAGAACAGTGGCTACGTACAATGCTCAAAAAGCAAATGTGGCTGCGGCACAACAGCAATTGGCCCAAAATCAAGCAAATTTTATTAATGCAGAAGCTACGTACAAACGGAATGTAGAATTGTTTAATAAAAAAGTAATTTCTGCCTCAGAATTTGATGCAGCAAAAGCGGCTTATTTAACGGCAAAGGCAACCTTAGCAAGTGCAAAGGAAAACGTAGTAGGGGCTAAGTTTACCTTAGAACAAACAGGTGCAAACGTAAAAGAAGCAGGTGCAAACTTGGCTAAAACGACTATTTATGCACCAGTAGATGGTGTGGTATCAAAACTGTCAATTGAGTTGGGCGACCGTATTTTAGGTACCTCGCAAATGGCAGGTACAGAAATTATGCGTATTTCAAATCTATCATCAATGGAAGTAAATGTAGATGTAAACGAAAACGATATCACACGTGTAAAAGTAGGCGATAAGGCTTCCATCGAAGTAGATGCATTTGCCGATAGAAAATTCAGAGGTGAAGTAACGGAGATTGCCAGTTCATCAACTGCTGTTGGTACAACAACCTCATCTTCAGTAGATCAAGTGACAAACTTTTCGGTAAAAATCCGCATTAAAGAAGATACCGATGGTAAACAACAATCCGTATTTCGTCCAGGTATGTCAGCAACCGTTGATATCGAAAGTGAAACACAAACCAGTTTAACCATTCCAATTCAAGCGGTATTCACCGATGCAGGAAAGTCATCTGACAAAACAGGTGGCAATGAAGGAAATAACGATAAACAAAAGTCTAAATTAAATGATAAGACGGTGAAACAGTACGTTTATCTATACGATGCAAAAACCAAAAAAGTTAAAAAACAAGAGGTAACCACCGGTATACAAAACGACCAATACATCATTGTAAAATCAGGATTAAAATCGGGTCAAGAAGTTGTAACAGGCCCTTATGCAGCCATTCAAAACAAACTTAAAGACGGGGCAGTTGTAGAAAAAACCTCTAAAGACCAGTTATTTAACAAAGAAGCTAAGAAGTAAGGGTAAAATTACCTGCAATAAATAGTAACTTGCGCAAAAATGAAGGTGTGAGGCTTAGAGGCTTTGGAGGTGTAGGGCGTAGGGTTTGGAGTTTTAAATTTAATTTTTAACCTAAGCTTTAAGCCTTACACTTTAGGCCTTTTTTCCTTTACCTAAAACTATTTATATTATGGTACCTAAAATAGGCATGATAGGGGGCGGAAGCTGGGCAACAGCCATCATTAAAATGTTGTCAGATAATCTCTCTGAAAAGGAAATTTTTTGGTGGATGCGCAATGAAGAAGCAATAGAGCACATCAAGAAATTTAAACACAATCCACATTATCTGAGTTCGGTAGAAATAAAAATAAATCAAGCAAACATTTGTTCGAATCTAAAGCATATCGTTCAATCTTCAGATTATATCATTTTAAATGTGCCTGCCGCTTTTCTAAAAGAATCTTTAGCCGAGGTTACTGCTGATGACTTAAAAGGAAAAAAGATTATCTCAGCCATCAAAGGAATTGTACCAGAAGACAACCTCATTATTGGCGAATTTTTGCACACTCATTATCAAATCCCTTACGACGATATTTTAGTCATAAGCGGTCCTTGCCACGCCGAAGAAGTTGCTTTCGAGAAACTTTCTTACATCACCATCGCTTGTACGGATATTGAAAGTGCGGGCGTATTTGCCTCTTTTCTTAACACGCGCTATATCAAAACCAATGTGTCTGATGATATCTTCGGAACCGAGTATGCTGCGGTTTTAAAAAATATTTATGCGGTTGCAAGTGGTATTTGTCATGGTATTGGCTATGGCGATAATTTTCAAGCAGTCTTAATCAGTAATGCCATACGCGAAATAAAACTCTTTGTAGATGCTGTGCATCCCATCGATCGCGACATCAAAGAGTCGGCCTATTTAGGCGATTTATTGGTTACCGCGTACTCGCAATTTAGCCGCAACCGAACCTTTGGTAATATGATTGGCAAAGGATATACCGTTCGTTCTGCACAGTTGGAAATGAACATGATTGCCGAAGGTTATTATGCTGTAAAATGCATGCACATTAAGAATCAAGAGTACCAGGTAGAAATGCCTATTTGCAAGGCCGTTCACAATATTTTATACCAAAAACGTTCGCCACATATCGAAATGAAGTTGTTGGCAGAAAAGTTAAACTAAAAATAAAAAACATTGAAAGCTTGGTACGTGTATCAAGCTTTTTTGTTTTAAAATAGAATCGAAAGTGGAAGCCAGTGGTGTTTCGCTCCCTGCAGCCCTGCTGTTCATTTTACTTCGCCCAAAGGGCTTCGTGCTCACTGCCATCAGGCTTATTAAACAAAGCTAAGCGTTCTTGGCTCTTTTTTCGAGCAGGCGTTTCAAACAAAAGCAAAGACCTACGTGTTCTTAAAGTATCTACTTAAAAAAACAATACCATGAAAAGAATATGTAAAATGGGCTTATTAGCCATCGCATTAAGTGTGGGCTTAAGTTATCATTCCAATGCGCAAGAAAAAAAGAAAAGCGGTGTAGAAAAAGCAGCAACCGATGTTGGCAACAAAACCGCCGAGGTAGCCGTTAAAGGGGCTTCTAAAGTAACCGACAAAGTTTGGAAAGGTAAAATGGCGCCAGACGGTTCCGATGTGTACATCAACAATAAAAATGAGAAATACTATGTCAATAAAAAAGGAGCAAAAATTTGGCTAAAACCAAGTCAAATAAAAGATAGACCCAAAGATTAAGCAATCTAGAATTAAAAAATCCCGAGTTTTATAGCTCGGGATTTTAAATATATTCTTAAACGATTTTTCCGTATAAATCGAAATCTTCCGCTCGGTCAATTTTAACATTGACGAAGCTTCCGTTTGCGGCATAACCAGTAGCCGCATCTATTAATACTTCGTTATCGACCTCTGGCGAGTCGAATTCGGTACGTCCAATAAAGAAATCGCCTTCTTTTTTATCAACCAATACTTTAAAGGTTTTGCCTACTTTTTCTTGGTTAATGTCGAATGAAATACCTTGTTGAATCTCCATAATGTCTTCAACGCGTTGCTGTTTTACTTCATCAGGAACGTCATCAACTAGGCTATGCGCATGCGTTTTCTCTTCATGCGAATACGTAAAGCAGCCTAAACGGTCAAATTTTGTTTCGGCTACCCATTCTTTCATTTCTTCAAAATCGCGTTCTGTTTCGCCAGGATAACCACAAATTAAAGTGGTACGCATGGCAATGTTTGGTACTTTATCGCGTATTTGATTAACTAAATCAATGGTCTTTTGTTTGGTGGTACCACGACGCATTGATTTCAGCATATTATCGGTAATGTGCTGTAAAGGCATATCCAAATAGTTACAGATATTCGCACGTTCATTCATCACATCTAAAATCTCCATTGGGAAACCAGAAGGGTAGGCGTATTGCAAACGAATCCATTCAATGCCTGGAACATCCGATAAGCGGCGCATCAATTCATCTAATTTACGAACACCGTATAAATCTAAACCGTAATAGGTTAAATCTTGGGCAATTAAAATAAGTTCTTTCGTGCCGTTTGCCGCTAGTATTTTTGCCTCATTTACCAATTCTTCCATTGGTTTACTTAAGTGCTTACCACGCATTAACGGAATGGCACAGAATGAACATGGGCGATTACAACCTTCCGCAATCTTAAAATAAGCAAAATGCGATGGTGTGGTTAATAAACGTTCACCAATAAGTTCGTGTTTATAATTAGCACCCAATTCGTGCAAAATATTTTGTAAATCGTTGGTGCCAAAGAAAGCATCCACATTGGTAATTTCCGATTCTAGTTCCGGCTTGTAGCGCTCAGAAAGGCAACCGGTAACCACCACTTTTCCAATTTTACCAGCGTCTTTTAATTCGCTAAATTGTAAAATAGTATCAATCGATTCCTGTTTTGCATTATCGATAAAACCGCAGGTATTAATCACTACGATATCGTCTTTCCCCATTTTATCCGATTCGTGAACAACATTTAAATTGTTGCCACGCAATTGTCCCATTAAAACCTCCGAATCATAGACGTTTTTAGAACAACCTAATGTAATCACATTAATTTTCGGTTGCTTTTTTATGGCAGTTTTATTTTTTGCTACTTTGGTATTCATATTGTATTCGCCCAGACGGTATTGATTTAAAAGATTTTAGCCGTTTAACTTTGAAAATCCTTTTTTCTCTTTATCTGGTTTTATGTTTTGTCTTGTTAATCTAGGATCGACTTTACAGATTTCCGCATGCTGCTTCCCCCTGTTTAATCCATCCAGAAATGTGGTTTGTTTAAATCTACTTAAACAAACTATTCACAAACTCCTTTTTATCAAAAAGCTGTAAATCGTTTATTTTTTCGCCAACGCCAATGTATTTAACGGGGATTTTAAATTGATCTGATATGCCGATTACGACACCACCTTTAGCGGTTCCATCCAATTTGGTAATGGCTAAGGCATTAACATCGGTTGCTTCGGTAAATTGTTTGCATTGTTCAAACGCATTTTGGCCGGTAGAGGCATCTAAAACCAGCAAAATTTCATGCGGAGCATTCGGTACAACCTTTTGCATCACTTGTTTTATTTTACCCAGCTCATTCATCAAGCCAATTTTGTTATGCAAACGACCCGCGGTATCAATAATCACCACATCTTCGCCATTTGCCACAGCCGATTGTAGGGTGTCAAAAGCAACAGAAGCAGGGTCAGAACCCATGGCTTGTGCTACTACACGCACGCCAACACGCTCACCCCAAAGTTTAATTTGATCTACAGCGGCAGCTCTAAAAGTATCGGCAGCACCTAAAACAACTTTTAAATTTTCGTTTTTAAGTTTGTGAGCCAATTTGCCGATGGTAGTAGTTTTACCCACTCCATTTACACCCACCACCATAATTACATAGGGTTTGTGGTCGCCGTATTCGAACTGGCGGAAATCGTTGCTATTGTTTTCAGATAGCAATAACTGAATTTCATCGCGTAAAAGATAGTTTAACTCCGAAGTGTTTAAATATTTATCTTTCGACACCCGTTGCTCAATGCGCTCAATAATTTTTAGGGTGGTGCTTACGCCCACGTCCGAAGTAACCAATACTTCTTCTAAATTATCGAGAACCTCATCATCAACCGATGATTTACCGGCAACCGCTTTTGTAATTTTAGAAAAGAAACCGTCTTTTGTTTTTTCTAATCCTTTATCTAAAGCTTCTTGTGCTTCAGGTGCAGTCTCTTTCTTTTTAAAAAAATCGAATAGGCCCATTAGTTATTTTTGTAGTTCTTTAAAAAATCGCTAGGTGTTTGTACAGGTATTTTACTGCGGTTGAAATCTTGTATATTTCTAGAGATGATTAAATCAACATTGCTTAACTCTGCACTAGCGTTTTGCATTGCATCTTCAAAATCTGCGAAATTAGAATGAAGAGCTAAAAAAATAGTGTCTCTGTTTACATTTAAAATATCAACTGTTGCTAATAAAGATTCAATTGTTTCTATTGCCTTTGTGTGCCCAGCGTTCTTTTTTACAATGTAATAAATGTCAGTTATCGATGATCCATCCTCTAAAATAATAACTTCTACTTCTTTGTTTTTTACATCAAGTTCTTCAGGTAATACAATAGTCCCATTTTCAGAAACCTTTGTTTTAAACTTGTACGCTTCCATCGTTATGCTTTTTATCAAAGGTAATCAATTATTCTCTACCGTAAATTCCTTTAACAAAAAAAGCCCTTCCGGATTAAACGGAACGGCTCTTAATATTTTATGTTAAAAATATTAACCTTATTTAGATGCGATAGCATCTTTAACGTGGTCATTATGAACGATAAGTTCTTTGAATGAATAAGCACCAGTTTTAGGTGATTTTACCATTGTGATAACTTTCGAATATTCTTTACCAGTTCCTGTTTTAAGGGTTGCAACTACTTTCTTTGCCATGTTATTATAATTTTAAACGATTAAATGATAGATTGATAGAATTGGGGAAACCCTAAACATTCTACCTTTAACATTTTAACCTTATTTAATTTCTTTGTGTACAGTTACTTTTCTCAATACCGGATTGAATTTTTTTAATTCTAATCTTTCGGTAGTGTTTTTACGGTTTTTAGTAGAAATATATCTAGACATACCTGGCATGCCACTTTCTTTGTGCTCAGTACATTCTAAAATAACCTGAACTCTGTTACCTTTTTTTGCCATTTTAATATAAATTTAAACTGTTAATCACAACAGTTAATGTTTTTTACAAAAATCCTTTTTTTACGAAACGGTTAATTGCTTCGCTAATACCCACTTTATTGATGGTTTTAATCGCTGAAGTTGAAACTTTCAACGTAATCCAACGGTCTTCTTCAGGGATATAAAATTTCTGAAGTTTCAAATTAGGATAAAATTTGCGTTTGGTTTTAACGTTCGAGTGTGAAACGTTATTTCCTTTCATTGCCATTTTTCCTGTTAAATCACAAACTCTTGACATGACTTGTAAATATAGTTGTTAAAATATCGTCGCTTAATTTTTTTAAGAGTGTGCAAATATCTGAATAATAATTGAAAACAGCAAGAGGTATTTAAATATTTTTCTAAAAAATATATTCAATACTTCGTGTACCGCTTGGAACACGCTTAACAAAAAATTAAGTTGCAAATTTACATTTTTTCTTCGAACTAGCTTCCTGATTTTTTCATTTAGTCTTTTTAAAATGAGCGTATTCTGCGTAATTTTTGCAAATCTGGTCGATATGTGATGTAGGCTTTGTTGTAATTCATCGAAATTTTAACATAAATGAATTTTAGCTTCATTATAAATGTTTAAATTAGCCGCCACAACTAGTAACCAAAACATATAAACAAGAGCAATGCAAATTAAATCTTTTAAGCAATACGAGGAGGAGTATAAAAAAAGCATCGAAAATCCCGAGCAATTTTGGGGCGAGGTAGCGCAAAATTTTCAATGGCGTAAACCTTGGTATAAAGTTTTATCTTGGAATTTTTCTGAACCAGATATTAAATGGTTTCAGGGTGCGAAGCTTAATATTACGGAAAATTGTTTAGATAGACACCTTGAAAAGGATGGTGATAAACCCGCCATTATTTGGGAACCCAATAATCCTGAACAAGAAAGCGTAACCTATACGTATAAAATGTTACATGAGCGCGTATGTCGCTTCGCGAACATATTAAAACGTAACGGTGCTAAAAAGGGAGATCGTATTTGTATCTATTTACCCATGGTGCCAGAGTTAGCTATTGCTGTATTAGCATGTGCGCGTATTGGTGCGGTTCATTCAGTTGTTTTTGGAGGTTTTTCTGCAAAATCAATAGCCGATCGTATTAATGATGCCGGTTGTAAATTGGTCATCACAGCCGATGGAGCGTACAGAGGAAATAAACAAATTCCGTTAAAGGATGTAATCGATGACGCATTAATTGGTTGTCCGACCGTTGAAAAATGTATCGTGCTAACCCATGTGCGTACACCTGTTTCCATGTTGAAAGGACGCGATGTGTGGTTAGAAGACGAGGTAAAACACGTAAACGATGTATGTCCGGCTGAAGAAATGGATGCGGAAGATTTGTTGTTCATTTTGTATACATCGGGTTCAACCGGAAAACCAAAAGGGGTGGTGCATACCTGTGGCGGATACATGGTTTATGCGGGTTATACTTTTGCCAACGTATTCAATTATCAACCCGGAGAAGTTTATTTCTGTACTGCTGATATCGGCTGGATTACGGGCCATTCGTATATCGTTTACGGACCACTTTCGCAAGGTGCTACCTCGGTATTGTTTGAGGGAATTCCAACGTATCCTACACCATCTCGTTTTTGGGATATTGTTGAAAAACATAAAGTAAATACATTATATACCGCTCCAACGGCCATTCGATCGTTGATGAGTTACGGCGATGAGCATTTGGAAGGAAAAGATTTAAGTACGATTCGTGTGTTGGGATCTGTAGGAGAGCCTATCAACGAAGAGGCTTGGCATTGGTTTGATGAAAAGATTGGTAAATCAAAAGCACCAATTGTAGATACTTGGTGGCAAACGGAAACCGGCGGCATCATGATATCGCCTATTGCAACTGTGACACCTACTAAACCAAGTTTTGCTACTTTACCACTTCCGGGTATTCAGCCGGTGTTGGTAGATGAGAATGGGAATGAAATTGAAGGAAATAATGTAAGTGGAAATTTATGCATTAAATTTCCGTGGCCGGGAATGTTGCGTACCACGTATGGCGACCATGAACGCTGTAAACTAACCTATTTCTCTACATATGAGAACATGTATTTTACTGGCGATGGCTGCTTACGCGACGAGGATGGATATTACCGCATTACCGGTCGGGTAGACGATGTATTAAACGTTTCAGGACATAGAATAGGTACTGCAGAAGTAGAAAATGCCATTAACATGCACGCCGGTGTAGTGGAGAGTGCGGTAGTAGGTTATCCGCATGATGTAAAAGGACAAGGCATTTATGCTTTTGTGATTTATCCAGAGATGCACGGCGAAGCCGATTTATCGAAACGCGATATTTTACAAACGGTAACACGCGTGATTGGAGCAATTGCCAAGCCTGATAAAATTCTATTTGTTTCGGGTTTACCTAAAACACGTTCAGGTAAGATCATGCGCCGCATATTGCGTAAAATTGCCGAAGGGGATACCTCAAATTTAGGCGATACATCTACCTTGTTAGATCCGGCGGTTGTAGAAGAAATTATCGAAGCAGCAGGTCAGCTTTAATTGTTTCCATAGCTAGATTTGAACTTTCCTTAAAACATTTGCGTGTATTGCGTGTTGTTAATACATAATACATGTTAAACGTAAATATTGCAAAATGGATAAGTTAGAAATTAAAGGAAAATGGAATGAGATTAAAGGTAAAGTAAAACAAGCCTATGCAGATTTAACCGATGACGATTTAATGTATGATGAAGGTCGAGACGATGAGTTGTTAGGTAAACTGCAACAAAAAACAGGAAAAGGAAGAGATGAATTAGTAAAATGGATTAATTCTCTTTAATAAACTTTATACATGAAAAGCAGCCCTTGGGTTGCTTTTCTGTTTTTAGGCTATTTTTATTTTATGTAAAGAGGATGAAATACCAATTTATTACGGCGCGCTGATGAATTTGTGTGTGTGGCTACATTCTCAATTACAGAAATTCTAGCGCGAATAATTCAGTCGAATAGTTAAAAAAGCAAGACATGGACGCAAAAGGAATAAAAACAATGACGAGGATTATATTGGGCGCAACGTTATCGTATGCAGGATTGAGCCATTTAAGTTTCGCTAGAAGGGAATTTAAAGCGCAAGTTCCTAACTGGGTGCCATTAGAAAAAGACGATACTGTTTTAGTTTCTGGTGTTGTTGAAATAGCACTGGGAACCGCTTTGGTTTTCACGCCTAAAAAGCATCAAAAGTTAGTAGGTATACTTGCCGCTGGTTTTTTTGTCGCAGTATTTCCAGGCAATATTTCACAATATTTAAATAAAAAAGACGCATTTGGACTAAATACAGATGGAAAAAGATTTGGGCGCCTATTTTTTCAGCCGTTGTTGGTTTATTGGGCATTGAAAAGTACGAAGGCAATAAAATAAGTATCTCCAAAGCATATGGATGAAAATTATCACGTAAAAGTTCGTTTGAAAAAATATGCGACTTATAACAAAAAAAGAGGCTACCTTTCGATAACCTCTTTTTGAAATGTTCTTGTCTCTGGTCTTAATATCCGAAAATTTGTTCCAAGGTTAATTTTGTTACCGGCCCAAATTTTTCTAAGTCATTCATATTAATTTTCTTTTCAGAAGCTACTACACAATAATTGTAAGGCTTATTAGAAAGACTTTGTTTATGAAAATCTTTAATATTTGCAAACGTTAGTGGCTGTAGGTTTTTGTAAAGATCGATTCTTGAATCGTGATCAAAACCTAGTTTTTTGTCTGTAATGTATTTTGAAATAATGTTATCTTTTACAATTCTAGAACTTTCAATACCGTTTAATGAGTTGTTTTTAGATAAGTAAAAAGACTTCTCAGATTCTGGTAACACGGTTAATAATTCGTTCATTCCTGCTACGGCATCATTCATTTTATCGGCTTGCGTACCAACGTAAGCGATTACGGCATTTTCTTTTTCTTTCGCACCTGCTGCTGAGTAAACAGCAAATGTAGAATAGGCTAGAGCTTTTGATTCACGAATGGTTTGGAATACAATTGAACCCATTCCGCCTCCGAAATAATTGTTGAATAAAGTGATTTTGGCAGCGTTTTCCGGATTGTATAATCCATCGTTACGTTGCCATCTAATTTCAGCTTGTACCATGTCGTAATCTGCGAAATAAACTTTATTTGCATCCGTTACCGTGTAGTTGAATTTCTTTTTGTCTGCAATTTTAGTAAAACTAGCAGGCAAAGCATGAACTTTAATCAATTCGCTTGAAAAGGCATTCAATTCTTTCGGGCCATAATAGTTGATGGTGTGGCTGAACTTAGTTAAGTTGTGTAATAGCTGAATTAAATCGTCTGATTTAATGTTTTTTACTTCTTCATTTGTCAAAGCATAATTAAATGGATTGTCAGATCCGTATTGTGCATAACTCATTAAGCCATTTAAAATAGATGATTTGTTTAATTTGTTATTTTCTCGTGTTTTTAAAATTCTCGCTTTTAAATTTTCAAGAGCAGCTTCATTCGGTTTGCAATTTGCTAAAACATCTTCCATTAATGCAGTTGCCTTGTCGAAATTTTCTTGTAAACCAATTAATGAAATGCTACTCGTTTCACTACCAATATTTACCGAATAGGTACAAGCCAAGTTATAAAATGCTTTACTAATATCTTCTGCTGAATACTTATCAGTACTTAAAAAAGTTAAATATTGTGCAGCATATGGCAATAATTTATAGTTGTAACTGCCTAATTCAAAGTAATAGTTCATAGTAAAAATACTATTTTCGGTATTTTTAACATACAAGATATCAGCAATTCCGGCTTTACCAAAGCTTAAATCTTTTGTATAATCTAAGAATTTAGGCGCAATAGGTTTAACAGGTGCGATAATGATATTTTTTGTAAAAGGAGAAACCTCGTTCGCGTTGGTTTTAACAGCCGTGATACTTGGCTTTTCTACTTTTGCAATAGTTTTATCTTCCGCTTTGTGTTTTAATACTGCTACATAATTGTTAATGAAGAATTTGTTTGCAAAATCGATGATTTCTTTTTTGCTCACTTTACCCATTTCATCGGTTGAAGCTAACATTTTATTCCAATCATTACCTCTATTTAAGATAAAAGCATTCATAGTAGCTTCAGCTCTTGTGCCATTGTCGTCAAAACCATTTAACTCTCCAAATTTGATATTGGCTACAGTTGCTTTGATAAGGCTTTCGTCAAATTCACCTTTTTTAAGTAAATCTATTTGCTCAAGTAATAACTTTTGAGCGTCTTCTAGCGTTTGCCCTGCCTTAGGTGCACCCGATAAAATGAAAATACCATAATCTTTCATTTGGTTATAACCCGCACCCGCGCGCAATAACTTTTGTTGTTTATTGATGTTGATGTCTAGGAGACCCGCTTTGCCGTTCGATAAAATACTACCAATTAAATCTAATAGTAAACTTTCGTGTGTGTTTTGAGCAAAGCCACGATACGCGATGTAAAGGTTTTCAGCGCTAGGACCGTTGATGTCGATGGTCTGAATTTTGGTTAAAGGCTTTTCAGCAGGAGCTGAATACGGGGTTACTGGTTTGTTAACCATGTACGCAAAATTCTGATCAATTTTCTTAATTAACTCGTCGTAATTAATATCTCCCGACATAATTAAAGCCATATTGTTGGGCACATAATAGGTATTGTAGAATTTCCTAATTTCAACTAACGATGGATTTTTTAAGTGTTCAATGGTACCAATCGTTGTTTGTTGTCCGTAATTATGCGTTGGAAATAAGGCATAAAGCATTTTTTCATACATTTTGCGGCCATCGTTATCCATACCAATGTTTTTTTCTTCGTAAACAGCTTCCAATTCAGTGTGGAAAAGACGAAACACTGGATTGCGGAAACGCTCGGCTTGTACGGTTAAAAATTTATCAATCGCATTTGATGGTAAATCTTCTTCGTACACAGTTTCTTCTACAGCCGTATGCGCATTGGTTACACCACTACCAATTGCTTTCATCATTTTATCGTACTCATTTGCAATCGAGTAATTAGATGCTTCGCCAGATGTTTTATCAATTTCTGCGTAAATCTGTTTACGTTTGGCCGGATCAGTTGTTTTGTTATAGGTTTCGTACAAAGCCTCAATTTTATCTAAATACGGTTTTTCTTTGGTGTAGTTCATGGTACCAAACTTATCCGTTCCTTTAAATAATAAGTGTTCAAGGTAGTGCGCTAAACCTGTATTGGTGCGTGGGTCGCTATTACTTCCGGCTCGTACAGCCATTTTGTACACAATGTTAGGCTCCTTGTTATTCTGTGATAAAATAACGGTAAGTCCATTTTTTAGTGTGTAAAAACGTGTTTTGGTGGGGTCGTTGGTCACATATTTAAATGCATACCCTCCTGAATTACCAGTCTTCCATTGGTAAGTGTTTTGGGCTTTAGCAAATGTTCCTACAATGACAAAACATGCTAAAGTTAAAAATTTGAATTTCATGAATGTTTGATTTGTTGCTTAAAATTTCCTTGAATCTGTTCGTTTTAGGGATATTTATTGCTAATAAGTTGTATTTTCAAATATAATTAATTTGAGTGAGTATGTGAAATATAACTCCTGTCAAGTAGGAAAACTCAGGGTAATATGTGATTTTCGCACATTATAAACAATGTTTGCCTTCCGCGTTATATTCTGTATTTTTACCACATGACAAAACAGAGCCAGAAACCAAGAATTTTAGTTGTAAACGATGATGGTATAACTGCCAAAGGGATTAAGAACTTGCTGGAAGTGATGCAAGAGATTGGTGATGTAGTGGTGGTTGCGCCGGATAGTCCGCAGAGTGGAATGGGACATGCCATTACAATCGGTAAACCCATCCGTTTCGATCGGGTAGATTTATACAACGGAGTAGAAATGTACAAGTGTAGCGGAACCCCTGTTGATTGTGTAAAGTTGGCCGTAAATAAAATCTTTAAAGGTAAAAAGCCAGACTTATGTGTCTCGGGAATCAACCATGGTTTGAATAATTCTATCAATGTTATTTATTCGGGTACCATGTCGGCGGCAGTTGAGGGAGCTATTGAAAAAATCCCTTCAATAGGTTTTTCTTTGGATGATTTTTCGGCCGATGCCGATTTTAGTTTTACCAAAAAGTATATCAAAAATATTTGTGAAGAAGTGTTGAAACACGGATTAGCGGAAGGAACACTGTTAAACGTAAACTTTCCCAAAGGTGATTCGATCAAAGGAATAAAAATTTGTCGTCAGGCCAATGCCAAATGGGCAGAGGATTTTGAAGAACGTATGGACCCTTACAACCGTCCTTATTACTGGTTAACAGGCGTTTTTCAAAATTTTGATAACGGGCAGGATACCGATGTATGGGCTTTAGAGAATCAGTACGTTTCGGTGGTTCCAGTACAATTTGATTTAACGGCACACCATGCTATCCAAACGTTAAATACCTGGAATTTTATACAGAATACGGCATCAGAGTACACAGAACGAACAAAGATATCGGCTCCGGATGGACTAAATTTAGGGTAAGGAAGAAACATGCTTAGAAAAATAAACAATTCTGTTTGGTTAGGCTTATTTATTGGATTGTTATTACCCGCGATTTTTTGCGCTACTGCCTATTATTTAATTACGCATGTTGTTTTTTTAGCAAAAGCCGACTTGTTATACATTGCCGGAATCGCTATAAATGCTTTCACTATGCAGTATTTTTTCAAAGAAAATAAAGAGCATTTGGGACGAGGGATATTGGCCGCAACCTTTGTATGCGCATTTGTATTCTTTTTTTATAAAGTATTTTAATGGCTTATTTCCTTGTATCATTTTAGCTAAAAAAACATGAAATATTATCTTGTAGCCGGCGAGGCATCGGGCGATTTACACGGGGCCAATTTAATGAAAGCCTTAAAAGAAGAAGACCCGAAGGCGGAGTTCCGTTTTTTTGGTGGCGATAAAATGTTAAACGAAGGTGGAACATTAGTAAAGCATTATGCTGATATGGCTTTTATGGGGTTTACCGAAGTGGTGATGAATCTCCGAACCATATTTAAAAACATGGATGCCTGCAAGAAGGATATTTTAGCCTATCAGCCAGACGCGGTAGTTTTGATCGATTTTCCGGGTTTCAATTTAAAAATAGCCAAGTTTGCAAAAGAGCAAAATTTTAAAACCTGTTATTATATTTCCCCGAAAATTTGGGCTTGGAACCAAAAAAGGGTTTTAAAAATCAAACGCGATGTAGATAAAATGTTCTGCATTTTACCCTTTGAAGTCGATTTCTACCATGAGTGGGGAATGCAGGTTGATTATGTTGGGAATCCATTGCTAGATGAAAAAGCGTTGTTTAAACCGGATGAGAATTTTAGAATCGATCAACAGCTAGGAAAAGAAAAAGTAATTGCTTTATTACCAGGAAGCCGGAAACAAGAAATAGAGCGCTTATTACCTGTTATGCTAAGCGTAACGGAAAATTTCCCGGAGTATACATTTGTCGTGGCGGCTGCACCAACTTTTACAGAAGCTTATTATCAGCAATTTATGGGGGATAAATCTATTAAATTGTTGTTTAACAATACGTATAATTTGTTGCACATTGCACATGCAGCATTGGTTGCTTCAGGCACTGCTACACTGGAAACCGCTTTGTTTAAAGTACCACAAGTGGTGGTTTATAAAGGTGGTGCAATTTCCATAGCCATTGCACGATTATTGGTTAAAATTAAATTTATTTCGCTCGTTAACTTAATTGTAAACAAAAAAATTGTAACCGAACTGATTCAGGAAGATTGCTCAACGGAAAAGATTTATACGGAATTAAAAAGTATTGTAACAGGACCGGGTAGAACAAACATGTTGCATAACTACGATGAACTTTTGACTTTAATGGGGACTCCTGGAGCTTCCGAAAAAACCGCAAGGTTGATTGTTGCGTATTTGAAAGAGAACTAATTTGATCGAAGGAATAGCAAATCTCTATTTTTTAGTGAGTAATGATCCTTTTTAGAAAGTAAACGTTAATAAACGTCATTACTACGCTTTTAGTCTGAAAAATTCTTGTTAATAATGTTTTTTAACCATTATATTCGCAAAGAATCTATTTATATCTTTTTAAAACATACACATGAAGTCTCTCTCCATTAAAGACATTGCTAACAAAGCAAACGTATCTATTACAACTGTTTCTTTTATCATCAACGGTAAGGCAAAGGAGAAGTCGATTAGTGCGGCAGTGATTGAGCGTGTAGAAAAAATTATTGAGGAGAGCGGCTATAAGCCCAATCAGATTGCTAGAAGTTTACGTACCGGTAATTCGAATATTATTGGGTTGGTAGTGGAAAATATTTCGAACTCATTTTTTTCTCGTATAGCACGTTTAATTGAAGATAAAGCGTATAAGAGAGGCTATAAAATCATTTATTCTAGCACCGAAAACAACGTAGATAAGGCAAAGGAACTTATCAATATGTTTAAAACCCGCAAGGTTGATGCCTATATTATTTCGCCTACAAAAGGGATCGAGGAAGATATCCAATTGCTTTTAAACGATGATAAGCCGGTAGTTTTGTTTGACCGTAGTTTACCTGAAATTGATACAAATTATGTAGGCGCCAATCATTTTAAGGCCTCGTATGAAGCAATTGAGAGCTTTACAAAACAGGGTAAGAAGCACATCGCTTTGGTAACAACAGATATTGATGTGGAACAAATTACGAATCGTTTAGATGGGTATAAAAAAGCGTTAGAAGATTATAAAATTCCTTTTTCTGAAGAATTGGTTTTGACCGTTCCATTTAATCAAGGGGAGGCAGAAACCATTAATCAAATAAAAAATCTGTTTTCGACCAAGAAAATAGATGCGGTATTGTTTGCAACGAATTACCTTGCTTTGAGCGGTTTGCGCGCTTTAAAAGAGATGGGGAAAACAATAAACGACGAATTATCGGTTATTGCGTATGACGATCATGAGGCTTTTGAATTGCACACACCGAGCATTTCGGTGGTTCAACAACCTTTAGAAGAGATTGCCGAAGCCGTGATTAACATGATTTTGGCTCAATTATCGGCTAAGAGCAAGTTGCAAACGAAAACCGAAATTATTCCTGCAAAATTAATTATCAGATAATAAGTTTCTTTTTTTAGGATTACATAAGCAAAGGTTGTTTATGTGTTAAAAGTATTATACTTTTGAATTAGTAAATCGTTTTATATAAATTTACGGATGTATCGTAAATACTTTTGAACGCTCAATAAATTAACCCTATTAAATGCAAAAGTCCGTAGTATTAGGTGTCGACATAGGTGGTACGCATGTTACCGCAGCTTTAATTGATCTTGAATCTAGATCTTTGTTAGCAGATTCTTTGAAACGGATTGCCTTGGATGCACGTGAAAGTAAAGAATTTCTTTTGCAGGCTTGGAGCACCCTGATGTTAGAGACATTTGGTGATACGCCCTTTGAAAATCGGTATGTGGGTATTGCTATGCCTGGACCTTTTGATTATGAAAGTGGTATTTGCTTAATTGAATCGCAGGATAAGTTTAGAGCATTATACGGTGTAAATATAAAAGAAGCTTTGGCCGCTACCTTACATATCCCTATTGAAAATATTCGGTTTATAAACGATGCTGCTAGTTTTTTACAAGGAGAAGTTTTTGCCGGTGCTGCACAAGCAAATGCGCGGGTAATGGGCTTAACTTTGGGAACGGGATTGGGTTCGTCTTTCTGTTTTAATGGTAAAGCCAGCGATGCGGCTTTGTGGAATGCACCGTTTTTAGGCGGAATTGCCGAAGATTATTTGTCGAGCAGATGGTTTGTGAAACGATTTCAGAACTTATCTGGCAAAGTGGTACCGGGGGTTAAAGAATTGCTGAGTTATACTCAGGAAGATGCATCGGTTACTCGTATTTTTATGGAATTTGGACGTAATCTTGCTGAATTTTTAATCCCAATTTTGAAAGAATCAAAAATTGATACCTTGGTTTTGGGAGGAAATATTGCGCAAGCATTTCATCAATTTTCGCCAGAGTTATTGGCTACTTTAAGAGGAAAAGGAGTGACTACGGTACTGAAAGTGTCGAAATTGAATGAACATGCCGCTTTAATTGGTGCTGCCAGTTGTTGCTCTTTAATGTAATTTAAACAGATAAATGCTTCTAAACTAAAGAGGTATGTGTTTTTTAATAAAAAATACGTAATATTGTTTTAAGGTACGTTTGTTTAGCCAAATGTAAAAATGAGTCTGCTATATTGTAACAGATTTTTTTTTGGTAAAATTAAATAAAACGTTTTAGCTTGTCTTTAAATCGATTTTTTTCGAATAAACAAGCTTGAAGTTAGAAATTATCCTCTGTCTCAATTTTAAACCATTTGCGCATAGTTATGGCATGCGCATTTGGTTTTTAAGGAGGATGATGAATGAGCTTATGGTTTGGGTTGAATTTTGGGCGGTTGTAATGAGCCGATGAGCACAAGCAGAACTGAAATAAACCCGATTGAAGCGAACACGAGGCTACCTGAGTAGCCAAAGTAAAGCGGAAAGCGGGACTGGTTTTGCCATGAATTAAACACATTGGTTTTCGGATGAAAATTTGAAGCCTAAAATAAAACCAAACACACATGAACCTTTACAAACCATTTGCAAGCGTAAAATTTCTTGCGCTTTTCCTTCTGATAGGCTTACTCGGCTTACCATCGCACGCTCAAACGAGTCTGAACCTTGCCAAACGCCAGCAAGATTTTGTTGATTTACGCTTTGGAATGTTTATTCATTACAACATTCCAACGTACATGAACCAAGATTGGCCCGACCCGGAAGCATCACCCAGTATTTTTAATCCGAAAAAATTAAACACGAACCAATGGGCTAAGGCCGCGAAATCGGCCAATATGAGTTACGGCTGTTTAACCACTAAGCACCACAGTGGTTTTGCCATTTGGGATACCAAAACCACCGATTACAGCGTGATGAATAGCCCGTATAAAAAGGATGTAGTGAAAGCTTACACGGAATCGTTTAGAAAGGAAGGCCTAAAAGTGATGTTGTATTATTCGATATTGGACACACATCATAAAATCCGCCCGGGGATGATTACAAGCGAGAAAGTTGATTTTATAAAGGCGCAGTTGCGCGAATTGCTGAGCAATTACGGAAAAATTGATGCGATGATTATTGATGGCTGGGATGCTCCTTGGTCGCGTATTTCGTACGACGATGTTCCTTTTGAGGAAATTTATCTGTTGATTAAATCGATACAACCGGAATGTTTGGTGATGGATTTGAATGCCGCTAAATACCCTGCTGAGGCCTTGTATTATACTGATATTAAATCGTATGAGCAGGGTGCTGGTCAACATATTGAAAAGGAAAGTAACTTGTTGCCAGCTTTATCGTGTTTGCCAATAAATGCCAACTGGTTTTGGAAAACGAGTTTTCCTACATCGCCGGTTAGAACGGCTGATGAGTTAGTGAATAAAATGATTAAGCCTTTAAACGATGCTCATTGTAATTTTATTTTAAATGTTGCACCCAATACCGAGGGTTTAATTGATGATAATGCCTTAGCGGTGTTAAAGGAGATTGGTGCGAAATGGAAGAATGATGGGCCAACCGTTCCTTTCTCTAAAACAATTGCCCCGATTATTTCGTCGAATTTAGCAAAATACCAAGCCTCTAATTCGAGTTGGAGCGATGATATGAACATTATGGATTTTGCGAACGATGATGACTTTGGTTCTTCGTGGTCTTCTAATCCCTCGGTAAAATTTCCTTGGTACGAAATTACTTTTGAGAAAGATAAGGCCATTAATATGATTGTAGTTGCCGAGCCAAAGGCTAATATTTCGGCTTATCGTTTAGAGTATAATGTGAATGGTGAGTGGAAACCACTGCTTACTGGAAATGAGTTATCGAGAATTAAAATTCACCGTTTTGAACGGGTATGGGCAAAGAAAGTTCGCATTTTGATTGATAAATACAGTTCTCAGGTGCAAATTGCCGAGTTTGGAATTTACAATGAAAGAAGATAAACCGTAATTAAGCTAAAGATGAAAAAGAGTATTTTTTTTAGCCTGTATTTGCTTGTTGTATTGGCAAGTGGAACAGCACTTAAGGCTCAAGAAACGATAAAAAGAGGCGGATATACGCTTGTTTTTGATAGCAATTTTTCGGGCTTTGATGCTCAATTGAAAAATCGAATGATAGAAACGTTTTTTGAGGTTTATCCGAAATTAGCAAAAGAGTACAATCCAACTACCTTGAAAAAGGTATGGTTTTTAGTGGATACTGCTTACGATGGGGTAGCGGCAACGGCCAATGGTGAGGTTACGTATGGGGCAAAGTACATGACTAGTCACCCGGGCGATATTGATGTGGTTACCCACGAAGTGATGCACATTGTGCAAGATTATGGGAATAGTGTTGGGCCGGGTTGGTTAACCGAAGGGATTGCTGATTATGCACGCTACAAATTTGGGATTGATAATGCTGCGGCTAAATGGGGTTTACCTCCTTTTAAACCAACATATTCGTATAAAAATAGTTACAGCATTACCGCGCGGTTTTTGGTGTGGATAGAGAGCAAAGTGAAAGCTGGAATTGTAAAAACCTTAAATACCGCATTACGCGAACATACCTACACACCTGCTTTGTGGGCTAGCTTAACGGGTAAAGATGTGGATAGTTTGTGGGCGGAATACAGTAAAAATCCTGAACTTTAGTAGGGGATAGGATTGAAATTAAAATAATTAAGTTGACCTTTAATTGAACATGAAAAAAATAATAATCGCCTTATTGAGTTTTGTTGCATCAACAAGTTTTGCGCAAAATGTAGGCAAAGTTACCAATCCGGTGGATTGGATTAACCCGCTGATGGGCACTCAATCTAAACCCGACCTATCGAATGGAAATACGTATCCGGCCATTGGTTTGCCTTGGGGGATGAATATGTGGACGCCGCAAACGGGAAAGAATGGCGATGGTTGGGCCTATACCTACGACGCGGATAAAATTCGTGGTTTTAAACAAACGCATCAACCTTCGCCTTGGATGAACGATTACGGTGCGTTTTCAATAATGCCTGTAACGGGCAAGTTAAAATTTACCGACGATACCCGTGCGAGCTGGTTTAGCCATAAATCGGAGATTTCGAAGCCCTATTATTACCAAGTTTATTTAGCAGATGCTGATGTAACAACAGAAATTACTCCAACAGAGCGTGCCGCACAATTTAGGTTTACGTTTCCGAAAACGGATAGTGCTTTTGTAGTGGTGGATGCGCAAGATCGAGGGTCGTACATAAAAATTGTGCCTGCCGAACGAAAAATTATGGGCTATACCACGAAATACGCCCGTGGTCCCTTGCCTAAGAATTTTAAAAATTACTTTGTGATTTATTTTAACAAGGATTTTGATTTGGCGAAGGTGTGGGAAGGGAAGAATTTGAAAAACGCCGAATTGGAACTTGAAAGTAAGCATTCGGGTGCGGTAATAGGTTTTAAAACCAAACGAGGAGAACAGGTAAAAGCAAAGGTAGCATCGTCGTTTATTAGCTTTGAACAAGCGGAGTTGAATTTAAAGCGCGAACTAGCGAACGATGACTTTGATGCCACGAAAGCAAAAGCTAGAGCCATTTGGAACAAAACATTGAGTCGCATTTCGGTTGAAGGAGGAACGGTGGACCAAACACGTACTTTTTATTCGTGCTTATACCGAACCTTGTTTTTCCCGAATAAATTGTATGAGATTGATGCCAATCAACAGCGTGTACATTGGAGCCCCTACACGGGTGAGGTAAAACCGGGCTATATGTTTGCCGGAACTGGCTTTTGGGATACATTTAGAGCGTTATATCCTTTTTTAAATTTGGTTTATCCCTCGATTAACAAAGAAATGCAAGCGGGTTTGGTAAACGATTTTAAGGAAGGGGGCTGGTTGCCTGAATGGAGTAGTCCGGGGTATGCTAATATTATGGTGGGTAATAACTCTGCTTCGGTAGTAGCCGATGCCTATATTAAAGGGCTACGTGGTTACGATATTTCAACTTTGTGGACCGCCTTGATACATGGCGCGAACAATGAGGGGCCAATGGAAGCTGTTGGACGTGATGGGGTGAAGTTTTACAATGAATTGGGTTATGTGCCTTTTGATGTTGGAAAGAACGAAAATGCGGCTAAAACATTGGAGTATGCCTACGATGATTTTGCCATTTACCAATTGGGAAAGGCATTGGGCAAACCTGAAGCTGATATAGCTATTTATAAACAAAGAGCGATGAATTATAAGAATTTATTTGATGCTTCATCGGGTTTAATGCGTGGCAAAAATAAAGATGGTTCCTTTCAGAGCCCGTTTAGCCCTTTTAAATGGGGTGGGGCTTTTACGGAGGGGAATAGCTGGCATTACACGTGGTCGGTATTTCAGGATGTGGAAGGTTTGGCAAGGCTGATGGGTGGTCATGAGAAGTTTGTAGCGAAATTGGATTCGGTATTTTCGCTTCCGCCAGTTTTTGATGAAAGCGCTTATGGAGGTGTGATTCATGAAATTAGGGAGATGCAAATTGCGAATATGGGGCAATATGCGCATGGAAATCAACCGATTCAGCATATGATATACTTGTATAATTTTGGAGGTGCTCCGTATAAAACGCAATATTGGGTGCGCGAAACCATGAATCGGATGTATAAGGCTACACCTGATGGCTACTGTGGCGATGAGGATAATGGCCAAACTTCTGCCTGGTATGTTTTTTCAGCAATGGGTTTTTATCCGGTTACACCGGCAACCGACCAGTATGTATTGGGAGCTCCCTTGTTTAAAAAAATAACCCTTACACTTGAAAATGGTAAACAGGTAGTGATAAATGCGACCGCAAATAGCGACGAAAATAGATATGTTGAACGCCTGGATATAAACGGTAAGACGTATAGCCAGAATTGGATTAGCCACGCTGGCTTGCAAAAAGGTGCGGTGATGAATTTTATCATGTCGGCAAAGCCCAATAAAAATCGCGGAAGTCTTCCAAAAGATTTTCCATATTCTTTATCTACGGATAAAAAATAGAAATGGGGATTCGGCATACATGCTGAACCCCCATAAATCTAAATTAACGCTCTCAGAATAATAAACGCTATAAATTGAAATTATTGTATGCCTCCGTATTTTTTTCTGCGTAGCGGGGTTATTTTTTCTATGAGGCTAAAATTGGCGTTATTCAGCGATAAAATGTTTCCTTAAATTTTTTTTCAAAATTTTAACCGATACTTTCTGGCTACTTACCGATGGTTTTATTTATTTGAGCGAAGGGTTCTTCGGTAGCTTAAAAAGCCATGCTACATTTGAATATAAAAACAAACGGTCATGGAAAATTTTAATCAAAACAATCGCACAAACAAACACATGGGAATCGGTATTTTATTGGTTGTAATGGGTTCAGTATTTTTTCTTCGGGAAGCAGGTTTAGGTATTCCACATTGGGTGCTGAGTTGGCATACTGTTATGTTAGCGGCGGGTTTGTGGCTTGGCTTTAAAAAAGACTTCAACGGGGGAGGTTGGTTTGCGTTAACTTTAATTGGTGCTTACTTTACCTTAAAAGATATTACCTTGTTTGACTTCGAATTATCAAAAATTGCAGGAGGCTTGGTACTGGTTGCCGTAGGATTATATTTAGTCTTAAAGCCTAAACAAAATAGATGTTTTTCGTCTTTTAATGATAAAAATTCGATTGATTTTCATTCAAATGTGAAATAGAATTCTTCTACCCTCCATCATATAGTTAGAAAAGGAACATTTTGTGTATCAATGTTCCTTTTTTGTTTTTTGTAAAAAAGAAACGGAGGTACCGCCTTGGCAATACCCCCGTCATCTAAATTAACGCTCTCGATATTATAAACGTTCATTTTGGAGATTATTGTGTGGCCTGTAATTTTTTTTAAAAAAAAGTTGGAAGAAGAGTCCTCTTGTTGGAAAATGGCTTTTGATGTATTCTTTTCTGAGAATTTATTGACGTAGCTTTGGGTTGGAAAGGAAAATAAAATTTGGAGCAATTGGTTGTTGAATCGGATATTGAAGTGTTGTTAATGCAAGCGGATTTGTTTCCGGAAGGAGTATTGGTTGCACATCAAAAGTTGCATGCGAAACTAGATGTGCATGGGGAGCGTAGGTATTATGGTATTAGTTATTCAGCTGGTGCTGGGAAGATAGTCTATTACGCTGCAGCCCAGCAGCTGGAACCAAATGAAGCAGCGCAAATGGGACTAAAAACGTTTACTATTCCAAAAGGTGTTTATGCTTCCATTACGATCAAAAATTTCGCATCCGATAGTGCTCAGGTAGGCCAGGCTTTCAAACAATTGCTTCAGGAACCGGCCTTAAATCCGAATGGATTTTGTTTAGAAATGTATCCCAACGAGTTGGACATTATTTGTATGGTTCCCTTATTAACCAATCCAGATGTAGATTAACTTTCCTTTGGAAATGTTAAAAATCGTTAAAACAAATTCACAATGTTTAATGAAGGTGGAGGACATCTAAATATTATTAACTTTGAAACTCAAAATCAAACTAACTAAAAAATGAAGAAAAGTTTTTTACTTGTTATTGCATTTGTGCTGGTAACTTCGGCAGCTTTTTCACAAAATGTAATCACCCTATTTAATAATGCAAACAATTTTTTCGATTTATTGCAGCAAGAGAAATACTTGGATGCTCATGCCAATTTTGAGGAGAGTTTTAAGCTTAAACTAAGTCCTGATAATTTAATGAAATTATGGACTGATTTGACCACCAAATTAGGTAAACCACTTTCATTGGAATCGATACAAAGTAAAACCGAAGGGCAATATTTTTCGGTAACTGTTGAAGGGAAGTTTGAAAAGGGTGAGCAAAATTTTTTGGTCGGATTTAACAAGGACCAAAAAATTGTAGGCTTGTTTTTCGTGCCTGCCAAAATAGCAAACGCGTACCAAAAACCGGTTTATGCGGATACCAATTTATATAAGGAGAAATCGGTTTACTTGCCGATAGCAGGCCATCAGTTAGCGGCTATTGTTACTACGCCTAAAAATGTAAAGAGTTTTCCAATGGTTGTGTTAGTACACGGTTCTGGTCCGAGCGATATGGACGAAACGGTTGGCGCTAATAAACCGTTTAAAGATATTGCAGCAGGTTTGGCGGCGAAAGGAATTGGCACTGTGCGTTATGTAAAAAGAACCTTAATTTATCCAAATGAGTTTGCAAAAGCCTATACCGTAAAGGAAGAAGTTTTAGACGATGCTGTATCGGCTATTGCCATGGCTAAAACAGTTGTGGGTGCGGATAAAAGTAAGATTTATGTGATGGGACACAGCTTAGGCGGTATGTTGGCTCCGCGATTGGCAAATTTATCGCCTGATTTAGCGGGGATTGTTTTAGCGGCTGCTCCGGCTCAAAAATTTACCGATATCATTGAAGCGCAAAATAAGTACATGTTCAACTTGTTAAAAGATACTACTGAAGCCAGTAAAAAAATATTAGCAGATGCAATGACCGAAATTGAAAAGACCAGGATTTCGAGTTTGGGTACACTAAAACCCGATTCCCTTATTTTGGGCTTACCAGCATCGTATTGGGTTGATTTAAATAAATACGATCAGGTTGCAACGGCTAAAAGTTTAAACAAACAGCGCATATTGATTATTCAAGGAGGGAACGATTTTCAAGTGACCAAAACCGATTTTGATATTTGGAATGCTGCTTTAAGCAACAAGAAAAATGTAAAACTAACTTTCTATCCAGATTTAAACCATTTGTTAAGTCCACAGAAAGAAAAGGGAACCACGCAACAATACCAAACGCCTGTTTCGGTATCAGCACAGCTGATAAACGATCTTGTGCTTTGGATAAAAGGCAAATAAGCAATTTATAAAATTTTATGAATGGCCCGTTAAAGCTTCTTCTTACGTTTTGAAGATTGTTTTAACGGGCTTTGTGCTTTCTTTGTTATACCGCTGAACTAAAAGTGATGGAGGCTTTACTTATTCGCCCCAAGCGGTCATAACCAATCTTCTTTGCCCGCCATAATTTCGGTGCTCGCAGAGATAGATGCCTTGCCAAGTTCCCAAAGCCAATTGACCGTTACGGATGGGAATGGTCACAGAACTTCCTAACAGAGAAGCTTTGATATGAGCAGGCATATCATCTGATCCTTCATAATCATGTTCATAATTGGGGTCGTTTTCGGGCACGGCTTTGTTGAAAAAATATTCGAAATCTAAACGGACTGTTGGGTCAGCATTTTCATTTATGCTCAAGGACGCTGATGTATGCTGGATAAAAATCTGACACATTCCAATCTTAATTTCCTTCATTTGAGATAAGGCATTTTCAACATCATATGTGATTAAATGAAAGCCCCTTTTTCGTTCACGTAAACTAATTAATTGTTGGAAAATTTTCATCGGAAATATTTTTTTTAAGATATTTTCTACACAAACGTTTGATTAAAGTAACAAGTTGGTTACTTGGAGTTATGACGATGTAAATTACACTGTTTTTCGCATTTTCGCTGAAACCAATTATAAAAAAGTTAAAATCATCCTTATTTCTGACTTGAAGTACTGAAAATAAATTTGCTGAAAGACAATTTTCGGATGATGAATACTGCCAAAAATTAAGATAATATGAAGTTTCGAGCATGGAAAGTTAGTTTAATAGGGGGGATAATTGTTCTTTTTGCTCATACTTGTCTTTTCGCTCAAGAACAGTATTCGCTCACTATTCCGAATCAAAAACCCGTTTATAAAACTGATTTTTTGAAAATGGGTACTTCAAAATCTCCTTCCGGTGTTGCGCTTTCTTACAATAGTTCCTATCTCCTGAAGAATGGTCAACCCTGGTTTCCAATCATGGGAGAGCTTCATTTTTCGCGTGTAGCCAAATCAGAATGGGAAGCTTCCATTTTGAAGATGAAAGCTGCGGGTATTCAAATTATTTCGACATACGTTATATGGCCTATTCATGAAGAAACAGAAGGCGTTTTTAATTGGAAAGGAGACTACGATTTAACAGCGTTTTTGGCGCTTTGTAAAAAACATCACCTGTATGTATGGCTCAGACCCGGCCCATTTATACATGCCGAAATTAGAAGGGCAGGTTTTCCGGATTGGTTGGTTACAAAAAAGTTAGTGCTGAGAAGTAACGATTCTACCTATCTATATTACAGTAACCGTTGGTTTAAAAACATAGCCGCTCAATGTAAGGGCTTTTATTTTAAAGATGGGGGACCTATTATCGGTTTCCAAGTTGAAAATGAGTTAGCGTATAAGCGTGCTGAAAAATACGAGCACATGAAAACCTTAAAAAAGCAATTGCTAGATGCTGGGGTAGATGTACCGTATTATTCGGCTTTCGCTGCCGGGCCAGAAGATCAAGACGAATTTTTATATACCATTGGTTCGTATCCAGATAGCCCATGGTCGCAATCAACCAAGAAACTTTTTAAGCCCATGTTTTTTATAAAACGGTTGGAGGGCGATAGTGATATTGGTTCAGATTTGTTTGGTAAGGTGGATAATCGCGTTCGAAACAATTACCCAAAACTATCTGCTGAAATTGGTTCTGGCATGCAGGTTACCTATCACAGAAGGGTAATTGTAAATCCGAATGATGTGGTAGGCGTGGCTTTTACAAAAGTAGCAAGCGGTTTAAACGGGCTGGGCTACTACATGTATCATGGGGGCGTTAACCCCTTAGGGAAAACTACTTTGCATGAAGGACGGGCAACCAACTCGCCAAACGATGTACCGGTGCGTAACTACGATTTTCAAGCGCCCTTAGGGGCGATGAATATTGATGCTGAAAGTAATGCGGAATACCGTTTGTTGCATCTGTTTTTGAGCGACTTTGGAGGACAATTAGTTACAAAACCCGCTTTCTTTCCAAAGAAATTAGTGCGTTCTTACGCACCTATCGACACGGTTCAGTCGTCTATTCGGGTAAGTGATGGTTCGGGGTTTATCTTCCTAAACAATTACATGCGTTTTGCTAATTTGCCTTCCGTAACCAATTTTCAATTGAACATTCAGCATGCAAGTACATCAGAAAAAATTCCGGCTAAACCCTATAATTTTCCGGCGAACAGCTTTGCTATTTGGCCATATAATTTGAAAATTGGTCAGGCAAATTTAGTGTATGCAACGGCGCAGCCGCTTTGTGTATTAAATAAAACCACTTATGTTTTCTTCACGCAAGCCGATGCAGAATTCGTATTTGATTCTACTCCGATTTCAGCCTTAAAGAATTGTACATCTCGAGATGAGCAAGGAAAAACAAGTGTGCACGTGTCGAAAGATGCAATTGCCTTTTTTCAGCTAAAAGATGGAAAAAGTGTACTTGTTTTACCGAAAAAGGAAGCTTTGTTGGCCAACAAAATTAATAGCCAAGGAAAAGAATATTTACTTTTTACCAAAGCAAGTATAACAATAAACGGCGCTGCCATTGAACTTGAGCAGGTGGCGAAATCGGGCGATTTGGAGATTCAGGTATTTCCGAAAGCGGTAATGCGTTCTCCGATTAGGGCGCTTTCATTTGTAACGCCTAAGGATAATGAACTCCTGACTAAGATACAAGTAAAAGTAGCTTTGTCTGCAGAAGGAAAAGCAGATTCAAAATTAAGTACAGTTGCCTTTTCAACAGAAAGAGCAATAGCGTATCAGGATTCAATTTTAAAGGAGCATGCAAAAGGACGGATGTTTAACGCAAAGCAACCTGGGCCTTTGTATCAAATGCAATTCGAGAATTTTGTCAATCAAAAATTGTATACCCTTCACTATCAAATAAAAGACAACCCATTGGTTAAGAATTGGTTAATAAATTTCGCGTACACGGGTGATATGCTGGCTTTGTATCAAACGAATCGTTTACGTTATGACCAGTTTAACTATAACAACAGCTGTAATTTTGTGATGAGCAGTGCTGAAATAAAACAAAAAGATAATTGGAAACTGCAAATCTTTCCGCTTAATAAAACATACGATATTTATGTGGAAGATGCATTTGAAGGTTCAAAGAATAAGGAATGGGTAGTAGGAGGTTTACATACCATTCAAATAACGCCCATTTGGAAATTTCAAATTAATCTGAACGCATATGAAAACGAAAAGTAGTCGATTTTTTTTAGCGATTTTCTTTGCTTTTTTTATAATAACCGGTGGTTTTAGTGCCTTTGCGCAGGAACCGTATGCGGTATTTATGGAACGCATATCAAGCGATTTAACAAAGAATGTTAATCTCAATTTTTTGAATAAAAAGACTGCGGACTATTTGAAATTAATTAAGGAAGATGGGAGTTGGAGTGATATAGATTATTCAGATTTATACTATGCACCGCTTTCGCGTACCCGGGAGTTAGCCCAAGCGTACGTGAGTAAAAAAAGTGCTTACTATGGCGATTCAAACATATACAAAGCCATAATTAAGACCTTGGAAAATTGGAATCTTCAAAATCCAAAAAATAAAAATTGGTGGTACAACGATATCTTTTATCCACAAACGATTGGTCAAACACTTATCTTAATGCGTTCTGGAAAAGAAAAACTGTCGTACAGTTTAGAGCAGAGAATGATTAAACAAATGTTGATCAAGAAAATACGGGAAGGAAATGGCGCCAATACTTCTGATGAAGCTTTGCACTATTTGTTTCGTGCATGTTTAACGGAAAATAAAGCCACATTAGATTCCGCTGTTCATTATTTGTTTGAGCCGATTGTAAAAATAAACGATTTTGATGGTGCTATTCAGCCCGATAACAGTTACTTTCAACACGGAAAGCAACCTGCCATTGCCAGTTACGGAAAGGTATTTGTCTTTAACTCTGTAAACGCAGCCTATTTTCTTCGCGATACAAAACATCAATTGCCAAAAGCGCAATTAGACTTATTAATCAACTATATTAAAAACACGTATTTGCAGACTTTAAGAGGAAAATACTTCGATTTTAATGTGCGTGGAAGAGGTATTTCGAGAAAAGATTCGCTTATTGAAGGTTTGAGTGAATTGCAAGACAAATTGATTGCTATTGATCCACAGGATAAATCCTTTTGGCAAGCTTCTAAAGATCGTATAGCCCAGGTGAAACCAGCCTCATACAACGTAGATAGTCGTAACACGATGTACTGGAAAAGCAATTATACCTTGCACATTCGTCCGAATTATACGTTTAGTGTGTTAACAAGTTCAGATAGAATATTTCGAACGGAATATGGCAATGGTGAAAATTTATTTGGTAATTATTTGCCAGATGGAGCCACCAATATCCAGCGTTCAGGGTCGGAATATGCGTGGACGGTACCAGTGTGGGAATGGGACAAAATTCCGGGAACTACCAGCCGCGATTTTCCACATGATGAGGGAGCGGCGATGAAAGGTAGAACTTGGGGTCAGTACGGAACTTCAAAATTTTCAGGGGGTATAAGTGATGGACATTACGGTGCTGCGGCCTATGATTTGCAGTATGATGAAGTATCGGCCAAGAAAGCATGGTTCTTTTTCGATAAAGAAGTTGCTTGTTTGGGAGCAGGAATTACAAGTGCCGCAGAAGAAGTCCTCACCACCACCCTCAACCAAAGCAGATTGGTTACACCGGTTATTTTTAAAAGCATCGAAAATAAGCCGATTACCTTAGCGCCAAACAGCGAAAACGAAGTGAAGAACATAAAGTGGTTGTGGCAGGATAGCATTGCTTACTTTTTTCCGCAAGGTGGAACGCTATGCCTAAGTAATAAAATGCAAAGCGGATCTTGGTCAAAAATTAATAATCAACAAAGTAATGCAGAAATTACGCAGTCGGTTTTTAAAGCATGGTTGCAGCATGGAGCAAAACCCACAAATGCAAGCTACGCTTATGTGGTAGTACCCGGTTTAAATACGACCCAAGCGGCAGATGCTTATCCAAGCAATCAAATTGCCATTTTAGAAAATAGCGCAAAAATTCAAGCCGTACAGCATGTAGGTTTGGACATCTTGCAGGTGGTTTTTTACCAGGCGGGAGCCTTAAAAACAAAAGAATTAACTATTCAAGTAGATGCTCCTTGTATGATGTATATTAACAAACTACATGCAGAAACTCCTCTCATTTATGTTTCTGATCCGCGTCAAGTAACCAAACAAATTGCCATAGACCTGAAGTTTCCTTCACAAACTACATTAAAAAGAATAACTTGCGATTTACCCCTTGGGGAAATGGCAGGATCACCTGTATCAATAAAAATAAAGAGTAACCAATAATATGAAATCCTTAATCCTTATTACCGCTGGCCTATTAGCAGGATCAGTAACATTAAATGCTCAAAACAAGCCTATTACAGCGAAGTTTATTGAAGATGAGTTTACATCTGCAGTGGCACAGTACAAATTTTTAGATCAACATATCACACCGGGTCAAACTCCTCAAAGTTATGTAGCGAAAGACAATAAATGGGAAAATCGTGATATCCAGTGGTGGTGTAGCGGTTTTTATGCAGGCAGTTTGTGGTATATTTATGAACAAACAAACGATGCGCAAACCAAAGCAAATGCTGAAAAAGCACTGGAGATTTTAAAACCTAATGAAACCTTTACGGGTAACCACGATTTAGGTTTTATGATGAATTGCAGTTTCGGAAATGCGTACCGTATCACCAAAAACGAAACGTATAAAAAGTTGTTAATACGTTCTGCTGAGTCGTTATCTACCCGTTTTCGTCCTGGTATTCCGGCCATACAATCTTGGGGAAAAAGCAAAATGTGGAGCTGCCCAGTTATTATCGACAACATGATGAACCTAGAGATGTTAAACTGGGTGAGTGATAATGGTGGTGATGCAAAATACAAGGATATCGCTATCAAGCATGCCAACACTACGCTAAAGAATCATTTTCGCCCTGATTTTAGCTCGTATCACGTAATTGATTACGATGTAAATACCGGAAAAGTTATTCGTAAAGCTACCTGGCAAGGCGCAGCAGATTGTTCTGCATGGGCCCGTGGACAAGGTTGGGCGCTTTATGGCTACACCATGATGTATCGCTTTACAAAAAATAAAACCTATTTAACCCAAGCAAAGGGAATTGCTAAATTCATTTTGAATCATCCAAATTTACCGGCAGATAAAATTCCTTTTTGGGATTTTGATGCACAAGGTATTCCATTTGCAAAACGCGATGCATCGGCCGGAGCTTTAATTGCATCTGCTTTATTGGAGTTAGGACAATACACCACTGGAACAGAAAAAGCAAACTATATTTCAGCGGCAGCAACCATGATTACTTCGTTAGCAAGCGCCGAGTATAAAGCTAAACCTAATGAAAATGGTGGTTTCTTATTGATGCATAGCACGGGAGCATATCCGTTAAAGAGTGAAATCGACGTACCTTTAATTTACGCAGATTACTACTATTTAGAGGCTTTGGCTCGATATAAAAAATGGTATTTGTAAGATGAAAAAGAGCACTGTTTTCTTGGGGATTTTTCTGTTGCTATTAACGCATACAGGTCTTTTTGCGCAAAATAAAAAGGACCGTTCCGGGCAAATTAATTGGTCGGCATTTATGGCGAAGCAAAGTTTAAAATGGGACAGCCTCTCAACCAATTATTACACAGGAATCATTTTAGGAAATGGTTTACTGGGAGCCAATGTGTACAAAAAGGATGATCAAACCATTCGTTTCGACATTGGTAGAACCGATGTAGTGGACCAACGCGTTGGCCTTTCAACAACCACTTCGGGATTGTACAACACCCCCCGTTTGCCTATTGGCTTTTTCTCTTTACAAACCGAAGGAAAAATTACCGGTTCTAAACTGGAGTTAGACATCTATAACGCCGTACTAAAAGGAAATGTAACCACCACCAAAGGAAGCATTACCGTTTTTTGCTATGTGCCAAGCAATCAAAACGTAGTGTATTTTAAACTAGGTAAAACCGGAGGCGAGAAAGTAGAAGCATTGAAATGGAATCCGGGCAAAAGTATAAGTCCGCGGTTTTTGCAAGGCCATGTAACCGATAAGCCGAAAGATTTCTTTGAAAATCCAGCGGCTGAAACCAAGAACATTCAGCAATACACCGTTTGTAACCAACCGATGTTAAACAAAGGAGGGTACACCACAGCGTATAAAACAAGTTTCGAAAAAGGAGTGTTAACTGTAATTTCGAGTGTGGGCTACGATAAATTTTCGGGGAAAGATGAAACAGAAGAAGCGATAAATAACATCAAAACTTTTGAAGAGCAAAAGCCCGAAGTACGATTGACGGAGCATCAAAATTGGTGGAATACATTCTATCAAAAGAGTTTTGTTACTATTCCCGACAAACGCATTGAGAATTTCTATTGGATTCAGTTGTATAAGATGGCTTCGGCCACTCGGCCAGATAAACCGATGATGGATTTAATGGGACCCTGGACTGCCGATACCCCTTGGCCAGCCATTTGGTGGAATTTAAATGCACAATTGGCTTATTCGCCTATTTATACCTCCAATCACTTGGAAATTGGCGAGTCGCTTTTTAAAGCATTGGATAACCATACCCAGAATTTGATTAACAATGCGCCTGAAAAATGGCGTTCGGATGCCGCAACGATTGGTCGTTCGAGCACCTACGATTTAATTCGCCCTATCTCGGAAACAGAAATAGCAAGCGGGAAATTTGAATCGGCTAATTTGGTATGGACCATGCATAATTACTATCAATATTATGCATACTCATTAGATAGCAGCCGTTTAGCAACAAAAATTTACCCCCTGCTAAAAAGAGCAGCCAATTTTATGGTTCATTTGTTGGTGAAAGATGAAAAAGGAATTTATCACTTTGTGAAATCTTCTTCGCCTGAATATAAAGATGCCGAAGATGCGAATTATTCTCTTGCATCGTTAAAATGGGCTTTAACAACACTGATCGATATCAATCGGGCGCATAAATTGAATGACCCGGATGCCCTTCGTTATCAAGAAATAGTGAAAAATTTGGTTTCATTTCCGACAGATGATACCGGTTATTTAATTGGAAAAGATGTAGCCTTAACCTCCTCGCACAGGCATTATTCGCATTTAATGATGATACATCCTTACTATTTGGTAAATTGGGACCAAGAAAAAAATCGAGATTTAATTTCGAAATCGGTAAATCATTGGATGTCGATGAAAGGTGGATTAGCCGGTTTTTCGTTTACAGGTTCCGCAGCAATGTACGCTTCTATGAATGATGGAGATAAGGCTTTGGAACAAATTAATGCCTTGATGAATCGTTTTATTCAACCGAATACGTTGTACCGCGAATCGGGTCCGGTAATCGAATCTTCGTTGGCCTGTTCGGCATCTATTCAAGACATGCTGTTACAAAGTTGGGGCGATAAAATTCGTGTTTTTCCGGCTATTCCAGCCGATTGGAAAAACATAGCCTTCAAAGATTTACTTGCCGAAGGTGCCTACCAAGTAAGCGCGATTTATGAAAATGGTGCAACCAAAGAAGTTCAGATTAGAAGTTTAAAAGGTGGTTTTTGCAGGGTTTTGGTAAAGATAGCCGATGCAAAAATAACCTCGAACGTAGCATCAGTTTCAGATATAATTACAACAGAAAAACCAGAAGGAACCGTATTTATGTTTGATATGAAGCCCAACGAAATCGTTACCATCAAGAGCAAAGAAAAAGCAGTATTTCCTTCAAGCGGGGTATCGTATCAACAGAATCCAAATTGGAGCTGGGGTTTAAATAAAAATAACACAAACAAAAACGCAAATTAGATATGAATAAAAGATCAATTTCGGCAGTACTTTTTGTAGCAATTTTAAGTTGCAATATAAGTTTTGCCCAAAAGAAAAAACCAGTTAAAACCACCACGCGTAGTGGTGCTCAAGACCGCGAATTATGGGTAAAAGCACTGTATAAAATGGCTTATCCCGTTATTCATAATTTGGCAAATAGTACCTTAGTAGCCAACATGCCCCTTGAAAAAGCTCCAGGTTATGGGCTTAATGCAAAGAAGGTTACCTATTTAGAAGCCTTAGGTCGTACGATGGCAGGCGTTGCACCTTGGTTGGCCTTGCCAGATGACAATACCGAAGAAGGTAAATTACGTAAAAACTTACGCGATGAGTTGTTAAAAGGTTTGGCAAATTCAGTAGATCCTTCAAACCCGGATTATATGAATTACCGAACCGAAAGTCAGCCGATTGTAGATGCAGCATACGTAGCTTTAGGCTTTTTAAGAGCGCCAAAAGCGTTGTGGGAACCATTGGATCCAACTACTAAAAAACGTTTTGTTGAAGAGTTTAAAGCGTTGCGCACACGCTCTGGAGCCTATAATAACTGGCTTTTATTTGCTGGCGAAACAGAGGGCTTTTTATTAAGCATTGGCGAACAAAGCGATCCAGCCAGAATTAACTTCGGCATCCGTAAATTAAACGAATGGTATGTAGGAGATGGTTGGTTTAAGGACGGCGAAGTTTTTAGTATGGATTATTATAATTCGTATGTAATTCATCCCATGATGGTTAACCTAGTAAAGGTTTTGGTGGATAAAAAAAGATTAAAACCAGAAGAATACGACAAAGCAATTAAGCATGAAGTGCGTTATGCAGAGTTTTTAGAACGTCAAATTTCACCAGAAGGAACCTATCCAATTATTGGTCGCTCAAGTCCTTACCGCACGGCAACGTTTCAATCGCTAGCCGAAGTTGCGTTATTAGAAAAATTGCCCACACATTTGCCACCTGCACAAGTTCGTTGTGCTTTAACCAGCGTAATTGATAGAATGTTTACAGGAAATCAAAATTACGATGATAAAGGATGGTTGGTGTTGGGCTTAAACGGTCATCAGCCAGAAGCAGCCGATTACTATACCTCAACCGGAAGTTTGTATATGGCAACCTTAGGCTTTTTGCCTTTAGGCTTGCCAGCCGATAACAAATTTTGGAGCGATCCATACACCCCATGGACCAGCATCAGAGCTTGGTGCGGCCAACCAACTCACCGCGATCATCGAATTGAAGATTAATTCGATTATTCGTTTCGTATAAAATATATTTGTATTAATTCTTTGAACCTAGACTAAAGTCTGGGTTCAATTGTTTTAGATTACCTTAAAAATAATATAATGAACAATCATTTCGAAAGTCGCTATGCGCAAAGTCCAAATGAAGTAAAACAGATGGATACGGCAGCACTGCGCCAAAATTTTTTAATCGAAAACCTTTTCGAAGCCAATCAAGTAAATTTAACGTTATCACATTTTGATCGTTACATTGTTGGTGGTGCAATGCCGGTTGATCAGAAAATAGCACTTCCAAACCCAGACGATTTAAAAGCAACTTTTTTCTTAGAACGCAGAGAGTTGGGTATTATCAATGTGGGTGGAAGAGCTAAGGTAACCGCTGATGGTGAAACTTTTGAATTAGACTACAAAGAGGCCTTATACATAGGGAAAGGCACAAAAGAAGTGTATTTTGAATCGGTGGATAAAAATGAGCCAACTAAATTATATCTGAACTCAGCACCTGCACACCATACTTATCCAACCAAAAAAGTAAGCAAAGCAGAGGCCGAAGTAGTAGAGTTGGGTTCACCTGCTACAGCAAATCACCGTATTATCAACAAGTTGTTGGTAAACAGCGTATTGCCTACTTGTCAGTTACAAATGGGGATGACTGAATTAAAATCAGGCAGCGTTTGGAACACCATGCCGGCGCATACGCACGATAGAAGAATGGAAGCCTATTTCTATTTTGAAGTGCCTGAAAACCAAAGTGTATGTCATTTTATGGGGCAACCACAAGAAACCCGTCACATTTGGATGCAAAATAACGAAGCGGTAATTTCACCAAATTGGTCAATCCACTCGGGAGCAGGAACCAGCAATTATACCTTTATTTGGGGTATGGCAGGTGAAAATTTAGACTATGGCGATATGGATCACTGTGCTATTACGGATTTAAAATAATTCATCAACCTAAAAAACAATCAAGCATGTTCGATTTAAAAGGAAAATTAGCGGTAGTTACCGGTTGTAAACGCGGTATTGGAAAAGCAATGGCCTTGGCCTTGGCCGAAGCAGGAGCCGATATTGTGGGCGTTTCTGCCAGTTTGGAATTATCGGGTAGTTCTATCGAGAAAGAAGTAACGGCTTTAGGTCGTAAATTTTATGCCTACCAATGCGATTTTGGTAAACGCGAAGCTACTTTATCATTTGCGAAGCAAGTAAAAGCCGACCATCCGATAATCGATATTTTAGTAAACAATGCAGGAACCATTTTGCGTCAACCAATTGCCGAGCATTCGGATGCGTATTGGGACGAGGTAATTGCCGTTAACCAATCATCTCCTTTCATTTTAACGCGCGAAATTGGTCGCGATATGATTGCAAGAGGAAGTGGAAAAGTAATTTTCACCGCGTCATTGTTATCGTTCCAAGGCGGTATCACGGTACCGGGTTATGCAGCCAGTAAAGGCGCTATTGCTTCTTTAACAAAAGCATTTGCCAACGAATGGGCTAGCAAAGGTGTAAATGTAAATGCCATTGCACCGGGATACATTGCAACGGATAATACATCCGCTTTGCGCGAAGACCAAGAAAGAAGTGCTTCTATTTTAGCCCGTATTCCAGCTGCACGTTGGGGAACACCTGAAGATTTTAAAGGCCCTACCGTGTTTTTAGCTTCAGCAGCGAGCGATTATGTGCACGGAACCATTTTAACCGTTGATGGCGGTTGGATGGGGCGTTAATTTAGTCAATAGTCAATAGTCAATAGTCGAAAGTCAAAAGTAGTGATTCATATTTTTTCTGGTCATGGCTTTTGGCTTTCTGCTTTTATTTTTCTGCTCTCTGCTTTTCGTTTTTAACTTTTAGAATATGCACAGTAAAATCACAGTTATCGCTTTTGATGCCGACGATACCCTTTGGGTAAATGAGCCTTATTTCAGAGAAACCGAAGCACATTTTGCCGCTTTGTTAAGCGATTTTTTGCCGCATCATAGCATTGTGTCTGAATTGCTTAAAACTCAGATTGATAATTTGCCACTCTATGGGTATGGAATTAAAGGTTTTATGCTGAGCATGGTGGAAGCCGTGATGCGTATTACCGGAGGAAAGGTAGAGCCCATTATTTTTTCGAAAGTAATTGAACTGGGTCAAGAGATGTTGAACAAACCTATCGAACTTTTGGATGGGGTAGAAGCCGTGCTGAAAGCTTTATCGGGTAAGTATCGCTTGGTCGTGGCCACCAAAGGCGATTTATTGGATCAGGAGCGAAAATTGAAAAAATCGGGCTTGGATCATTATTTTCATCATATCGAAATTATGAGCGATAAACAGGAAGCAGATTACAAAAAGCTGTTGAAGCATTTGGATTGCCCACCAGAAGAATTTTTGATGCTGGGAAATTCGCTGAAATCGGATGTGTTGCCCGTGTTAGCCTTGGGCGGTTATGCCGTACATATTCCCTTTCATACCACCTGGATTCATGAACATATCGATCATACCATCGAACATCCTAAATTTTACGAAGTAGCGCAATTGAAAGACATTTTACCACATTTGATATAAGGAAACAGTATCTTCTCTTTGTGGTAACATCGACTTAATACCAATGCTTTATATTGGGGTATGTTTGTAATTATCCTTGTTTTGCCGGTATACATTTTGGCTTTTATAGCCATGTGTTACATGGATTCCTTTTTAAAAGCTAGCCTATTTTTGCTCATGCTCGTGATTGCAACCTTTCTACTTTTTCTTTTCATTTATTACCCGATGCCATCGGTCTTATCCATTTTTAGTTTGCTTGCTGTGCTGCGGGTAAAGGTTGTAGAGTAATTTTTTCAGATTTATTTGCATTCGATAAACTAATTGCTATTTTTGCCAGCATTATACGGGGGATTAGCTCATTTGGCTAGAGCGCTTGCCTGGCAGGCAAGAGGTGACCAGTTCGAATCTGGTATTCTCCACAAAAGGGTGTTCTATAAAAAGAGCATCCTTTTTTTTGTTATATGTTTAACGTTTATATTCTATACAGTAAAAAGCTGAATCGGTATTATGTGGGTTATACGGAGGATCTCGAAAAGCGCTTGGAACAGCATAACACGGGGTTTTCTAAATATACCTCAAAGGCAGAAGACTGGGAAGTTTGTTACTCGGAATCATTTATTAGTAGAGCATTAGCACATAAGCGAGAATTGGAAATTAAAGCTAAGAAGAGTAGAAAATATATTGAATGGTTAATATCAAAAGATTAATCGCTTGCCTTCCCCGAAATTCTTCGGGGAAGAGGTGACCAGTTCTCCCGAATGCTTTCGGGACGGTATTCTCCACAGAGGGTGTCTAGAACGATTGATATCTTAAGATTCACAAAAGGGTGTTCTATAAAAAGAGCATCCTTTTTTTGTTATATGTTTAACGTTTATATTCTATACAGTAAAAAGCTGAATCGGTATTATGTGGGTTATACGGAGGATCTCGAAAAGCGCTTGGAACAGCATAACACGGGGTTTTCTAAATATACCTCAAAGGCAGAAGACTGGGAAGTTTGTTACTCGGAATCATTTATTAGTAGAGCATTAGCACATAAGCGAGAATTGGAAATTAAAGCTAAGAAGAGTAGAAAATATATTGAATGGTTAATATCAAAAGATTAATCGCTTGCCTGCCCCGAAATTCTTCGGGGAAGAGGTGACCAGTTCTCCCGAATGCTTTCGGGACGGTATTCTCCACAGAGGGTGTCTAGAACGATTGATATCTTAAGATTCACAGAAGGGTGTTCTATAAAAAGAGCATCCTTTTTTTGTTATATGTTTAACGTTTATATTCTATACAGTAAAAAGCTGAATCGGTATTATGTCGGTTATACGGAGGATCTCGAAAAGCGCTTGGAACAGCATAACACGGGGTTTTCTAAATATACCTCAAAGGCAGAAGACTGGGAAGTTTGTTACTCGGAATCATTTATTAGTAGAGCATTAGCACATAAGCGAGAATTGGAAATTAAAGCTAAGAAGAGTAGAAAATATATTGAATGGTTAATATCAAAAGATTAATCGCTTGCCTGCCCCGAAATTCTTCGGGGAAGAGGTGACCAGTTCTCCCGAATGCTTTCGGGATGGTATTCTCCACTTAGAAAAGCCGATTTATTGAGTTAGATCGGCTTTTTTGTTTCAAATAAAACAAGCATCATTATATAATCGATCAATATTGTTTACCAAATGCCAACGTTTAAGAGGCTAATTAGAGGGAACCAGAAAAAACAAGACGATACTTGGAACCTTAAGATTCGGGTTACCCATAATCGCGTGATTAAATATATTGATACCCCAAATTTTCAGTAAATAATGCTAGATTGCCTTGCGCTCTTTCCTTGCTTGCCTCTTGCCGGCAGGGCATTTACTTTTGTGGGCCAAAAGTAACCAAAAGCCTTTGTCGATCCGGCTAGGCAGCTTTGCCCGCAAAGCCCTTGCTCAAAACAAAAACAATCTCGCTGGTTTTGTGGGAGATTTTTTTGTAACTCATATTTAATTATCCCCACAAAACTGAATTGAACAATGCTCGGTAGTGCACATTCGAATGTTTTTGCAACTGTTTTTGTTTTCTCCCGCTGCTGGGGGTGCATCCCGAGCATTCGGGATCGACGGGCGTCCTTCGGTTAATACCTGCAATTTTGAACGTTTGTTTTACTAGCATATTTCTCAAATAATATCTCTAATACAAGATTATTGTTGATGCCTATAAACTTTCTAGATACGGTGCTCGGTTAGCCCCCATGCTAGGACCGGCCTAGGATGTTTATCCCGAGACCTTCGGGATTGGACGAAGAAAGCAGTAAGAAGCTTTGCAGAAACGTTCAAATTCTTACTGTTCAAGAGAATTTGCAGCCGAGCGAAGGAACTGTGCGAAGCCAAGGCCTCAAATTATCGCCATCGAGCTTCTGCTAGCTTTATTCAACAACAGATCCAAGCCTTGATTGTTTGGTTACTTTATTATCAAGAAAAAAGTAACTAGGCCCGCCGGCCATGAGGCGATAATTGATTTTTCTTTAAGAGATTGCTTTGCTAAGCGCACAAATGATAATGAATCTTTAAGTTTTATTGAGATAACCAAAATAAATCACTCGTATAGCCCCCCTTCTTTCCCTAGCTTGCCTCTTGCCGGCAGGGCATTTACTTTTGTGGGCCAAAAGTAACCAAAAGCCTTTGTCGATCCGGCTAGGCAGCTTTGCCCGCAAAGCCCTTGCTCAAAACAAAAACAATCTCGCTGGTTTTGTGGGAGATTTTTTTGTAACCAATATTTAATTATCCCCACAAAACTGAATAGAACAATGCTCGGTAGTACAAACTCGAATGTTGCTGCTACTGTTTTTGTTTTCTCCCGCTGCTGGGGGTGCATCCCGAGCATTCGGGATCGACGGGCGTCCTTCGGTTAATACCTGCAGTTTTGAACGTTTGTTTTACTAGCATATTTCTCAAATAATAGCTCTAATACAAGATTATTGTTGATGCCTATAAACTTTCTAGATACGGTGCTCGGTTAGCCCCCATACTAGGAGCGGCCTAGGATGTTTATCCCGAGACCTTCGGGATTGGACGAAGAAAGCAGTAAGAAGCTTTGCAGAAACGTTCAAATTCTTACTGTTCAAGAGAATTTGCAGCCGAGCAGAAGGAATAGAGCGAAGCCAAGGCCTCAAATTATCGCCATCGAGCTTCTGCTAGCTTTATTCAACAACAGATCCAAGCCTTGACTTTTTCGTTCTTTTTTGTCAAGAAAAAAGATCTAAGCCCGCCGGCTATGAGGCGATAATTGATTTTTCTTTAAAAAACAAAAACAGTCTCGCTGGTTTTGTGGAGATTGGTTTTGTAACTCATATTTAATTATCCCCACAAAACTGAATAGAACAATGCTTGGCGCTGCACACTCAAATGTTGCTGTAACTGTTTTTGTTTTCTCCCGCTGCTGGGGGTGCATCCCGAGCATTCCTATCGTGTGGACAGATCTTCTATATAATTAGTTTCTTTGTATATGCAAAAAAGAGGTTTTACAAATTTGCCCGATTCACGTTTAATACGTCGAGGGAATAAGAACTTAGATATCCTATTTAGAAATTGCGTTCACTCTATTCGTCAGCTTAGCAAGGACGAGGCAGAAGCAAAGGGTTTTTATCGATTCTTATCGAATAATCGTGTAACTGAAGAAAGCATCATTTCAAATTTAACCTCTAACTGCCAATCCGCTTGCCACGGGAAATATGTTGTTTGTATTCAAGATACCACAGAAATAAACCTAAGTAGCCATAAAAATAGAATAAAGAAAGATTCGTTTATCGGCACTACCAATGCCAAGGGCGATTTCGGATTGGGTTTTATGCTTCATCCGAGTCTTGTCCTGGATGCAGTTAATGGAACTCCTTATGGTTATGCAGATATCAAACTATGGAATAGACCGCTGGAATTTCGTTCAAAGTTTGAGCGAGAATACAGTAAATTACCCATTACAGAAAAAGAATCTTACAAATGGATAGAATCATCGAATAATACAAAAACAGCATTATCCTCTTGTGTTGAAGGAATGGTGATTATACAAGATCGAGAAGGAGATATATACGAGCAATTTGCCGTTATACCCGATGAGAAAACAGACCTTTTAATACGTGCAAAAAGCAACAGAAGACTAAAAGACAAAAGCAAACTATTTGACTGCCTTTCCAATCAAGAAGTGCAGGATATTTATGAAATAGTAGTAGAAGCGAAAGAGAAAAGGCCAAAGAGAAAGGCTAAAATAGAAATCAGATATAAAGAAATAGAAGTATGCAAAACAGGCACTACAAGTAAAGAGCTTCCAGCGAGTACTAAGCTTTATCTCATAGAAGCAAAAGAAGTTGGCTATAGTGGGGCAGATAAAATATGTTGGAGGCTATTAACCACCATAGCAGTAACCACGCCTTCTATGGCTAAGTTATGCATAGAATGGTATAGCTGGCGCTGGACAATAGAAGAAGTGTTTCGGATACTTAAAAAGGAAGGATACAATATTGAAGCCAGTGAATTAGAATATGCCTCATCTATCAGAAAACAAACCCTTATGATCATGGAAGTGGTGATAAAGTTATTCCTAATGCGCCTAGCATACGCTGAACCAGAACTCTCGATTGATGCACACACATGTTTCAATGATGAGGAACAGCTATTTATGGAAGAACAAATAATCAGACTTGAAGGAAAAACCCAGAAGCAGAAGAATCCTTATAAGGATAAAGATCTGAAAAGATATGTATGGGGATTGGCTAGAATGGGAGGTTGGAAAGGATATGAAAGCAAAAGAACGCCAGGGATAACTACGATCTGGATTGGATTAAAATACTTTAGGGCTGCAAAAGAAGGATGGGACACACATAGAGATCTGTCCACACGATAGGAGCATTCGGGACCGACTGGCGTACTTCGGTTAATACCTGCAATTTTGAACGTCTGTTTGCATAGCAGGTGTCTCAAAAATTTTCCTGTCACACTGCGCCACAACGTGTTCCGATTATTCGGAAAAATATCTCTTATAAACAAATTCTTCTAGGTTTATAAACAATATTCGTTTTAATGATTCTTCACATCGGACTTTCGGATATCCGATTTTTCGGACTCTATATACCTTTTTGACCAAACGATTTCATTTTAAATACCTCGGAAGTACCTTTTTGACCAAACGATTTCATTTCAAATACCTCAGAAGTACCTTTTTGACCAAATGATTTCATTTTAAATACTTCAGAAGTACCTTTTTGACCAAACGATTTCATTTTAAATACCTCAGAAGTACCTTTTTGACCAAACGATTTCATTTTAAATACCTCGGAAGTACCTTTTTGACCAAACGATTTCATTTCAAATACCTCAGAAGTACCTTTTTGACCAAATGATTTCATTTTAAATACTTCAGAAGTACCTTTTTGACCAAACGATTTCATTTTAAATACCTCAGAAGTACCTTTTTGACCAAATGATTTCATTTTAAATACTTCAGAAGTACCTTTTTCTACTCAGCAGCACAATCCAAAATGCTGTGCCAACACTTATGTTGAAACATAGATCGAACCTCGCAGCTTTTGCAGCTACTAATTCTCTTACATTTTCTCTGTTCGCAGGAGGCGATCGGACTTAATTGTGCCTATTCACAGTTTTCCATATTAGGTTTAGAAATTAAATTTATACCTTAGGAAAACTAAATGTTTACGCTCGAACTTCTCTTAATTTTGAAACAGACTATCCGAGTGTAAGCGTTTATAAAAGTTTATTAAGTATTAAACTATACTCATTTTACGCAATTAAAAAGCTGCCGTAATGGATTTATTGGAGGTTTTTTGGTTTTGGAGTTGCGTATATTTGAGAGTTATAGGGCATTTTGCCGACCGACATTAAAACCAAAATTCATCAAAGCTTACAATTTTCATATGAAGCCATTTAAAACCTCTTTCTATATATTTTTATTATTTTTTCTTGCAATCGGTAACGACGAATGTTTCGGACAAAGGAACTGGGATGACGAAACCTTTGCTTTAAACTCAAAGCAAGTAAATAGACATTGGAAACACATAAGTTTAAATGGCAGAAAAATTAAATACTGTTTCCTAAATAAGCAATATATAGACACAAACGAAGACGGAACCCATAATTTTGACGGAACGGTTTTACTAAACGTGGAAAAAAATGACACAGACAGTTTAACCGCGAAAGAAATGTGTTCATTAATTAGCGATAAAATTAAACTTAAAAAATTTATGGTTTTAGGGACTTACAGAGCCTACAGGATTTTCATTTCAAGTACTGGACCAAAAAATGAAGAAGAGAAAACACACCTAAATGACAACTACTTTGGTTATTATAAAAAACCATAAAAAACGCCCTATAACAACAGGTTTAAGTTAAGCCTCGGGCGAAGTGCGAACACAAAAATTTGTAGATATTTATTTAAATTAGTGCTGTGGACAGTTGGTTCAAGTAAATTAGGCTCAACTTAAACCTGCAAAACGTTATAGCCAATATTAAAAATCGACCTTGATGAAAAAAATTACGACATTTTTAATAATTCTCTCAACCGTACTAATCGCTTGTGCACAAACGAAGAGCTATCCCGGAAAATTAGAAATTCGGGGATATAAAATTGGCGATATGGTTGACACAACTTTTTATAAAAAACAAGGCGACCTCTATTTTCCTAACCATTTAGACGGGTGGACAATGAACAACGTTGACAAACTGCCTGAAAAATATAAAGGACTTCCAGTTGCAATTTGGCAGTTAAAAAGCGACTCAAGCATTGTTCTTACTTTATTGAATAACATCATTATGAATATTACAGTTTCATATTTGAAAGAAGCCGAAAAAGAAAAACTATCAAAAATGCTTACTGAAAGATTTGGAACTAATGGAAAAGAAAAGTCATACGAACAAACGCATCCTTTTCAATCTTGGATTACTTATTGGGACTTAAAAACTTGGGAAACGAACGATGTTATTTTCCAACTTGGCACAAGCGATATGAGAAAGGCGAACGACCCAATTCCTAAAAACGTTCTTTGGAATTTAGTGTATTCTGACTTTATTTTAGAGAACAAAATAATAAATGAGTATAAAGAAAAATAATACTGGCTATAACAGGCGTTTGGCAAAAAAGCGGGTTCAGTGCTTAAATGAAGCTTTGTGTTTCTTATCAAATTTAGTGCTGGCTGACAGTTTAGTGCTTCGAAATCCGCTTCTTCGCCAAGCCGCAAAACGTTGTGCGTCACTTTAATGAACACCCTACAAACATTGAACTATGGTTGACAGAGAACGAAGAAAAAAACTTGCATTCCACTTACGACATTTAGCAGTCGGACTTATCAGCAATGACGAGTTTGAAGATTACATTACAGATGATGTGACTTTCGGTTGGCTTCCCGAGCAATATTATCGTTCAAAAGAAGCAAAGTTTGACGACCCAATTATTAGACCAATGCTTGAACTAAGTTGGTGTTTGTATAGTGACTTGAAAGAACATAAATTAACAGGTAATGACAGACTTACAGACGAAGCACTAAAAGACATAGCCAGATACATTTTATTTCTACATTCTGACTTTGAATACGAATGGCCATATCTTGACCCGACAAATCCACTTATTCGATTTTCATTTAAGGACTTGCTGTTAAGCGTGCTGACTTTGGGGCAACATTACAGACACAAAATGACGGAACGACAACAACAGTTTGACGAATTTAAAAACACAGGCGATTATGACTTATGGCCTTTTATAGGCAAAGACCAATATGAACATCAATTAAAAAATCAGCCATTTTTCGTAGGACAAAAAACTGAATTAATTTAGCGTTCGTTTTTTTGTCGGCGGACAAAAAAGCGAACGCACAACAAGGTATTGCCAAAAGCGGGGCTGAACGGCTTCGATTGGGCATTTGTGCAAGGTTCAGCATTCGTTCTTCGATTGAAATTTAGTGCTAAAAATCCCGCCTTCGGCAATACCCTAACCGTTGGGCGTAAGTTTAAAAAGACACCGATACATTGATAGAATATCCTAAAGACATAAAATTCAAATACGGTTGGAGAAAATACCAACAACGGGTGCTTGACGATTTACAAGACCATTTAACTGACCGACATTTACACGTAATTGCTCCCCCAGGTTCGGGTAAGACAGTTTTAGGACTTGAAGTTGCTATTCGACTTAACAAACCGACTTTAATTCTTGCCCCTACAATAGCAATTCGCAACCAATGGATACAGCGATTTTGTGAACTGTTTCTTCAGACCAATTTAACGCCTGATTGGATTTCGAGAGACATTCGAAACCCGAAATTTATGACCGTTGTAACTTACCAAGGGCTTCACGCAGCTTGTAACAATTGGAGAGTTGAAGAAGAAGAAATTGACAAAGAAGAAGAAGAAACCGAAGAAATAAACGAAAAAGGTAAATCAACAAATCCAAATCTTGACAACATTGTAAGCGGACTAAAAAACCAAAACATCAAGACAATTGTGGTGGACGAAGCACACCATTTAAAAAATGAATGGTGGCAAACGCTGACAAAAGTTAAAGAAAAATTAGATCCAATTATTATTGGCTTGACAGCTACTCCACCCTATGACGTTACAGCTACAGAATGGGAACGATACATTGACCTAAACGGACCTGTTGATACAGAAATTTCCGTTCCTGAATTGGTAATTGAAGGCGATTTATGCCCACATCAAGACTATGTTTATTTCACACTCCCAACTGAGAAAGAGAACCAAAGCATTGTTGATTTCAGACAGAACATTGAAAAGCTTTTTCAAGAAATAAAAAGTGATGAAACCATCATTCAGGCAATCGAACAACATCCCATTTGGCTAAACCCAACAGAACAATTGGATTGGATTTATAACAATCTTTCTTTTTATTCGGCTTGTTTAATATTTCTAAAAGCTAACGATAAAGTAATTCCCGAAACTCATCTTGAAGTTATTGGAGATAAGAAGTTTGAAATCCCCAAACTCAATTACGGATGGGTTGAAACACTTTTAGATTTTTATCTCTACAAAGAAAAGGAAAAATTTAAAGCATTTGAAGAACATCAAAAAACACTTGAAAATAGACTACGAAGATACGGAGCAATTGAAAGACGACAAATTAACTTTTCGCACAATAAACGAGTAACAGGGTTTTTAACTTCAAGTATCAGCAAACTAAACGGCATCAAAGAGATTGTTGATTTTGAATACAAACAATTAGGCAAAGACTTAAGACTGGTAATTCTTTCCGACTTTATACGAAAAGAATTTTACATCAATGCACCTGAAAATAATCTCAAACTGAACAAAATTGGTGTCATTCCAATTTTTGAAAAATTACGACGAGAAAACAAGGACAATAAAAGAATTGCAGTTCTTACAGGTTCAATGATTATTCTTCCTACAAATGCTTATGCAGCATTTGTAGTAAAAGCAGCGAAATATGGTATTTCTCAAATCAATTCAATTCCTGTTCCTTTTGACAATAATTACGTTTTAATCAGCCAAACTGAGCAACTTAAACACGACATAGTTCACATTGTAACACAAATTTTTCAGCGTGGAGAAATAGAAATTTTAATAGGAACCAAATCCTTACTTGGAGAAGGTTGGGACGCACCTGCAATCAATTCCTTAATCTTAGCAAGTTTTGTAGGTTCGTTTGTGCTTTCCAATCAAATGCGTGGTAGAGCTATTAGAACACAAAACGGAAATGGCGACAAGACAGGAAATATTTGGCATTTGGTCTGTATTGACCCAACTTCACCCACAGGCGGAGACGATTTTGATTTACTAAAAAGACGTTTCAGAAGTTTTGTAGGAGTTTCATTCAAAGAAGAACCTGGAATTGAAAATGGAATTGGGCGTTTAAATCTATCAGAAAACATCCATCATAAAGAAGAAGCGGAAAAAAAGAATGTTGAAATGTTCTCCTTCGCAGGCGACAGAGAAAGTCTAAAACGAAGATGGAAAATAGCACTTGAAACAGGGGTTACACTTGTTGAAGAAATCAAAATCCCATTTCCCGAAGAAAAGGAATACAAAGCGATTAAGTCTATGTATTTAAATAAAACAATTCGCAACCTTTTAGCGACTTTAGGTTCGGGTTTAGTTGGTTTTGGTTTAGAAAGTTTACAAGGTCTTGGAAGAGCAGCAAGAAATATAAAAACCACTCAAGACTTATATGTTTTCCTTGCAATTTTTGGAGCAATAGGAATGGCTATTTTTGGAAGACTAACATTTAAAACTTTAAGACTATATTTCAAATACCGCGACATTTCAAAAGACATTCAACAAATTGGAGACGCACTCTTAAACTCTTTAATTAAAGCAGGGGCAATAAAATCCGACTACTCTAAATTAAAGGTGGAAACTTACGTTGACAATTGGGGTGCAGTTTTCTGTCATTTAGAAGGTGGAACGACTTTCGACAAATCATCTTTTATAAACGCACTTCAAGAAGTAATTGCTCCGATTGACAATCCGAGATATGTGATTATTAGAAAGAATAAGTTTATGCTATTCGTAAAGCAAAAAGACTATCATTCTGTTCCTGAAATACTCGGACGAAACAAAAACTTAGCGGAATATTTCAAAAACCAATGGGAAAGACTTGTCGGTTCTTGCGAATTAATTTTTACAAGAACATTTGAGGGCAGAAAATTACTTTTGAAGTCAAGAGTAAAATCATTAGCAGCACAATTTAATGACAAAGTGGAACACGTAAATAAATGGAGATGACAAGAAAACCTACGCCCAACATGGTATATATTCAATTGCTCCATACGGTATTTTGAAAAAAGTTTAGGATAACTCCAAAAGTAAAGACTTATTTACAAAGTACAGGCATAATTCACGCAACTAAATATATACCTAATCGTTAGCGGTCATTGTAGGACGACACGCAAAACAGACAGACAAACCGATTAGCAAACAAAATCAAAATTTACAAAATGGGACTATTTGACAAACTGTTCGGAGGAACAAAAAAACCAGAGCTACCTAAAATCACAAACTACACGACTTCAGACAAGTTAATGGACGAAGAAGTGTTTTGGAAAATCATTAAGACGACTAACGACAAATCCAAAGGAGATTATGAACAACAACAAGAAGTGTTAGCAAACGAACTTTACAAATTAACACCTGACGACATTATTTTATTTGGTAACAGATTTAGATTTTTCAGAGGACAAGCAAACACTTGGGAACTTTGGGGAGCGATTTATATTATTCACGGAGGTTGTGGTGACGACAGTTTTAACGATTTCCGAGAATGGGTAATAGGACAAGGAAAAGACTTTTATTACAAGACAATTCAAAATCCTGAAAGCCTTGTTGAAATTGATACGGACAAAATTGAAGACGTTGAATGGGAAGGTTTAGGTTATGTTCCTTCGACAGTTTTTGAAGAACTAACAGGACAAGAAATGCCATATCCATTTCAAGAAAACCACGACACAACAGGAAATGAATGGGCAGAAGAAGGCGATGACTTAAAAAATATGTTCCCAAAACTTTATGCAAAATATCCAGACAACATTTGATACGAAAGAATAACGAACCGCTAACAGCACATTTGCAATAGGCGGGGTTTCGTACTCCGCAGACAGTTTAGTGGTAGCCGAAAGTTTTGTGCACCGCACCAACATTAGTGGTAAAAAGCCCGCTCATCGCAAACCTGCCAACCGTTAGGTCGCATTAGTAAACGACATTGCAAATAATGAAGAATTGGTATAAGACCTTCCGAACTAAGTATTACTACGACAATTTTCCTAAACGCACGAAAATTCTAACGTTTACTTTAATGCCAATCATTTGTATTTTGTTTATTGGTATCTCGCTTTATCTTAATTGGCTATCAAATCGCACAGCTGAAAACTACGAATTCATTAGTGGAAAAATTGTTCAAGTTGTTGAACAAAAAAGAAAAACGAGTAATCAAACAACAGATAATCTCTTCAACATTAAAATTGACCAGACCAATCTTTTTCTGAACAAAAATCATTTGAGTGACACAAGCAATATCTCGTTAATCAAAACGGGTAAAATAGCTAAGATTTACTTCGAGAAAAAAGATAATTCAATAACACAAATGTATGTTGGCAATCAAAAAATTATCGGCATAAACGACTACAATAGTCATATAAAATCATCGAGAAACGTAACAATAGTAATTGCAGTTTTATTTACCTTATGGTTGATATCTAGAATTTACAGATATAGAAAATATAAAAGTTTAAACTAACGCAACCTAACAGCAGGTTTAAGTTAAGCCTCGGGGGAAGTGCTAAAATGAAAATTTGAAGCTATTTATTTACTTTAGTGCTGTGGGCAATTTGAGAACAAAATTATACTTTTGAATGGTCTGAAAAACAGGGGAGCTTACAAGAAAACTTGCCAAACTTGTACAAAGTCAACCAAGTTTTGGACATAACGAAATAAACAAACCGAACGAATAAAGGGCGAACCGATAACAGCGGTTTGGCGAAAGTGGCGGTTCAGTGCTCCGAATCAATATTTGTGCTAAAAATCCCCGCCTTCGGCAATACCCAAACCGTTGTATGCCACTTTAGAACGACAGAACAATAAGACATTAAAACTAATATCAAAATCGGACGAGAGATTTTTGAGAACATACCTAACGACATTAGACCAGGTTGGGCAGGATTTATTTTATCTCGCTTTGACCACTATGTAAAAGACATTCCGACCTCAATACTTGAACTTTATCCAATTATTGACAACAAAGATCGTTGGAAAGAAGCACACCCCAACTTTGCGACCTCCGACTTTTCGGACTTTATAGCCTCTACTATTAAATGCTGATGTTATGGGTATTCTTAATCTCGGCCATCACAAAGGTGCTGTGGGTACTGCCTATACTATCCACGGATCCGAGCTTATTGAAAACAAAATCCTGGTAATGTTTCATGTCCTTGGCATATACCTTGAGGATAAAATCATAATCTCCTGATATGTTATAGCATTCTACTACCTCATCGATTTTCATGATGTCGGATACAAAATGGTGGCCGATTTGCTTATCATGCTGTTTGAGTTTAATGTTGCAGAAAACAATAAAACCATGGTCGAACTTTTCAGGATCCAGTACAGCAATATATTTCTTGATGTAACCACTGTTTTCCAAACGCCTCACCCGTTCAAAAACCGGGGACGGAGAGAGGTTTACCAAATTGGCTAGCTCCTTTGTGGTATATTTTGAATTCTGTGCCAGCAACTTCAGCAACAGCTTATCTGTTTCGTCTAAATTTCCCATAGAATATTTTTCTTTTATCAGTTCCAAAACTACAATAATAAAAGAATAATGCGCCGTGTTTTTAGTTTAATTAAGAGAAATTATCTTAATATGATGTTTTTTAAAGTTTAATAATCCGCTATTATAACTTTGTGGCAGATTAACGTTTGTGGAGCGTGTTTCCTGCTATTTAAGATGCTATTTTCAAGTGCTATAAAAGGAGGACGTCCATAACAAATCGAACTACAACAATTGCGTTTGTACAGGAGGTTTGTCTGCAAATTCTGCGTAACAAAAATACTTTAAAAAATAGCGATATGAAGCTTTTAGAAAAATCGCAACTAGGCAATGTCAGCTTGAAAAATAGAATGGCCATGGCAGCGATGACCCGGGGCCGGGCAGTCATCAATGGTTTAGTGGGCGATATCACAATAGAATACTATGCCCAAAGGACGAGTGCGGGTTTGTTGTTTACAGAAGCCATCCGAATTAGTGAAGATGCTACCGGCAGTCCGCTCACCCCGGGCATTTTCACACCTCAACAAATAGAAGCATGGAGAAAGGTTACAACGGCGGTACACGATAAAGGGGGTGTTATTGTTGCCCAGCTCTGGCACACCGGCCGTCTGGGGCATTCGGTAGATAGGAATGGCAAGCTCCCTTTTGCACCATCAGCTTTGGCTATCCGGGGAATGCGACATTTTACCTCCCAAGGCATGAAAGATTACGAAATACCTCAAGAAATGACAATCTCGGAAATCAAGCAGGTAATACAGGATTATGGTCAAGCTGCAAAAAATGCCCTAGCGGCGGGGTTTGACGGGGTTCAGCTACATGCTAGTAATGGCTACCTTCCTAACCAGTTTTTAGCTGAAAGTGCCAACCAAAGGACGGATGCGTACGGGGGCAGCATCCACAACAAGGCTCGTTTTATACTGGAGGTAATGCAGGAACTGATAACTGCGGTGGGAAGTGAAAAGGTGGGCATTAAAATAGCCCCTTTCCATACCTATGGCGATATGTTATTGGATGACCCTGTTGAAACCTATACCCATCTGATCGAAGAACTGAACAAGTTGGATTTTGCCTATGTTGAACTCATGAGAAGCAGCACTTATTCCCCTTCTTCTGGACATGATGTCGTTGAAAATGAGATTGAATTCTTTGGCAGGAAGATTCGTCAGACGGTTATCGCGAATGCAGGCTATGACAAGGCTGCTGCCGAAGCAGAACTTGAAAAGGGCATTGCAACGCTTATTTCTTTTGGCAAGCTATACATCGCAAATCCTGACCTGGCTGAACGGTTTGAAATAAATGCGGAGCTTAGTGAGCCAGATAGGGCAAGCCTGTATGGGGGAGGGAAACAAGGGTATAGTGATTACCCGCTTTGGAACGGATAAAATTCTACCGGGATAGAGGAGTTCAAAATCCTACCGCATTTGCGGGATATTTTTTTAATTTTTACTCAACAAAAAAACAGAAAAACACATTGAAGAAGTTATTAGCATTATTAAATAGAGCAGGTTTCGACGGTTTCCTGCTAATGATTGGCACCATGATTCTGTTGGCCTATTTTGTGCCACAGCCAGGCATGATAAAAGAACCGGTTTCGCTAGAGCAGATTGCCAATGTTGGCGTGTCGTTTATATTCTTGTTTTATGGCGTACGGTTGAGTGTTGAGAAGCTAAAAGCCGGGCTTGTTAATTGGAAAATGCACATTGTGGTACAGTTGACTACCTTTTTGCTTTTTCCGCTTATCGTTTTGGCATTTCGCCCCTTGTTAGTCAACAACGGCTTCGAGTTGCTTTGGTTGGGTATGTTTTTTCTAGCAGCTTTACCATCCACGGTTTCTTCTTCAGTAGTTATGGTTTCCATCGCCAAAGGCAATATTCCTGCGGCCATTTTCAATGCAAGTATTTCCAGTTTGATTGGAGTAGTCGTAACACCGCTTTGGGTTGGACTGTTCATCGCATCTGCAACAGGCGATTTTGATGTCACGGATATCGTAATAAAGCTAACCCTTCAAGTGCTGTTGCCTGTAATTATTGGCATCAGCCTCAATTCCCGTTTTGGAGCCATTGCCGAAAAATATAAGAAACAGCTCAAATATTTTGATCAGGCAATTATCCTGACCATCATTTACACATCCTTTTGCAAGTCGTTCTCCGAACATCTTTTTGAGGGCTTCAGCACGCTGGAACTTGCCGGACTCGCCATAGGCATGATGGCCCTGTTTTTTGCCGTATTTTTTTGTGTGGGCTTGCTTAGTGGCTTTTTTGGCTTTTCAGAAGAAGATCGTATTACGGTATTGTTTTGTGGATCGAAAAAGTCATTGGTGCATGGCACGGTGATGTCAAAGGTGCTTTTTCAGCATAGTACCATTATGGGCATCGTATTGTTGCCGCTCATGCTGTACCATGCCTTGCAATTGATCGCTGCCAGCATCATCGCTCAGCGCATGGCTAAACGAAAGGACATATAATTTTTTATCGAAGAATTGGCCCTTTAATCTTTTCGGTAAATATTCCTCAATCCGTTGAAGGAGTTCTCGAAACTCGCTAGAAGTTTATTTGACTAAATGTGTTAGCAGGAGCAACCTGAAGCGGAGTCTCTAGATTTATTTGTTAGTCCGTAGCGTATATCAATTAAACGCTGCGGACTAACGAGGCAATCATTTCCCGATTAATTCATTGGAATTAAACTGCAAATTCTTTGCGTATAATTTCTGCCCCAGCACTTAAAGCACTTAACTTGCCTCTTGCTACACTTCGAGACAAAGGAGCCATACCACAGTTTGTACTTGGGTAAAGATTTTCGATAGCAACAAACTCAAGCGTTTTACGTAGTGTATTGGCTACTTCTTCAGGGCTTTCGATGGTGTTTGTGGCCACATCAATAGCGCCCACCATTACTTTTTTGCCACGAACAAGCTCAATTAAATCTAAAGGTACATTTGAGTTGTGGCATTCCAACGACACGATATCAATCTTAGAATTTTTAATTTTAGGGAAAATCTCTTCGTATTGGCGCCACTGTGAACCCAAGGTCTTTTTCCAATCGTTATTCGCTTTTATTCCATAGCCGTAACAGATATGAACCGCCGTTTCACAGTTTAAACCTTCAATGGCTCTTTCCAGTGCTGCCATTCCCCAATCGTTCACTTCATCAAAGAATACATTAAATGCAGGTTCATCAAACTGGATGATATCTACCCCGGCATCTTGCAGTTCCTTTGCTTCTTGGTTGAGTGCTATCGCAAATTCCCATGCTAATTTTTCCCTACTTTTATAGTGGTCATCATACAAGGTATCAACCATGGTTAACGGTCCTGGTAATGCCCACTTGATAGGCTTATTGGTTTGTTTACGTAAAAATTTGGCATCATCCACAAAAACTGCTTTTTGTCGGGCAACCTCGCCCACAACCGTAGGGACACTCGCATCATAACGATCTCGGATTTTTACGGTTTTACGATTTTCAAAATCTACGCCACTTAGATGCTCGATAAAAGTGGTTACAAAATGTTGGCGTGTTTGCTCGCCATCACTGATAATATCTACACCTGCCAATTCCTGTTCCTGCAAAGCAATGCGCAAAGCATCGTGTTTTCCCTCAGGTAACTGATCGCCATCTAATATCCAGGGCGACCATAGTTTTTCGGGTGGTGCAAGCCAAGAAGGTTTGGGTAAACTTCCCACAATTGAGGTTGGTACTAATAGTTTCTTCATTATAAAATAATTTTAACGTGTGTATCCTGAAAGGGCAAAATTGGCAGACCATTGTTCCAAGAAATTCTTGTGGGGCTTAATAAAATGCTCTTCTGCAAATTTACCCTGCTCAATGGCCAACTGGCTGCGCTCTTCCCGGTTGTATACGATTTTTGTCAAGGAATGATCCTGATTTTTCAAACTGGGTTTAAAGCACAGTCCGGCGGGAGAATTGGCATTGTAGATTTCAGGTCTATAGATTTTCTGGAACGTTTCCATCGTACTGATGGTACTGATCAACTCCAGGTTTGTATAATCTGCCAGTAGATCGCCAAAGTGAAAAAATGTTAAAGGTGCAGCGCAACCAACCGGCATAAAATAACGTACCTGTAGGCCCATTTTTTTGAAATATTGTTCTGTTAAAGAAGGACTGTTAGGCTCATATTCAAAACCTAATACCGGGTGATTGTTTCCGGTACGGTTGTACGTTTTATTATCTGATACGCTCAAACAGATAACTGGTGCCTTAGTAAAGTGGTTTTTGTAACTTTCAGAATGCACAAAATGCTTGAATATGTTGCCGTGCAGGTCACCAAAATGATCAGGAATGCTAAAATGATCTTTACCTTTGTTATGTTCTAAAAGCAATACGCTAAAATCATAATCACGTACGTAAGAAGAGAAGTTGTTCCCAACAATGCCCTCTATGCGTTTGCCCGTTTGATGATCGATAATATGTGTTTTTAAAACCTCGATCGATGGAAAGGTTGCACCGCTACTTTCGATCGCAATAGCAACGGAAACAATTTCCAGCTCTACCGAATACCGATCGTTATTGGGATTGTCCCAGTTAGCCAAGGTATTAAAGCGATTGTTGATCATGTTAATGGTATTGCGCAAATTTTCCTGACGACTTGTTCCTCTTGCCAAGTTGGCAAAGTTGGTGGTTGTACGTGTACTGTTGGACGGTACGTAGTTCTCGTCGAAAAAAATACGCTGTAGTGTGAAGGTAATATCAGTCTTAACCGTATTTTGAGTGTCTTCCATATAGCTATTTTCGTTTGTTTTTAGACCTTATCAAATGACTGCTTTCTTAAGTTGTTTCAGTTATTTTGTCTAGCAAAAATCAATATAAAAGATGAATTAAGTTTATTATAATGTAAATACAGATAATTATTCTGTTAATAAGTTTATTAAAGAAAAATATTCCTTTTAGTGGTGTAAAGATTGAAAGAAATGGATAATTATTCTTTAGAAGTTTGCGTGTGACCGATTTGGGAACCAAATTTAATACAAAGAGTTCCATTAAAAATAATAGCATCCTAACTAAATATTACCCCCGAACATTTAAGCAGAATTAGAAAAAACTAACACTTTTATAGCCTTGATAAACACCAAGAAAATAGTTTTATTTCTTAATCCAGATCAAGTAGATTATAGCGTTTTATATTGAACTTTGTCGTTTAATTTTTACAAAAATGAGCAGACAGACTTTTTTGACAATAGCTTCTATCATTGCATTTTCCGTCGGAATTTTTGCACTAGTATTCCCGAACATCTTATTGGAAAGTAAGGGAGTTGCACCTTTGGTTGCCACATTGGCTTGGACAAGGGAAGTTGGAATATTACTAATTGCCATTGGAATCATGGCTTTTTTACTCCGAAGTCACGAGGTTTCAGCAACTTTAAAAGTATTTCTTTTTGGAAACATTATTATCCAAATTGGATTATTCGTAATTGAATTGTTGGCATATTTCAATCATGTAATTACAAAACTATCAGGCATCATTCCAAATTTAACACTTCATGTTTTGTTAGCTTTAGGCTTTGCTTACTATTGGAAAACAATGAATTTAAAAACAAATAAACTAAAATGACAGACACTTCATATTTCTTACACATTACCTACATGCAGACAAATAGTAACCGAAAACTAAATTGAAAAAAATGAAAGATCTAACAAACTCGATGCTTAAGAATCTGCATCTTCTACTTTCTGTGATAATTGTAATTCCAATTGGAATAATTTATGGCTCGCCAGCAGTTTTAGCAAAACTTTTAGATATTCAAGTTAGCACAATTGACATGGCAAACATGTTGAAAGCGAATATGATGTTGTATCTAGGAATATCAGGAGTATGGATTTTAGGGATCTGGAAATCTGAATATTGGAAAAGAGCCACCGACTTGAATATATTGTTTATGTTGACACTTGCAACTGGACGAATAGTAAGTGTATTAATAGATGGACCGCCAACTCTAGCATATATTCTTGGACTACTAGCAGAATTGGCAATGGGACTTTTTTCTATCTATCAGTTAAAAAAGTATAAAACCAAATCGGAATGAACAAAGAGAAATAAAAGCTAACCGGGACAGGCTAATTTGTTAATCAAATCCTTTATGTGTTATAAACAGTAGCTTGAAATCTAATTTATACCATTACCGTCTTAAAAAGCGTTTTGATATGGTCTATTTCTTTTTGATGCGATGTTTTTTTTCGAGTACCAAAATAGAGCGTGTTTTTAAGCTTCTTTTCACCTTCCCAAATCAATTTTACTTGGCCCTTTTTAATTTCTTCATGACAGAGAAAATCAGGAATTACGGCCAGGCCTGTTCCTCCAGAAAGACAGCGAACAATCGAATTTAAGTTGGGTACAATGTAATTCGGTCTGAAGTCTGGTTTTCTGCCAAAATTCAAAATCCAGAATTGAAAAAGATGCTCCATATCTCCTGCAGTTCCATACCATTTTTGTTGTTTGAGCCATTGCTCAATGGTTTGAGGATTTTTACTTTTTAGCACCAGTTTAAAGGATGCTAAATCGGTATCCTTTCCGCCCACCATCACGATGTTTTCTGAAGAAAAAGCCTCATGTTCGATGTTTTGTGAAACGCCTTTCTTTGGTGTAATGATGAGGTCCAGAATGCCCTTGTCAAGTTGTTCCAGCATTTCCGGATATTCTCCAAAGCTAATTATCAAGTTGAAAGGAAGCTTGGATACGTACTTTTCAAGTGTAATCTGAAAGGTTTCAAAGCACATACCCACACTAATAGTTGGGGTATGTTTTTCGGTAGACTGCTGAAAGTTTTTTTCAATTTCCTCCAATTTGCTCAGGGGTTCCAAAAGCGCATTAAAAAGGACTTTTCCATGTTCCGTAGGGATCATTTTTCTTCCAGTGCGATCAAAAAGTTTATGACCAACATAAGCTTCCAAAGAACTTAAATGTAAGCTAACCCCAGGCTGAGAGATAAAAAGTGTACTGGCTGCTCCCGTCAACGTACCTGTTTTGTAAATCGCTTTAAAAGTACGGTACCATTCTAAATTGACCATAATATCATATTTATGATGTAAATATAATAACTTAATATTCTTATAATAGCGGACTTAAATACTATTCTCGGCAATATTCTAATCTATTTTAGTCATCTGTTAAGCGATATTGCCCCTTTTTTGCATGTAATGTGCCTACAGAGCTAAATTTAAACAATGCTAAAGGGAGGATTATTTGTATTATTTTAATAATAGTTTGATATGATTTATATTATTTTAATTATCTATGATCCCTCCATACATTTGTCCTGAAAATAAATTTTAAGTGATGAAAAACGTATTAGTAATTAATGCAGGACAACAATTTGCGCACTCTGGTGGCAAATACAATAACACAATAACGGAGCATACGCTTTCTTTTCTGAAGCGTTTCGATAATGTAACAGTTAAATTAACAAGGATAGCAGATGGATATGTGTCAGACGAAGAGGTAAGCAAATTTGTGTGGGCTGATTTAATCATCTATCATACCCCAATGTGGTGGTTTCAGTTACCGAATGGATTTAAAAGATATATTGACGAGGTTTTTACTGCTGGTCATAGAAAAGGAATATATAAAAGTGATGGCAGAACCGCAGAAAACCCCGAAATAAATTACGGGACGGGAGGCATGTTAGCGGGTAAAAAATATATGGTTACAAGCAGTTGGAATGCGCCAAAAACTGCATTTACACTTCCGGGTGAATTCTTTAATCAGACGAGTGTTGACAATGGACCTCTTTTTGGATTTCATCGGATGAATGCATTTGCCGCCTTAGAACCAATGGAGAGTTTTCATTTTCATGATGTAGAGAAAAATGCAAACATTCAGAAAGATATGGAAGAATATAGCCAACATCTCCACCGCGTGCTGGAGCCCGCATTAACGGGTAAAATTATATCGTAAGAAAATCACGTAGATAACGTGGTAGTGGATAGGCCTACTCGATGTCTGAGCGTATTCTTGTATGTTTCATGGAAGAACCACGTTAAATTGTTGAAAGAGGCTGTCTCAAAAAGGCAGTCTCTTTTTGTTTTAAAAAAAGTTGATAAATTCTTGTTTAATAATTTTGTTTAATCATTTGAATTTCAGATATTTAAGTATAAATATTTAGAAATTTATGTCGTCAAAAACCCCTGTTTTCAAGCCTTATTACCAAGATCAGATGATGGCTTTTCCACCTACATTTGACGAATTAATAACTGCAGGGCACCCAGTTAGGATAGTTAACGATGTGATAAACAAAATCAATATCCAAAGCCTGCTAAATGCCTATCAAATCAAAGGCAGCTCGAGTTATCACCCTCAAATGCTCTTAAAGATTCTAGTTTATGGGTATGTAAGTAACGTTTATAGCAGCAGGAAACTAGAAACTGCTTGTCGGGAGAATATTAACTTTATGTGGCTTAGTGGAATGAGTTATCCAGATCACAATACCATTAATCGTTTTCGCGGGGTTCGTTTAAAAGAACACTTGCGCAAAATATTCGAAGAAGTTGTTTTGTTATTAGCCGAAGAAGGCTTATTGAGTATAGAAGAAGTTTATACCGATGGCACCAAAATAGAGGCAAATGCCAATAAATATACTTTTGTATGGAAAAAGGCTATTCAAACCAATAAAGAAAAGATGAAGTTGGCTTTAGCCGATATTTGGACTTATGCCCAAAGTATAACTAAAGCTGAAGATGAACTTCCTGATCCACCTGATTTTACCGAAATAAATAAAGAGAAAGTACAAGCAACGGTAGATAAGCTTAATGAAGTATTAGCTGATAATCCCGATGCAAATAAAAAGATTAAAAACAAGCTGAAATACATCAGTAAAGAATATCCAAAAAAGATAGCTGAATATGAGGTAAAAGAGGCTATTTTAGGTAATCGCAATAGCTACAGCAAAACCGATGAGGATGCCACATTTATGCGTATGAAAGAGGATCATATGCGTAATGGCCAGTTAAAAGCGGGTTATAATGTACAGATATCAACCTCAAACCAGTTTATTGTAAACTACACCATTCACCCAAACCCAACCGATACCACCACTTTAAAAGCCCACATCGAACAACACGAGACCAGCTTTGGCAAAAGTTTAAAAAGCATTACCGCAGATGCAGGATATGGTAGTGAAGAAAATTACGAACTATTGGAGCAGAAAGGAATTGAAGCTTATGTTAAATACAATATGTTCGACAAAGAGCAAAATGAACGATATACCAGTAAGAAAAGCTTTCAAGCCGACAAGTTATTTTACAACCAGGAACAAGATTGTTATATCTGCCCAATGGGCCAACAGATGCATTACATTGGCGATGCAAAACGAAAAACCAGTACCGGTTTCGAACAAACAAGTAAAAGATATCAAGCAAGAAATTGCAGCAATTGCCCATTAAATGGTGTTTGTCATAAATCGCAAGGAAACCGAATAATAGAAATTAACACTAATCTACTCAGCCATAAACAAACAGCTTATCAATTGCTAAACAGCGAGAAAGGAATTGAGAAGCGAAAGCAACGATGTTATGATGTTGAGCCAGTTTTCGGAAATATTAAACAGAACCAAGGGTTCCGCCGCTTTATGCTCCGTGGAAAAGAAAAAGTGGCAATAGAATGGGGATTATTGGCAATCGCACAAAATATAAGGAAAAAAGCAGCTTAAAAAGACTGTTTTTTCATGCTTTTTGAAAAATTGAACAGCTAAAACTGATTTTAGACCATACCATGTCCAAATGATACCAAATTGGAAATAAAATAAAAAAGAGGCCGTCTCGGTATTTTGGGACAGCCTCTTCTCAATGAAATAAGATTTTTGTATCAGTGGCTTTGGTCATCAATACTCGCTTCTGGCGCATTACTGGTAACAGAGGAAATTCCGTTTTCGCAACTGCTTTCGCTTTCATACATTTGACTTGCTCCAATAATTTGTCCGTTGGTAGCTTTTAAGTTGAAGTAAAATTTGCCGTTAGAGGCGGTTTTACGTTCAAATTTACTGTCGTCTGCGGAGTTTTTACGGACAGATTCAATACCGTTCTCACATGCTGCTTTTGTTGAATAACCTTCGCTGGTTAAAATGGTTTGCCCATTGCCCGCGTTTAAGTTAAATTGAAATTCTCCATTACTCCGTTTTGTTATTACAAATTTTCCCATAATTGTTTTTATAAAGGTTGATGAAAGAATGTTTAGAACATAAATATAGGTAAAATCCTTTATGTTAATATTTTAAGTGTGTTAAGTTTTTTGCATCGGAGCTTAAAAAAACACAAAGATTTTCAAGCGCTAAGCATTTGAAAATACCGCGCCAACATATGCAATTGAAGGCTTGTAAATGGTGTAGGTAAAGCAAACGGGATTATGCCAGTTTACGTATTTGTTCATGAGCCGTTTTGTTTCGTATTCTACTTAATGTTTCTAAACGCATCCCTAAATAGCTGGCTAAAAAACGCTGAGGAATTCGGTTTAAATTAAAATCAGTACTTTCAAGTCTGTGGTAACGGCCAAGTGCAGTTGGGATTCTGGCTAAGATAGAACGTTCAGAGGCTTTATGATACAGTTGAGCCAATACTTTTCTGGCAAGTATATTGGCTTCCGGAAAGTTTAAATAAAGCAGGTCGACTGTACTAAAGGGGATTCGTACAAGGTCACAATCTTCAATCGCTTGAAGATATTCCATCGAATAGTTTGAGTTTTGCTCAGGGTGACGGATGGCTTCAATTAGTTCTTCTTCAAAAGCAAACCAAGTGGTAATATCTTTATTATCATCCTTTATAAAACCCCTTACACAACCTTTAAGCACAAAATAGGTGGCATTGTTAGAATCGATGGGAGAGAGAAAAAACTTATTCTTTTTAACATGCACTATTTGACAAGTTTTCGCATGAAAATCCATAAATTCAGTAGAAAGTGGATGAAATTGATTGAGGTATTTAAAAAAGGGCTTCAAGTACGAACGATTCTCTGGATGAATAATCATGATGTGGACGTTAAAAATTAATAAATATTAACCAGCACAATCGGGACAGCTGTTGCGATAAAGGTATAGCTAAATGGTATTTAAAAGCTAAAGGAAGGACATGAAGTATCTCTAACGATTCAATCGTTGTATGCAAAGAGTGCTTTTAAGGTGTTTAAAGCGGCTTTTCTGGCGAAAAATAAACGGTTGGCATTACGCCCTTCTCTTTTTTAAAAGCATTGTAAAAGGTTGCTTGGCTTTTAAAACCTGATTCTTGTGCTATTGCTTCGATGGTTTTTTTGTCAAGATGTAGCGGATATTCTTTTAAAAAATGTTCTACACGATACGCATTGAGCCAGTCTCTGAAGTTTTTCCCAATATGATTATTGATGACATACGAGCAATGATGGATGGGGATGTTTAACTTGCTGGCTACATCAATAATTTGTAAGTCGGGATTAAGATAAATTTTATCATTTTCCATCGTCTGAATCATCAGTTGTGCATGGGAAGAAAGAAGTTCTGTTGACAGATTTATTTTTTTAACCGGAACTTTCACTTGTTTCGTCTCCTTTGTTAAAATGGAATCCTCTATAGGTACTATTTTTTGTTCAGGACTTTTCTTATCCCAATTAATGGAGATAAGTAAGTTTCCGTAAAAAATATGTGGATTATGAATGGAGTATAAGAAAATAAGTAATAAGGCGATGCAATTCAAGATAATAAAAAACGTGTTGTGCAAAGGGAGATGCAGCCAATTTACTACAATTGGCGCTAAGCTGGTTAATTGAAAAAATGTTGCCGCGCTGATAAAAAATAGCACCCAGTCGCGCACCTGACTATTGGTTTTTGTTTCCTTGAGTATTCCCGACTTTAAGATGGTGAACCACGTAAGCAATAAATAAAAAATAATTAACAAAGGCCTTCCGATATAATGAAGAGAAGTAGGAAACAAACCGCTTTTTGTACGCAAGGTTAAATAGCCATTTTCAGCAAGCTGACTTGCAATTAAATTCCAGTCTAAGGGTGGGGTGCCAGGCCAAGGAAATACATGAACAAGCGCAATTAAAGCAGGAATAAAATGTAACCACTCCCGTTTAAGTAGATGCTTACGCTGATGTATAAAGCCTGTTGTGTATAAATAAAAACAAGCAGGAAGAATAAAATGAAAGGGTGTAAAAAGAGGAAACAAGATGCGTAAGGCTTGGGTATTTTCGGCTGTCATCACAACTGAAGTGGCCAGCTGCGTGGTACGCGTAAAAAATACAATAGCAAGCAGCACGTTTTGTTTTTTATTCCCTTTTTTCGAAAAAAATAAATGAATAGAAAATAAGAGCAGGAAAAAACTTGAGATGCTAACGAGGGTATTTAAGATGATCATAGGTTTAGCGAAGATAATAATTTCTATTCCAAAATTATGGCTGCAAGAGCTCTTTTAATAATTCTTGAAAGTCTTAATTTGTTGATTATTAATTTGTTATTTCGCTTTTTTCTTGTGTAATTCGCATGTTTTAGGTGATAATAGTTGATTTATTAAGGAGTTTAATACAGGCTGTTTTCAATGCTGTTGCCAAAAATGTGATAAAATTGGGAGAGAGCCCCGATAAAATAGAGTTGTGCCTTTTGGACGAACACAATCAATCAGAAAAAAGGAAGAATTTAAAATATAAGCGCAAAATCAGAGAAAAACTGAAGAATTAATTGTAGTGAGGAGGGATGGACTGGATATTTGGGTTAGATTATTTCATATCAGTTGATAAAAATGAAATAATCTGTTTATATTGTTTAACCTTTTTAAAATTAATAAGTTAAGAAATGAACGCTCAGCCTCATCCCCTAAAAAAACGCGTTAATTCTATTGATATTTTGCGTGGAATCGTGATGCTAATTGTGGCTATTGATCATACCCGTGATTTTTTTCATTACGGTCATCCTGAACCAACCGATTTAGCCAGTACAACCCCTTTTTTGTTTTTCACCCGCTGGATAACTCATTTTTGTGCGCCAGCTTTTGTTTTTCTAAGTGGAATTTCGGCTTATTTAGCTGGTACCCGGAGAACAAAAAGAGCGTTTTCTGCTTTTTTAATCAAAAGAGGTGTTTGGTTGCTTTTAATCGAATTTGTTATTATCCGCTTTGCACAAACCGGTGATTTATTTTTTCATGTGATTATTTTTCAGGTGATTTGGGCGATTGGAGCCAGCATGATAGTATTGGGTTTGTTGCTGTGGCTACCTCTCCGAATCATTGGCCTCATTGGTGTCATTATCCTTCTCGGACACAATATTTTTGATTTTGTGGAGGTAGGTTCTCTAGGAAACACCTTGGTTTGGAAACTGATGGTATCTGGAAAGGGATTTGGCGAAGTTTGGAAAATTGATGAAAACCATATCCTGTTAATTGGCTATGCATTGCTTCCATGGACGAGTGTCATGTTACTCGGCTATGCCGCAGGAGCGCTTTATAAAGAGGACGTTACGGCCGAAAAACGCCAGAAAATTTTAATCAACATGGGCGCGATTTTGATACTCTTATTTGTTATTTTATGGTATTTCAACGTGTATGGCGACCCAGCACCTTGGTCTAGTCAAAATACCGCCGTTCTATCTGTAATTTCGTTTTTTAATGTATCCAAATATCCGCCGTCATTGTTGTACCTCAGTATGACCCTCGGCTTATCTTTATTTGTATTGGCAAAAACAGAATCGATCAATAATCCATTCAGTCAACGGATTATCACCTTTGGTAAAGTGCCCTTGTTTTATTACATCTTACACTGGTATTTGTTAATGATTGGGTATATGTTCTTGTTTTTGGTGACCGGTCGTTCCCTGGCCGATTTAGGGAATCAGTCGGGGCCTGGAGCTGCTTCTTTTGGTTTCTCCCTTGCAGGCGTTTATTTGATTTGGTTCGTATTGGTGGTGATATTGTATTTCCCTTGTCGATGGTACAGCAAGTATAAAACCAACCATAGCCAGTGGTGGCTCAGCTATTTTTAATGGCATTGAAAATGGTGTATTGATTCTTTTGAAAGTCGTTACAGAAGTTTCGTTTTAAAATCTGCAACCATTTTGGAAGGAATATTCCCACGCATCCGCTACAATACAGTTAATTTTATGCTACCGAAAGTGCCCATTTATGGATGATTAACATAAACGAGGTTGCTTATAAATCTTATTCTTAGAAATGCTGATATGAAAAAGCTTGAAATCAATTTTGATCAGGGTAGAAAAGTATATTCCGTTGCTATATTTCTGATTAGTCTTTTTTTATTTACAGGAGTAGCTTTTGCTCAAACCACACCAACAGAAGATATCGGGTGGCCGCGTCAAATTAAAAAAGATGGGGGTACCTTGGTGTATTATCAGCCCCAAATAGATGATTGGAAAGAATATAAAAATTTGTCTTTTCAAATGGCTTTTTCTTTAACACCAAAAGGAGGAAAGCCCATTTTAGGAGTATCATCATTACAAGCTAGTACGCTCACCGATAAAGAAGCGCGTACCGTTTTTATTCGTGGATTGGACGTAATGGATGTGCGTTTTTCATCCCTCGGAGTCGATTCGGTTGCACAAATGACCGTACTTTTTAAGGAGTTGGTTCCTGGAAATGGCGAAACTATTTCACTTGATAGGGTTCTTGCCGATTTAGATCGAAGCAAAACGCAAAATAAGTCGGTTAATTTAAAAACAGATCCCCCGCAAATTTTTTACAGTACCACACCAGCAATTGTACTAACCATTGAAGGCGACTCTGCCTTGTTAGCACCCATCGAAAATTCAACATTAAAATATGTTGTCAATACCAATTGGGATGTTTTTTTCGATCAGAAAGGGAAGGAATATTACTTTCTCGCAAAAAATGTATGGTTAAAAGCGAAAGACTATCGCGGTCCATGGGTAAAAACAACTGCCCTTCCAGCCGAATTTAGTAAGCTGCCCACTGGACAGAATTTTGATGAAGTAAAGAAAATGATTCCTGCAACAACGAGTGCGGGAGCGCCTAAAGTATTTTTTAGCAATAAACCAGCGGAGTTGTTGTTGATAAATGGAAACCCAATATACACAAAGATTACAGGAACAAGTTTATCGTATGTTTCGAACACCAAGAGTGATATATTTTTGGATAACGCTGCCAAAAAATATTATATACTGCTATCAGGACGATGGTATCGTTCTGCGGTAATTACCGGTCCTTGGGTGTATGTAAAGGATAAATTACCGGCCGATTTTGCGAAAATCCCGGATAATACGGTTAAAACGCACGTGCTTTCTTTTGTTCCTGGAACCATTCAGGCATCGGATGCCGTTTTGCTTGCACAAGTGCCGGTAACCGCTATTGTGACCAAATCAGAAGTGGAAGCCAAAGTTAAAGTGGTGTATAATGGCGATCCAAAATTTGCTCAAATCGATTCTACACAATTGTTATATGCTGTAAATACAACATCTAAAGTAGTGAAATGCCAAGATGATTACTACTTATGCGACAATGCGATTTGGTTTATATCCAAAGATCCACGAGGACCTTGGAAAGTGGCTGATTCAATTCCAAAAGAAATTTATACGATTCCGCCAAGTTCACCGGTGTACAACGTCATCTACGTAACGCAAACGAATTCAACTGAAACAACGGTTGAAAGTAGTTATACGGCAGGTTACATGGGGATGTTTATTTTTGGGGCGTGTATTGCCTACGGTACCGGTTGGTATTACCCTCCATATATGTGGTGGGGACCTGGAATGTATTATCCGTTTTACAATCCTTGGCCATGCGCATGGGGTTCCGGGGTTATGTATAATCCTTGGACAGGAGGATGGGCGGCAGGAAGAGCCTATTACGGGCCATACGGATATGCGCGTTCTGCAGCAGGGTATAATCCCGCAACCGGACGTTATGGACATGTGGCTACAGCGCAAGGTTGGTACAATGGAAGAACTGTTGCTGGTACCTACAACCCTTGGACCGGCGGCTATGCAGGAACCAGTCAAGGACATAGTCCGTACGCGCAATGGGGAACTTCTGTTGCCGGACGCGGAAATCAATGGATTCAAACCGGGCACGTTTCAACGGGTGCAGGAACAGCTTTTGGGTATCATACTTCCGGTGGTCGCACGGGTATAATAGGACCCAACGGAACGAAAGTTGTAAATGGTAAAAATGGAACCTTTGCTGGGCATGATGGAAATATTTACCAACGCGATGCAAATGGAAACTGGAATAAATATGAAAAAGGAACATGGCAAAAAAATCATCCAAGTAATCCAAGTACGGGTGGATTAAACCAAAGATTTCAATCGCGTCAAAGAGGACAAGTTCAAACACAACGATTCCAGAATTTCCAACGTGGAGGAATGGGAGGTGGTTTTAGAGGCGGAAGAAGAAGATAAAAGCAGAAAGCTTTGATTTAATCCAATTGAATTTTTAATATTGAGGATGAAAATTATACTTACAGGAGCTACTGGAATGGTAGGAGAGGGCGTTTTGTTAGAATGCTTGAGCAATGATGTTATCTCTGAAGTTTTGGTAGTCGGCAGAAAATCCTATCCATTGCAACATCCTAAATTAAAAGAATTAATTGTTCCTGATTTTTTAAAAATAGCAGATTTTGCAAACGATTTAACAGGATTTGATGCTTGTTTTTTCTGTGCCGGAATAAGTTCTATAGGCCTTAATGAAGCGGAGTATACACGAATAACCTACGATACAACAATAACTTTTGCGCAAGTTGTTGTTGAACAAAATCCTCAAATGGTTTTCAATTATGTAACCGGTACAGGTACCGATAGTTCAGAACAAGGTAAGATTATGTGGGCACGCGTTAAGGGTAAAACAGAGAATGATTTAATGAAAATTGGATTTAAGGCGGTTTATAATTTCCGTCCATCTTTAATGCTGCCAACTGAAGGACAAAAGAATGTTAAAACTTTATATCGAGTTTTAGCCAGTGTCTTGAAATATGTGATGCGAAAAACGACTATTCATCTGAGCGATTTAGCCAAAGCCATGATTCTCACCGTTCAAGAAGGATATCCCACACATGTTCTTCGTGTAAGCGATATAAAGAAATTGACGAAGTCTTAATTTGTACGCTATTTTGCTAAAAAGATGTAAATGATGCAGTTTATTACCTCCATACGCGATGTTGTTAAAAATGAGTTTCGCGATTTATGGATAATTAATAAAACCGATAGAGTTTGGCATTTTCCGGCATTGGCTGGAGTTTCAGTAGCAACGGCAGTCTTTTTGATTTATTTTTTTTACGGATACACGAATGCGATGTTAGGCTGTATAGGTGGAATTGTTTCTTTACAAATGCCGAAGGGAAGTATTAGTAGACGCATGAATACCTTGATTATTTGTTCATTTGGATATGTTTTCAGTATGGCTGTAGGACTCGTTTTTAGTCAGTTTCTACTGTTTACTCCACTTGTTTTAGCTCTTTTTGCCTTTGCAACCAATTATTTGGTTAATAAATTTAAATTGCCTCCACCGGGGAACTTTTTTTTCATCGTAATTGCCGCAATGGCGCTGGGTATGCCTTTTAATTTGGAAATGATTCCGATGCGAATGGGTATGGTTGCCATGGGAACACTCAGTACCGTACTAATTGCCTTTTTGTATTGCCTCTTGCTCGACAAGAAATCGTTAGTGGAAAACCACAAGGAAATCAGACCGAGATGGGTTTTTGGTAATTTAAGTACTTCTATCACCGTTGGAGTTGTAGTAGGGATATCGTTGTTAGTAGGTGTTGTGTTTAATTTTCATAAACCGTATTGGTTGGCAATTTCCGCAATAGCCATTATTCAAGGCTCCTCGGTTAGGCATGTTTGGCAGCGCAGCAAACACCGTATTTTAGGGACCATGGTAGGGCTATGTCTCAGTTATTTTTTGTTCAAATTAAGTTTTAATCCAATTTATGTTATTTTAACCATTGCCGTATTGCAATTCATTATTGAGATGTTAATTGTGCGCCATTATGCCTTGTCGGTGGTTTTCATTACTCCGATGACTTTGCTTATGGCAGAATCAGCTTCCGTTATCGCTCAGAATTCTTCTACCGATTTACTACATACCCGTTTTATTGATATTATGGTGGGTTCACTGATAGGTTTAATTGGTGGTTATTTTTTACATCACCAAAAAATTCAGGCTCAAGCAAGCCGCCGAATGAGGACTTTGTTTATTGCCACCAATCAAATCCAGCGTATAAGGAAAAGACCGGCTAGAAATTGAAGGTTTAGCCGCTGTTTGGTAAAAAGATAGTATTTGCTTCAAGTACTTTTCTCAAAACTAAACAATATCGCTGATTTTGTAGGGATTGGTTTTGTAACACGTATTAATCATCTTCACAAAGCTTAATAGAACACTATCTCAATGAATTATTTCTCCGTTTTTCCAAACGCGAGTAGGTTTTAATTTGCCCTGATGATACAAAATTTCGCGGTAATCCTCACAAGGGTAGGCTTGCATATCCGCTAACATTTCAGGAGCAAGACTTCCTCTATCTTCCAAATGAAGGGCTGCAGCTGCACGATATGTTAATCCCGCGAATGTTTCAGCAGCACTTAATTTTTCGGCAGCAGCCATAACAGCAGCTTGTAAAAGTAAATCGCCCATTGGCGCCGAACCCGGATTCCAGTCACTAGCGATGGCCAAACAGGCTCCAGCATCCAATAATTTTCTAGCCGGAGTATAATTCATCCCTAAGCCAAGTGATGCCCCGGGTAAAGTAACGGCAACCGTCTCGGATTGTGCCAGCATAGCAATTTCTACATCACCGCTTGCTTCTAAATGGTCGGCAGAATGAGCATGCATCGTAACCGCAACTTCACTTCCACCAACACTAAATTGATCGGCGTGAACGGTTATGTCGAAACCCATTTCTTTTGCCTGTGACAGGTAAATAATTGCTTCTTCAGGAGTAAAAGCACTTTTTTCGATAAAAATGTCCACTCTTGAGGCTAAGTTATCTTCTTTTACAATGGGTAAGAGATCTTTTAAAACCTGTTGCAAATATGCTGCAGCAGTTCCTTCAAAATCTTTCGGCTTCATGTGTGCTGCAAGCGAGGTAGCAATTAAATCGGCGTTCTCCAGCGCATTCGCCTCCTTTATTGCACGCAATTGCTTTAGTTCATCTTCTATATTTAAACCATAACCACTTTTAACTTCAATAGTGGTTACGCCTTCAGTTAAGTGGCGTTTAATCCGATTGCGTAAAAGACGAGTTAATGTAGCCTCATCAGCTACTCTGGTTTGTGTAACCGAATCCCAAATGCCCCCCCCGGCTTCGGCAATTTCTAGATACGTCTTGCCGGCATTGCGCATGGCATAATCGCGCGCTCTGCTTCCTGCAAAGCAGATGTGTGTATGGCAATCGATAAAACCAGGCAACAACACGCTTGGTTCGGTTATTTCTTCTAGTAATGCAGTAGGATGCGCGAGAGCTAACTGCTTAAAATCCCCAATTTCAAGAATTTTTTCATCTTCAATTACCACACCGCCTTGAGCAATGATGTTTAATTGTTCATCGGACAGTGCCCCTTTTAACGGTAATCCAGAAAGGGACACAATTTGACTAAAAGGGCCAATTAATTTTTTCATGACCAAACTTTTAAGTTGAATTTCTCCGCCCATTCTTCCGCTTTGTCGTAACCTGCGTCGTTGTGACGGAAGATACCCATGGCTGGATCATTGTGTAAGACACGTTTTAGGCAGGTTTCCGCGCGTTCGGTTCCGTCGGCAAGTACCACCATTCCGGCGTGCTGCGAATAGCCCATTCCCACGCCACCACCATGATGAAAGGAAATCCAAGTAGCGCCACCCGAGGCATTGGCCATTAAGTTAAGTAAAGGCCAGTCAGATACCGCATCCGAACCGTCTTTCATGCTTTCCGTTTCACGATTTGGTGAAGCTACCGAGCCACAATCCAAATGATCGCGACCAATTACAATAGGGCCTTTTACTTTTCCTGTTTTTACCAAGTCGTTAAACAATAAACCCGCTTTTTCACGTTCGCCCATGCCAAGCCAGCAAATGCGCGCTGGTAATCCTTGAAAGGATATTTTATCTTGTGCCTTTTCCAACCATTGTAGCAAAGGTTTATTTTCTGGAAAAGCTTCCATTAATGCACGATCGGTTGTGTAAATATCTTCAGGATCGCCTGATAAAGCCACCCATCTGAAAGGGCCTTTCCCTTCGCAAAATAATGGACGGATATAGGCTGGTGTAAAGCCGGGGAAATTAAAAGCGTCTTTTTCACCTCCCTGACGTGCAAATTCGCGTAAGTTATTCCCATAATCAAAAGTAACCGCACCAGCCTTTTGTAAGTGAAGCATGAAACCAACGTGTCGAGCCATGCTTTTTAAGCTAGCGGCTTTATACGCTTCAGGGTTACTTTTACGCAACTTTTCTGCTTCACCCAGACTTAACCCATTCGGTACATAACCGTTAATGGGATCGTGCGCGGAGGTTTGGTCCGTTAAGATATCGGGTACGAGATTATCTTGTATTAATTTTTCAAGTAAATCGCCCGCATCACTTACCAATCCAATGGAAATCGCCTCTTTCTTTTGAATAGCTTCTTTTACCCATTGGATAGCTTCCTCATAGGAGTGCGTCATTTTATCAATGTACTGCGTGTCTACCCGTTTTTGAATGCGCGATGCATCTACATCAGCACCCAAAAATACGGCTCCGGCCATGGTTGCCGCTAAAGGTTGAGCACCACCCATGCCTCCTAAACCAGCACTTACCACCAACTTTCCGCTTAAATCACCATTGAAATGTTCAGTGCCACAAGCGACGAAGGTTTCATAGGTACCTTGTAAGATACCTTGTGTTCCAATGTAAATCCAGCTTCCAGCGGTCATTTGGCCATACATCATCAGCCCTTTGGCCCGCAAATCGTTAAAATGTTCCCAATTGGCCCATTCGGGCACTAAATTACTATTAGCAATGAGCACACGTGGTGCCTCAGGATGACTGCGAACAATGCCAACTGGTTTCCCTGATTGTACCAATAAAGAATGGTGTTCGTCTAGCTCTAATAGAATTTCGATAATCTTTTGCAGCGATTCTACATTCCGCGCAGCTTGTCCAATTCCACCGTAAACCACCAATTCATCGGGGTTTTCGGCTACTTGTCCGTCTAAATTGTTCAATAGCATGCGTAAGGCAGCTTCGGTTTGCCAGTTTTTAGCATGTAAATTCATCCCGGTAGGGGCTTTATAAACGGGATGATTGGCGTATGTATTAATAAATTCTGAAGTCGTCATGGTTTAGGTTGATATGGTGCGTGGCTGCGGTTTCGTTGGCAACCGTTAAAAATGTACCGTTAATAATTAATTGATGCAGTTGTTTCATGTCGTCTGCAAAAATGCGATCGTCTTCAATGTAAGGCACATGTTGGCGAACTAAATCGTAACAAGCTTCGATGATTGGAGTCGATTTTAGGGGTCTTCTAAAATCCATTGCTTGCGATGCATACAACAATTCAATGGCTTGAATATGTTCAAGATTATCCAAAACCTGATGAAGCTTGCGTCCGCTAATTGAACCCATTGACACGTGATCTTCCTGACCTAAAGAGGTTGGTACGCTATCGGCACTTGCAGGGAAACACAAAGTTTTATTTTCGGTAACCAAGGCTGCGGTAGTGTATTGTGGAATCATCAAGCCTGAATTGAGTCCTGCGTTGTTTACCAGTAATTTAGGTAAGCCATATCGGCCTTCACTCATTAAATAACAGCGGCGATCAGCAATATTACCCAATTCGGCGGCGGCTACTGTTGCATAATCTAAAGGCATAGCCAAGGGCTGACCATGGAAATTACCACCACTAATGGTGTCCTCAGCACTAAAAATAATGGGGTTGTCGGTAACAGAATTCAATTCAATTTCGGTCATTTCTTTCAAATGCAACCAAGCATTTCGAGAACTTCCGTGAACTTGTGGAATGCAGCGAAGCGAATAGGGGTCTTGTACCCGGTCGCAATTCACATGCGAAGTATTAATTTCTGATTCGTTTAATAAAGTAGATAGGCGTTTTGCTACGTGGATAGTGCCTTTGAAAGGACGAATAGCATGTAAACGTGCATCGAATGGACGTGCAGAGCCCATTAATCCCTCAACCGACATAGCACCAATTAAATCGGCACGATCAAGTGCTTCCGATAAACGTTGTACGGCTTTGATAGCAAACGATAAAATAAACTGCGTACCATTAATCAACGCTAGGCCTTCTTTTGGTCCTAAAATTAAGGGAGCCAAATGATGTTGATTTAAAATTTCCCTGCTTGCTTGCCATTTGCCATCCATAAACACTTCTCCTAAACCGATAAGCGGTAAGAACAAATGCGATAGGGGCGCCAAATCGCCCGAAGCACCTACAGAGCCTTTCTCGGGTACGAAGGGGATAATATCGTTATCAATGTGCCAAATAATGCGTTCTAGCGTTTCAAGAGCTACACCCGAAAAGCCTTGCGAGAGTGCATGCACCTTCGATATCATCATTAATTTAGCAATTTCAAGCGGAATAGGATTGCCTACGCCAACACTGTGACTACGTAAAATGTTGCTTTGAAGTAAGCTTGTATCTGCCTCCGATATTCCCGTATCGCACAGGGGGCCAAAGCCGGTATTGATACCGTAAACAGGATGTTTGGCCGCAACAATTTTCTTTACTTCTTCCCTCGATTGTAGAATTTTCTTTTTAGCGTGCTCGCCAAGTATTCCTTTGGTTTTTCCCGAAGCAATGTCGAGGCAAGTACCAACACTTAAGTGGCTAGTTCCGTAAATAAATGTATTCATGGTTATTTAGGCTGGTGTTTTTTCGTTCGTAATTAATTGAATGAGTTTATCGCTTTGAAAGGCCGTTTCCAGTAGTTCTATAGCCGGAAGTATGCCTTCATGATTTGGTACATTTATCAGCATATCGTCCATGGCCTGGTTAATTTGGCCCCAAATGGGTTTTACTTGCGCAAGTAGCAATAAGCCTTTTTCACTAAGCGATATGAATTGCTTACGGCCGTCATTCGGATTTGGTGCAGATACTACATAGCCTTTTTGCTTTAATAGTGAAATAAGTTGACTAATGGCGGCATACGACACTTCAATTCGTTCGCCTAATTCGCGCTGCGATAACTGCTTGTTTTGATCGAGAAGATAAAAAATTGGAAACCAAGATGCTTCAAATTCAATACCTTCTTGCTGATAGGCTTTTCCTACGGCCAATAAGAACGCCTCGCTTATTCTGCGTAAGCGACTTCCCAAAGCCAGAAACCCCAATTCTTGATAAAAGCTCATAAGTATGTTTTAATCAAATTTAGTTAAGTACTTAACTAAATGCAAATTTTTCAGAAATTTTCTTTTTGGTCTACTATCTACTAATTACTAAAGAAGGAAGGAGGTTTTTTTATGAAGTATGTAAGTACTTTATTTAAAGTGTTCTATACGCGTGGTAAAAAAATGTCTTGTCTGTTTTTTTTTGTATTTGGTTGATTTATAGGTGATTGTTTTATATTTATTCCTATATCATTTAAAATTAAATATTGGTCTTATAGAAATAAAAGTTTACTCTTTTTAGGAATTATATAGGTTTTTTATTTGATAATAATCAACATGAAAATAAACTTTTAGTCTTAATTGTTGTATCATTAATTAGTATAAATTTTAATTTTGTGAGTAACTAAAACGGTATGAAAGCTACACTTAATTTATTTTTACGAAAGGTAAATCAACTGAATGGTTACGGCGATATGGACACGTATCGGTTGGTAAAGGAGTTTAAGCAGTTAACGAATGCTTCAGAATTGGTTTTTCTACAATTATTAAAAGAGTTATCCAATCCTGATACATGGAGCCAAGGTAAAGAGCACTTCATTCAGGAAATTACAAACAAAATTCCAAAAGAATAATATATTACCTATAAATGCAAAGGATGAGAAGGCAGCTTCTTTCATCCTTTTTTGTTTTTCAATGGGTTACGGTTTTGTTTGATTCATGGAGGATATAAAAATTTTTAATGCGTGAAGACATAAAAAAATAAAATCTTAACGCCATTTTCAATTTTTAAGCATTACTTTTACAGCCAATTATGACGAACGATAAAAAAGAATTATTCGATAACGTTGCGCAACGTTTAAAAATTGAAGGCTTTAATGTTGTAAATCGCGATGAAACACGCCCTTGGGGAGGTTTTTTCGTAATCGACGAAGCACAAGCGCAACAATTTGCAGATACTTATTTCGATGGTTTAGATGTAAATAGTTTAAAAATTGGCGGTAAATTAAGTCCGAAAGTTTTAATTGTAGCTCCTAACACCCGCCTTTCTTGGCAATATCACCACCGCAGAGCCGAAATTTGGCAAGTAGTAACCGGTACTGTTGGTATTAAAACCAGTCAAACCGATGAAGAAGGTGAAGTAAAGAAATACCAACCAAAAGATCAAATTAAATTACAACAAGGCGAGCGTCACCGTTTAATCGGCTTAGACGATTGGGGAGTTGTAGCCGAAATTTGGCAACATACGGATGCTTCAAATCCATCTGACGAAAACGATATCGTTCGTGTTCAAGACGATTTTGGCAGATAATTCGTTATGAGTAGATAAGGCCTTTCCTGCTAAGTAAATGCCTTATCTACCTATCAATTTGCTGAAAGATAGCATAATATCTACAGCTTTTTTACTTTACCCCTTATTCAGTGGGCAAATTTGCTCCACCTAAAATGGTTCCTTGTGAACACAAAAATTCATGATTATACTTTTATTTTTTCTGGCACATTGGTTTTTGTCGCTGTTTAGCCAAACATTTTTCTTGCATCGCTATTCATCGCATAAAATGTTTAAGATGAATGTGTTTTGGGAGCGGTTTTTTTACCTTGTGCTCTTAATTTCTCAAGGTTCATCCTTCCTAAATCCACGCGCGTATGCTATTCTACATCGGATGCATCACGCCTATAGCGATACCGAGAAAGATCCACATTCACCACATTTTTTTAAGGATGTTTTTAGAATGATGTGGGCTACAAAAAGCATGTATCTAAACTACTTGCATTTTAAAGTAGAGCCAGAACCTGCATTTCGCGGGTATTACCCAGAATGGCCTTTGATAGATAGAATAGGTGACTCATGGTTCTGGAGAATCTTTTGCGGACTTTTTTACATCGCTTTCTATATTGTATTTGCCGATTACTGGTGGATGTATTTGTTATTGCCGATTCATTTTTTAATGGGGCCTTTACACGGAGCCATTGTGAACTGGTGCGGCCATAAATACGGGTACTCGAATTATGATAATGATGACCATAGTAAAAATTCACTTCCATGGGATTTTCTGTTGATGGGTGAATTGTTCCAAAACAACCACCACAAAAAACCGAATAGTCCAAACTTTGCTACAAAATGGTGGGAGTTTGACCCTACGTATCCGGTAATGAAAGCGCTTCACTGGATGAAGATCATTAAAATACGTAAAATTTAATCTTACGGAACAAGCGAAATACGAGCGATTTTACATTATTTAAATGTAAAGTCGCTTTTTTTTTAAAAAGAGTCTGTGATAGCTTAATTTCCATGGGTTAAGAGGGCGCCAAAGACCTTTTTGCCTTTAAGAAACAGGGTTTAATTTTTTGAAATCATCATTTTTTATAAATAGTGTAGCTATTGATTGACAACTTGATGGGTTAAAATACCCTTTTTTGTTTTAGGGTTTTTGATAGGTTATATTTTTAACTGTAAAAGTTTGATATTTGCATCAAATTAACGACTTTACATAGCTAAATGTTACATTTTTTTGTAACAAATTGGCGTGTGAATAGACTAAATTAAAAGCTTAACTTCTATAAATGAAAAAACTTCTACTACTATCTTTTTTTCTTTGTTTTTACTATTTTTCTAAAGCACAATTTCCGGGGGCAACGTTGGGGGGAGCAAAGAAATCTACTGTTACTGGCCGTGTTTCTGTAGTAGTTCTCGATTCGGCCACAAAAAAGCCGGTAGATTATGCAACAATATCGCTTGTAAATGTCAAAAGTAACAAATCTGTGGGCGGCGGGGTTACGGATGAAAAGGGAAAAGTAACGCTTCAAAATGTATCGCCAGATACGTACAAATTGTTAATTGGCTTTATTGGATATAACACCAAAAGTATTACCGTTAGTACTACACCTTCAAAACCAGATGCCAGTCTAGGAACCATTTACCTTTCTTCAACTGCCAATTCATTGGCCGAAGTACAAGTACAAGGAACCAAAGCCTTAATTGAAAATAAAATCGATCGCATGGTTTACAATGCAGAGGCCGACGGAACAAATGCCGGGGGCGATGCTACGGATGTGATGCGAAAAGTACCAATGTTATCAGTAGATATAAGCGGAAACGTACAATTACGCGGTGCATCTGTTCGCGTGTTAATCAATGGGAAACCATCTGGTACCATGGCGAATAGCGTGGCTGATGCCTTGAAAATGATCCCTGCTGAACAAATCAAAAGTGTAGAGGTCATTACCAGCCCATCTGCAAAATACGATGCAGAAGGCTCGGGAGGGATCATCAATATTATCACCAAAAAATCAAATGCACAAGGTGTAAGTGGAAGCGTAAGTGCATCTGTTGGTACGCGTGCAAATAACGGGGCGTTTAACCTAACGGCTAAAACAGGCCGCTTAAGTATGAACACCTCTTTGGGTAGAAACTATTCGTATCCACAGGAATCGGCAGTAAACAGCGTTAATAAAACAATTAAGAACAACATAAGCTCCGAAGTTTATCAAGATGGTTACTCAGATTGGTCGCGCAATGGGAGCAACGGAAGTATTGGCTTAGATTACGATTTAAATGCCTACAATAATTTTAGCACCACAGCCAAATTTAGTCGTTTTGCAAATGGAGGGCCCGGGTACTACAAATACACGGTAAATGGGGCAGAGGCAACCAATGAAACCGATTTTGAAATGCAGCAAAATAACGTCGATTGGAATGTTGATTACAAGAAAACCAGCAAAAAAGAAGGTGAAGAATTTTCTATTTCGGGTCAGTTAACCAGTGGGCGTGTACCTCAAACAAATAGTAATTCCATCACTCCTATTGGTCAACCGCAGGTACAACCTGCCATCAACAACAATACGGGTAAAAATAACGAGTATACCATACAAACAGATTATACATATCCTTTTACACCTTCAACAATTTTAGAGGTAGGCGCAAAAGGGATTTTCAGAAATTTTACCAGTCAATTTGATAATTCACGTCAAGATTTTGAGTACAATCAAAATGTAGCATCGTTATACAGTGTTATAAGCTTTCAATTAAACAAGAAATTAAGCTTTAAAGGTGGTTTACGTGCCGAATACACTAAAATTGATTTTAACACTATCACCAATGGTATTGAAAAAAATGATTACCTAAATCTATTTCCCAGCGCCATTTTAGCACAAACCCTTAAAGGAAGTTCTACTTTAAAATTAAGTTACAACCGTCGGGTGCAAAGGCCAACACAAAATTATTTAAATCCGTATTACAACGATAGCGACCCATTCAACGTGCGTGTAGGTAATCCGCAATTAGACCCCGAATTAAGCGATAACTTAGAATTGGGATATTCTACTTACATTAAAGGTTCCATCATCAATGCTTCGATATTTTATCGCCGCACGGCAAATATTATTGAAAGCTCAATCACTCCCATTAACGACCCCATAAGTTCAACATTGGTAACTGCAACGGTGCCACGTACGCTAAATACGTTCATTAACGTAGGTACTTCCGAAAGTTTTGGTTTTAACGTATTTGGTTCTTATAATCCAAAACCGAAATGGACTTTAATGAGTAATTTTGGTGTTAACACCTACGAAGTAAGCAACATTCAAACCAATGTGGCTACTCAAACCTATTTAAATTATAATCTATTTCTGCGTTCAGCATATGGTTTTGGTAAAGGCTATAATTTCGAACTTTTTGGTGTTATTACATCCGCGCGCAGAACCTACCAAGGTAAAACAGATGGTTTTGTTTTTTATGGCGCCTCCATCAAACACGAAATTCTTAAAAAGAAAGGAAGCATTGGTTTAAATACCTTAAATCCATTCACCAAAGATTTGAAGATTTTTACCGAAAATAACTCCGTGAATGCATCGGGTTCTGTATATCAAAAATTAGAGGTGTATTACCCGCTACGCTCATTTGGCGTTAATTTTAGCTACAGCTTTGGTAAGTTAAAATACACCGAAAAGAAAAAGATTAAAAACGATGACATCAAGCAAGAGCAGCAACCTGGTCAAAACGGCGGGATGAACGGCATGCAGCAAAACTAAAACTCACCCAAATTAACAATAATCGAAGTCTCAAAGGCCCTTGCTTTTGGGACTTTTTTTTGAAAAGCAAGGACAGCAGTTCTGGCAACAACAGCCCTTCTTTCCGCTCTATCTTTTTGGCAAAAAAGCCAAAAAGTATGCCGCTGCAATAAGGTTTAGAGTGGTTAATTCTCTGCAGAATGGCACAGGAAAAATAGTAGGTTCTTCATAATTCCGATTGGTTTTTAACCAATGCTTATACTACATTTCTTACAGTATATCCTTGACAAATCATTGCATTTTTATTGATAGCCACCATATCACCTTAGTTTTTGTAAGTTAAATTTGTATTATTTATTAAATTGTTAAGAATTATTACTTATTTAATAATGTATTTTTTAAAGTATCATAAGTAGTTTTGTTTTGATTATTTATGATATGTTTAAATCCACTTCACTTTCCGTTTTAGTTGAAAAGTTGAAAGTACGCCATGTAATTTTATGTGCATGGGTTTTGGTTGCTATACTTTATGATAACAGGTCTTTACTTATTGGGACAGTTTTTTTAGGGCTGATGTATTTTATTAGGACTAAAATCAATGAATTCTCGAAGACGAAAATTTATTTAATAGCAGGTGTGTTTTTTTTGTTTTCGATTTTACTTGCGTTTTTCCATAAAGCCGATTCAACTTATGGGCGAGTTTTGATTTATAAAGTGTCAGGAAGAATGTTTTGTGATAGTGGTTTTTTGGGAGTCGGATTTGGTAATTTTAAGGCTTTATACACACCATATCAGGCTCAATATTTTAAAACAACTTCATCGCTTTTTAATAGAGAAACAAATTTGGCTGATAATACATATTATCTGTTCAATGATTATTTGCAAGTAATTTTAGAACTCGGAATATTCGGATGGCTGATAAATATTTTATTTTGGATTACAGTAGTGAGAGCTATTAAATATTTTTTCGCTCACCAAATCAATGTAGTAGAGGAGCTTTCTTTGGTAATTTTGTTGCCAATTATTATAGGGGCGCTTTTCAATCATTTTTTCGAAAGAATTTGGGTGCAGTGTTTATTCCTTTTGGTGTTCCCTCAAATAATACAGTTAAGGTTCAAAAAAAATATACTTCCCAAATACACTCTTTTTACAAGTTATTTATGTTTTTTTGTGCTGTTTGGCATCCTTCATTGTGAAAAAATTAGGTTCTATAGCTCTAATAGAAAGCTTAAAGAAGCTAAATTGCTTGCTTCATGTGGATATTCTATTGAATCACTAAAGTTACTTAATACAGTTCAGGAAGATTTTAAACAGGTAGCTGTCTATAACCGTATATATGGAAAATTGCTGTATCAGACTGCTCATTATAAAGAAGCTTTGCCGTATCTGTTAAGTACGAATAAAGAACTTCCTTCTTCCGATTTATCGACGTTAATTGGCTGTTGCTATCGGTATTTAAACAAATACAATGAGGCATTGCTGTATTTTAAAGAAGCCATTTCAATGACTCCAAATCGCTTCATTCCTAGAAACGAGTTACTATCAACGTATATCAATTTAAAAGAATTTGAGTTGGCTAAGGCTGTTGCCTTAGAAATAGCTAGGTTACCTATAAAAGTACCGTCTCAACAAATCTTCGACATTAAAACAAATGCAAATCAATTTTTAACCATTAACCAAATATCAATTAAATGAAAAACAAAATTACGCTATTTTTATTGACCGCAGTAATGGGTCTTTTAATCTATTCCTGTAAAAAGGAGTTTTTTAGTAATGATGAAACAAAGTCAACTGCTAAACTTTCCATTGCAGAAGCTCGTGCCTATTTTAAAAAATTAAATTTACAAAGCAAATCAACAAATGAAAATTTGTCGGATGAATTAACCAGCCAAGTAAAACCTTTTTGGCACAAAGCCATTGAAGGTAGTACAATGATTAGTTCTTTTGTTGAAGCCCCTTTACAATTACATGGGACAACTTTTTCATTATTTGCTTTTGATGAATATGGCGAATCGATACCCGTAGATAAAACCATAAGTAAATATGTTTTTAAAAGGTTAATTATGTATAAGCAAACTACAGGGACGATCGTGTCTAGAGTTTTAACCTATGTTCCCGATAAATCGTATCTTGAGAAAAACAAGTACGATGCTACAAATGCGAGGATAACAGATTTGAATGGTTTCACGGGATATATTCAAGTACACACACTGGATAATCGGCCAATTTCTATTTATAAATATTTAAATGGTAAAGTGATAACGCATGTGAAGTTATTTAGAAATCGTACAAAGATGGGAGATAGTTCAGCACTAAAAACCAAAGGATGGCAAATATCTTGTAGCCCACAGTTTCAATTAATCTGTTCAGGGAGTGGTGGGGAAGATACACCAGAAGGTGCTGATAAGCAGTGTGTAATGCAGCAAATTGGGGAGACTTGTGACATGGTATGGGTTCCGGATCCGGTAACTCCAACTGAGCCTGGGGAGAAAGATGAACCAACGAATCCAACTGAAGAGGAGACTAGCACAGAAGCTAATCGCGATATACTTGAAGACTTAGATAAATATCCATGTGCAAAAGCTTTGGTAGGAAAAATGCCAAGTTTAAAAAATAGTATAATATCTTTGATAAATAAGGCCTTTGGAAAAAAATCAATGAATGATTTGCGTTTTCGAGCTGACGATGCATTAAAAGGCACTTTAGTTGATGGTAGATTTAAGGATATTAATTATACTCCTAATAATGAGGGTGTTTTTTTTGTTGATTTAAACCCGGATGTTCTGAATAATGCAAGTCAAGAATACATTTTAGTTACGATGTTTCACGAAGCTTTGCATGCATATGTAGAATATTCTAAGAAAACAATGTCACCAAGTGAATTTAAGGCTGCTTTTGGTGAGTTAAGTTCAAATGGGGGACGGACTCTTTTTAAAGAAATTGATGGTCATTTTGAATTAGCTGCAAGCAATTATCTCAGAGGGCTTCAAGATGCCATTCTCTCATTTAACCCTAATTATGATCCTGGTAGAGCTTATGATTTAGCGCAGGGAGGTGTTGTGGAATTATCACCAGCTTCCAAGAAAGTTAATGATCAAGAGCGCGATACTTCAGTTCCAGGATATACGGGAACAAAATGCCCATAGTAATTTTGCAATTATGAAAAATATTAAAAAACTTCTATTACTTCAATTCATGCTGTTTTTTTGGGTAAATGTAAATGCCCAAAATGCTAAAATCGAAAGTAAGAATCAACTTGTGAAGGATATCATTAAATTTTTATTGCGTCAGGGAAGAACCCCTGCCTATAAAGATAGTTTAGATATGTATTCATTTAATCTCAAAATACTATTGAAGAGGACAGGGAATTTCGTTAAAGTTTCTGATATTGTTTTTAGCGACAGTATAGGCCACACAGTAATTCCAGGATACCAAAATCTCCGAAAATTTAAATATGAACCATTAATGGTCGGAAAGGTTAAGGCAACAATTCTAATACCCATTTTGGTACTCATAGATCCAAAACATGGTAATAATCCTAAATTAAAGACTATTAACATAAGTTCGGATACTTATGGAGCATCTATTAATTCGCTTCTATACCCAAGCAAAGTGCAAGAAGATATTATTTTGTTTCCACTAATATCAATTGTTAACCTTGATATTAAATGCCCTAAATGACTTTTTGTCGCTTCTTGGTAGATAAAAGGTGTATCAAGCTATACAGAACCAAATGCCCCCCAAATAAAGAGTATTATGAAAAAATATATAACGATACTATTTGCGCTTTTCTTCTTTAAACAGGGAATAGCACAAACATCTAGTAAAGATGCCAAACATGCAGAAATAGTAAAAATAATGAAGACTCTTGCTTATTTAGGTACTGCCCAAGCTCTATCTGAAAAAGATAGCGTTCGTACTTTTAGTTTGAAGCTGAAATTGAAAAAAAATAAAGGCTCTGCTTTTGTATCTGATATCTTATTTACTGATAGTATTGGGTATACATTATTTCCAAACATTAACAGGATGAAAACATTAAAATACGATTTACTTGTAGGTAAAGGAGAAGAGGTAACTCTTTTAATTCCAATCTTGGTATTTAACAGTTCAAAAAATATAAGAAATCCTGAAATAAGGGATATTCAGTTTAGTCTGAATTCTTTCAAGAGCGCTGTTTTGTCTTTGTTTTATCCAGATACACTTCAAGAAAGAGTAACCATATTTCCAGTTTTTTATATGTATAGCGATAAGTTAAGCTGTGGTAGTATGCTAAATTAGAGAAGCTATTCGTCTAACTCCAAAAAACTTTTTGGAGTTAGACGAATCTTATTACTGCCGGCTTTGGTAGGTTTCTGAAATAAAATATAATGCTCCGTGCTCTTCTTTTAATGGAATTAACTTAGGTTGGTGCTCATCTCGATGAATTAAGAACGAATCAAACATTAAAACAAATTCATATGTCTTTAAAAGTCGGTTCTATTATAACTGTATGTGTAATGTTTTTTATGATTACTCTTGGGTATTCTGAAAGTTCAAAGGCACAAAGCAACAATCCGATGCTAAATGATTTAAATGAGGCTATTGCAGTTAAAATAATCTATAATAAAAGCCATCTTCAAAGAGAAAGCTGTAAACTAGAAAGTTTTAGCGTGAACGATTTTCCTGTCAAGATTGTCCCGCGAATAGCTTTAATTAACACATTAGTGCCTCATCCTGCATTTGAATTGATAGAGACAGATACATTGATTGTAATCCAAGCAGATGCTAAGGGCTTTGAAGATCTGTTTTTTGAAAAAAATGATGATTTGAAATACGATGATAATTATTACTTGGAGGCGATCAAAATCAATGAGCAGGAAGATAAGGTTTCCGTTTTTACCCATATTTATCGCAAAGTTAGGGTTTTCTTTGTCGAATGTAAAGAGTCAAGGTTTGTTATTGTTGATTAATAGATTAAGTGCAAGATAAAATGTATAAACGAATGAAAGTGAATAGAATACCAATATTTGCAATTTTTTTAATTGGTTTTACATTTTTCGGGTGTAAAAAAGAGCCGATTGAGAAACCGCTTGTTTTATCAGAAAGGACGGTCTTAATGTATCTTGCGGCAAATAACAATTTGAGAGAGGATGCTGTAAATAGCATTAATAAAATGGAAAAAGGTGCTCAAAAGTTGAATGGAAATCTAATTGTTTTTGTGAAAACCAGTTCAAATAAATCGGTGCTGCTAAAAATAAAATATGATAATACCGACCAAATTGTTAGCGATACAGTTATGATTTATGGTTCTGAAAATTCTTCTGATCCACAATTTTTAGCGCAGGTAATTAAGGATTCTAGAAGGATGTACCCTGCAAAATCTTATGGATTGGTGATGTGGTCGCATGCAACTTCCTGGAGTCCTCCAACTATTAAAGTTAAATCATTTGGAAGTGATCGGAACTATGAAATGGATATTAAGGATTTCAAAAATGCATTGCCTTCAGATTTTGAGTACATTCTTTTCGATGCCTGCTCAATGGGAAGCATTGAAGTAGTTTATGAACTTAAAGATAAAGCTAAGTACTTACTTGTTTCTCCGTCAGAGGTGTTGTCTACTAGCTTTCCTTATGATTTAATCACGCCATTTTTTTTTGGTGATGAGGAAGATCTAAAAAATATTTGTAGAGATTTTATAGCCTTTTATTCTTCTCAAACGGGTGAATCTGCTTCTGCAACGGTTTCATTAATTAAGACTAATGAATTGGAACTTCTTGTTCAATACACAAAGAGACTTTTAAATTCAACCACACTTTCGAAACCAATTGATTTGTCAAATATTCAGCGGCTTGATTTTGCAAGTACTTCACCAGTTCCAGCGTATGATTTTATTGATTTTCTTCAAAAAAATTACAGTCAGCAAGATTATCAAATAGTCGAAGACCAACTAAATAAAACGGTAATATTTAAAGGTCAAACGGATTATTTTTTTGAACAGCCAATTAAGAAATTCTGCGGTTTGTCTGTTTACTTACAAAATAAGGATACTTCCTTTTCTGATTATTATCGGAGCTTAACCTGGTACAATAGGTCGGGCTGGAATATTCTTTTTTAGTATGCAATTTAATATTCTAAGATATGCCGTTTAGCCAAATGCAAAATCAACAAAATTTTATTTTTAAAGCAGTATTGCCTCTTTTTATCGTATCCTTTTTGATTGGTTGTAGCAATTCTAAACTATTGAAAGAGTCATTTCAAATTGCAGGCACAAACAAAGGAGAACTGCAAGCTGTGTTGGAGCATTTTAAGTCAGATCCAAATCCTCAAAAGCTTGATGCTGCAAAATATCTTATTGTTCAAATGAAGTACCAGTATCATAAAGAGGGAAACTCAATTAAAAGATACGATAGTTTAATTAATGTTTTAGGAAACCTGTCCATAGGGAGAATGGAGGAACTAGGCGCTATATGGGATAGTCTAAAGAGAGAATTAAAGCCTCCACTGATTGATGATACCTATTCAGTGTGTGATTTGAAGAGAATTTCAGCAGAAGACTTAATTAGTCACATTAATTCTGCGTTTAACGCATGGAGTAAGCCATGGGCAAGAGATTTATCTTATTCAGATTTTTGCCGATATATACTGCCTTATAAGTTGGTAGAAGAAAAACCCGACAAATGGATGAAGGAATTACAACAGCGATATGAATCATTGTGGAGCGTAAATTTCTCGGAGAACAATAGCTACAAAATGTGTCTTAAGGTAAATGCTAGGCTAAAGAAAGATTTTAAGATACGGTCTTTTCCTTCTTTCGTTGATTTGAACTTTCATGACCTCGATCGCCTTAAATCAGGAAAATGCTTTCATGCTACACAATATAGTTCTTATGTAATGCGTGCTCTTGGTATTGCGGTTGTAATGGACTTTACACCCTATTGGGGAAATATGAACGGAGGCCATGAATGGAATGCGTTGATATATAAGAATCGACCTGTGCCTTTTATTGGGTCTGAATCTGATCCTGGCTTAACAAAAATTGATTTGGCTAGACAAAGAAAAAGGGCTAAAGTTTTTAGAAGGGTATTTAATTATCAGACTAATAGCTTAGCGGCTTTAGCTCAAGACGATTTGGAAATCCCAGCGGTTTTTAGAAGTTCACATATTATAGATGTGACTGCCGAGTACATTCCAGTTTCTACCATTGTAATAAATAACCTGTCCTTAGTTCAAAAAAGTAAGGTTTTATACTTGTGCGTTTTTAATCGTCAAAAATGGGTGCCTACTGCTTGGGCGAAAATAAATAGTAATAAGTCAGTTTTTTTAAATATGGGACGGGATATTGTATATCTCCCAGCATTTTATCAATACGGGGAACTAACGCCTGTAGGCTTTCCTGTTTTTTTAGGTAAGGATGGTAGATGCAAAGTACTTAAAGACGATGGTAAAAGAACAAAACTTGTAGTGAGAAGCAAAAGTCCTGAGGGGCCAAATATTTTAAAAGGACAAGAATATGAACTGTTGATTTGGAATGGTAAATGGAAAATGCTGAATAAATCAATTGCTTCTGCTGACTCAATTGTATATTCTAAACTCCCTACAAATGCATTGTACCGTATAAAAAGTAAAGATAAGGCCTCTAAAGAGAGAATTTTTATGATTCAAAATGAAAAGCAGGTATGGAAATAAGGAATTTGTTTTTGGCCTTAACAATTGGGATGCTTATTTACGGTTGTAATCGAAATAAAAAAGTTAACATTGCTTACGGACGAGTTCAAAGCATGGTTGATATTGTAGATACTTTAACTTTATCAAAAAAGATGGCGGTTCATATTTATTGTACTGGCGAGCTTAAGCCTGAGTGGTCAAATGTAGGGAGACAATATATTGGGCAATCAGACGATATAGAGATTTTTTATAGGCGGAGAAATAATAAAGAAAATAAAATCGTATTCAAATCTTCCGATAGAAAAAAGGATACACTCAATCAGGTGATTAATCATGTAAAGTGTTTTCGGACATATGATAAACACTTAAGGAAGTATTTAGCTCTGGTTACAATTCCTTGCGCATTGGTTTTAGACCAGGCTGTTCCTGGCCGTTGGTTTGAATTCGATGTTGCAATTGGTGATAATGATGATGGAATTAAACAAAAAGCAAAACTTTGCTGGGCGGCGAATACAGATCCCTTATCTCAGAAAGCATTTTTAGGGCGAATGATCCTTGCTGGTAGAGGAAAAGTATCTCCTAAAGACTCTGTAGCGGTGGCAAGAAACATTTCGAATCTTACAACTGAATTAGCCGATTGTCCACGTTATTCCATAAAGAAATTGGTTGCTGGTCAAGTCAATGATGAGGCAGATTTTTCTGCATTTTATCGTGCTGCTTGGGATAGAGATAATATTTATCTGAGCTTTGAAATTTTCGATTCTAAAAATGAGCAGTTCAGAAAGGAAAATTTGGTTAAAGATGACAATTTTGTAGATAAAGGCTGGATAGAAGATATAAATGGTAAAAAAATCTGGCAAATGAGTTTATTAAATACTAAGCATGGGGGAGGAGCACTAAAAAATCAATACTGTGATACAATATTGAGCTTAAGCACTGGAAAATACATTGTGAAATATACCTCCGACGAATCTCATTCATGGAATAATTGGGATGCCGAACAACCCCATCTGAAGTTTTGGGGTATTAAGATAACTCAATAGGTAGATTCTTAGTCAACACAATAAGTAAAACCTATACCGCATTACCAGACTTAATACTTACGACATAATACTCATTATCTATCCCTTTCTAACCTTTTTTAAAATCATTAAACTCAATGGATTAAAAGCATATCCGCTGATGTTGTTTTGCAACATCACCACCGATTGATCGTAAAAAAGTGGAACTACTGGCGAATAATTCATCACCATTTGGTCCATTAAACGGTACAGTTTAAAGCGTTTTTCAGCATTGGGCTCATAGTAACTCGCTTCAAAAAGTTGGTCGAATTTGTTGTTGTAAAAAGCTGTGTAATTAGGGCCAAAAGGCACTTTGTTTTTAGAATAAAACATGGAAAGGAAGTTTTCTCCATCGGCATAGTCTGCTAACCAAGATGCCCTGAAGAAGTTCACATTGTTTTTAGAGATTAAATCGCGCAAGCTCGCTCCAGGACTTACATCAACTTTGGCTTTAATGCCAATAGCATTTAGTTCACCTTGAATAAATTCAATTAAATCTTTATACGTAGTGGTGGTGTTTAGCGTAATTTCTGGTAAGTTTTTTCCTTCTGGAAAACCTGCTTCAGCTAAAAGTTTTCGGGCCAAAGCCGGGTTGTAAGCATAGCCTTTTACGTCCAAGCTGTCGAAGCCCGGCATCCCTTTGGGCACAAAACCCGAGGTGGCCGATATGCCAATTCCATTACGCAAGTATTTAATCAGTTTATCGCGGTCGATCGCATAATTAATGGCTTGTCTAACTTTTACAAAACGCAAGGGCGATTTTTTAACAATGGCCAAATTCGTATCGATTAAAATACCCACGTATTCGGTACACAGATACGGACTTTTTGTCAAGGTAAACTTGCCTTTAAATTTGCTCGTCATCTGGCCGCTTTTGGTTAACACATCATCGCGATAAGAACCATCAACATTGTAATAAAAATCGAGGTCCTTTTTTAAGAAACTCATAAATCCACTTTGTTTATCGGTAATAAAGCTGGCGCGTACCGCATCTAAATACGGAAGTTGGGTGCCGTTTGAATCTTTCTCGAAATAGTTTTCGTTTTTCAGTAGAACTAAAATCTCGCCTTCTTTCCAATATTTAAATTTAAAAGGACCCGTTCCAACCGGGTGACTTCTAAAGTCTTTTCCGTAATGCTCTACTACTTCTTTAGGAACCACTGAACAATATTGTGTAGTTAAAAGATTCAGAAAAGGAGGGAAAGGTTTTGTTAATGTAATTTGAAAAGTTGTATCGTTTACCGCTTTAAAGCTGTTTTGATCTTTTACCTTATCATTAAAAATCCATCCTCCAGACGAAGCCACCTTTGGGTCTATTAAGCGGTAAAAGCTATAGGCAAAATCACTCGCTAACACTTTGCGGCCTTTGCCATTTTTAAAAATGGGGTCGTTTTGGAAAAACACATCGTTTCGTAAATGAAAAATATAGGTGGTTGCATCTTCCGAAACCTCCCAACGTTTGGCGATGCAGGGCACCGTTTGCAGTTGATTGTCGATTTGAACCAAACCGTTAAAGATTTGATTGGTCATCCAAATGGCATTTTGGTTACGGGCAAAAGCGGGATCTAAAGAAGTTAAACCTTGATCGAGATTAATATTGAAAACTTTTTTTGTGCTGTTTTGACCCTTTTCTTGGCATGAAATAAAAAATAGTGCACAAAAAACCCAAAATATACCGTTATATACGCCTTTCATCATTCAGGAATGTTATTTTTGCACAAATTAGTAAATTTAATGGAGATGTCTTTTTTAAACGATTTATTTAAGCGGCTGGATGCCCAAGAACAAGAGGAATTACAAGACCGTTTAGATTTAGTTGAACATAAAATTAAATTTATAGATAAGATTCCGGTAGCTTGCCTGGACTTGTCGAATCAGAGCAATTATAGCTTGTCAGAAGAAATTGCGTTAGCCGGAGGTATGCTCGAATCCGATGTGTACGGAGCAGCATTTATCATCTATTATCAGGAAGGAAAAACACTAACCGACTTAATGCGCGAGGCCCCAACGCTATTAGATGCCAATTGGGAAGCAGTAAAAAATAACCGTATTATTTTGCTTAATGATAATGTTGAAAGAAGTAGAACGGCCGAAAATGCGGTTTCATTAATTGAAGATATTGCCGAAATGTTGCATCCAGGCTTCTTTATTTTTGGCCACGAGGGCGATAAATGGATTCGTTTTGGCGCTTAAAACGCAATAAACTTATCGATTTGCTCGGTTGTAAATTTTACCGTATCCTCTTTAAATAAATCGCCCTGCTCATTCAATTCGGCTTTAATGTTTGGGATGTGTAAGCGGAGTGGCAGAATGTTTAAATGGATGTAATGGCACACGCCTGTAAAATGATCTACCCCACGAATATTGCCGTATTTGCCAGATGATATACCTACTAGGGCCGCTTTTTTATTGTAAAAACTATCAGGGAAGTTACAGGCATCAATTAGCACTTTTAATACGCCAGGATAGCTGCCATTGTATTCGGGCATAATGAACAAAAATTTTTCGCTCGCAGTAATGAGGTCCTGAATTTTCTGAAATTCCTCCGATCTTTTTCCATACATATCGGTGTTTAAAATATCCGCCGGTAAATCTTCCAAACAAAGCAAATTGGCATGGACACCTTTTTCTTGGAGTTGCTTTTGGTAGAATTTAGCAACTTTTAACGTGTTGCTATTGGTTCTGTTGGTAGCCGATACAATTGTGGTCATGGATAAATTGTTGATAAGATGTTTAAAACCCAAATAGCCTTTTTGCTAAAATTAACAGATAGTTTGTATCTTAGCTGATTGAGAAAAAGGGCGTAAACAGCGCAAAAATAGAACTTTTTTGTCGATATAAGGCACAAAATAATAGTGACTAACGAACGTTAAGTAAATTTCGGATATATAGATGAGCAAAATTATTGCATTAGCAAATCAAAAAGGTGGTGTTGGTAAAACAACTTCATCTATTAACCTGGCTGCAAGTTTAGCCGTATTAGAGTATAAAACTTTGTTAGTGGATGCAGATCCTCAGGCAAACTCAACTTCAGGTATTGGGTACGATCCCCGAAATATTAAAGATAGTATTTACGAGTGCATCATCAACGATATCGATCCTGCGCAAGCCATTCAGAAAACAGATACACCAAATTTAGATTTGCTGCCTGCTCACATTGATTTAGTAGGAGCCGAAATTGAAATGATTAATTTGTCTAACCGCGAGTATAAAATGAAAGCCGTGTTAGAGAAAATTAAAGACCAATATGATTTTATCATCATTGATTGCTCACCCTCTTTAGGTTTAATTACCATTAATGCGTTAACTGCGGCAGATTCGGTAATTATTCCAGTACAATGTGAGTATTTCGCCTTAGAAGGACTTGGTAAGTTGTTGAACACGATTAAGATTGTTCAAAATCGTTTAAATCAGGAATTGGAAATCGAAGGGATTTTATTAACTATGTACGATGTACGTTTACGTTTATCTAATCAAGTAGTAGAAGAAGTAAAAACACACTTTAACGAATTGGTTTTTGATACCATTATTCAGCGTAATACACGTTTAAGTGAGGCACCAAGTTATGGCGTCTCGGTAATTATGCACGATGCAAACTGTAAAGGAGCAATCAATTACTTAAATCTTGCACGTGAAATTGTAAAGAAAAATGGCCTTTTAAAAGAGGAACAAAATATAGATACTGTAACAATATAAATTTATAGATGACATCTTTTCAGCGAAAAACAGGTTTAGGAAGAGGTTTAAGTGCGCTTTTAGATGATAGCGAAGCTGCCCATCCACCGAAACAGAGTGTAAACCCTGTCAGCGAAACGGAACAGGTTGGCTCCATCAGTCATGTAAATTTATCTGAAATTGAAACCAATCCGTATCAACCACGTACCGAGTTTGATCAAGTAGCGCTTAGCGAGTTATCCGATTCAATTAAAGTACAGGGCTTGATTCAGCCGATTACCGTACGTAAGTTATCGGTGCATAAATACCAGTTAATTTCTGGTGAACGTAGGTTCAGAGCTTCAAAATTAGCAGGTTTAACCCAAATTCCTGCGTATATCCGAAGTGCGAACGACCAACAAATGTTGGAGATGGCATTGATTGAAAACATTCAACGTGAAAATTTAAACGCTATTGAGGTGGCATTGAGTTTTCAACGAATGATTGATGAAGTGGGTTTGAAACAAGAGCAATTGGGCGAACGTGTAGGAAAAAATCGTACCACCGTGACCAATTATTTGCGCTTGTTAAGGTTGCCACCAGCCATACAGGCATCCATCCGCGACCAACGCATTAGTATGGGGCATGCCCGAGCATTAATTAATGTAGAGGCGGTAGATGCGCAATTGTTTATCCATCAAGAAATTATTGATAAGAATCTTTCTGTTCGTAAAGTAGAAGAAATGGTGCGTAACCTGCAACAAGGGAATGCACTAAAACCTGCTGAAAAAACAGTTGCAAAAGGGGTTTCTTTTCAATACCAAAAATTGCAAGACGATTTGGCGTCGAAATTTGCTACGCGTGTAAAATTAAAAGTTGGCCAAGGTGGCAAAGGGGCTATTGAGATTCCGTTTATGAGCGATGATGATTTAAACCGGATTTTAGAGTTATTAGATTGGTAATGCTGCAAAGAAAACGGTTGATATTGGTTTCTTTGTTTGCAGTTTTTATAACGTATCATGCAAAAGCTCAGGTAAAAGAAGATACGGTAGTGAAAACGGTTGATACCATCAAATCGAAAAATGTAAAAGCTATTGCGCCCGCTAAGGCTCCGATGAGTAGAACCGATTCAATGAAGGCTGCTTATGTAAATCCGGGGAAAGTTGCTGGGCATAAAGCTGCTATTAAATCGGCTATTATTCCGGGTTGGGGCCAAGTGTATAACATGCAAATACTGAACGATGGTTATGGAACACGTGCTGGAAAAAGCCAAACGTGGCAAAAAGTATATACATCTGCCAAAATAGGCGCTATTTATGCCGGTTTTACCATTCTAACCATCAATTATATCAACTATACCAAACAATATAACCTGTACTTAAAGGAACTTCAATTTCGTGATCAATATGGTGTTCCAGATCCGAAAGGACCTTTTACCAAATACTCTACAGCGGGTATTACGAACGGAAAAGATACCTACCGAAGAAATAGGCAAATTGTTTTATTTTCGTACGGTTTAGTTTATATGGCAAATATTGTAGATGCGTATGTGTCGGCACGTTTGCACTTTTTTAATATCGACGATGACTTAGCATTGAAAGTAAGTCCATCGGCAATCAATTCAAACAACATGTATAGTTTTAATCCCGTGCCAGCGCCGGCGTTAAAGTTATCCCTAACATTTTAAATATATTACAATGAAGATAGCGCTTTTAGGTTACGGAAAAATGGGGCAAATTATCGAAAAATTTGCACTTGATCGTGGGCATGAAATTGTGTTAAAAATTTCAATTGATAACGTTTCCGATTTAACAGTTGAAAATTTAAAGTCTGCTGATGTGGCTATTGATTTTAGTACACCAGACTCGGTTTTGAGCAATATAGACAGCTGTTTTGAAGCAGGTGTTCCAGTTGTGGTTGGTACCACCGGTTGGTATGGTAAATTACAAGAGGTAAAAAATAACTGTGTTAACAGTAACAATGCTTTGTTATACGGCTCTAACTTTAGTATAGGAGTTAATTTATTCTTTAAGCTAAATCAAACCTTAGCAAAATTGATGAATAATTATCCGGCCTACGAAGTACAAGTAGAAGAAATACACCATACGCAAAAGCTCGATGCGCCAAGTGGCACTGCTATTACCATTGCAGAGGGTATTTTGGAAAACCTGGATAGAAAAGGCGAATGGTTAAATGAGGTTGTAGGAACAGATGTGGAATTGTTTCCAAAGGCAGAGCAGCTTTTAATTGAGTCTCACCGTATCGAGAATATTCCAGGGACGCATACTGTAATTTACAGCAGCGAGGTAGACGAAATTGAAATAAAACATACTGCTCATAATCGTGCCGGCTTTGCCTTAGGTGCCGTGGTTGCAGCAGAATGGTTGCAGAATAAAAAAGGATTTTATAGCATTACCGATATTTTTGAGTAGTGTTCATACATAAGTAAAAGATAGATAAATGGGATCAATAAATATTTTTTGGTTGTTAATCATTGTAGTACTCGTTGTATTACAATACGTTGGTTTATGGAAGCTCTTTCAAAAAGCGGGTGTTCCGGGTTGGAAATCAATTATCCCCGTTTACGGTTTTTTAGAAATGCTAAAAATTACAGGTAGACCAACGTGGTGGCTGGTGTTATATTTTATACCTGTAGTGAATTTCTTTTTAATAATTGGCGTTAGAATAGATTTTGTAAAATGCTTTGGAAAGTTTAGATTTTGGGAGCATGCAGCAACAGTGCTTTTGCATTATGTTGTTTTTCCAATGTGGAGTAATGATCCAAAAGTGGTTTATTTAGGCCCATCAGCTACAGAAGAGTTTAAAGCGAAGAATAAATATATAAAATCGAAGAACCGCGAGTGGGCTGATGCCATTATTTTTGCAGTAGTGGCTGCTACGGTAATTCGTGTGTTTTTTATTGAAGCTTATACCATCCCTTCGGGATCTATGGAGCGGTCGTTGCTTATTGGGGATTTTCTTTTCGTAAGTAAGGTAAATTATGGTGCACGTGTTCCAATGACACCCGTTGCTTTTCCTTTTGCACACCATACCATGCCAATTACAGGCACAAAAGCCTATTGGGATGGCGTAGAATGGAAATACCGTCGTTTACCAGGATTATCAGAAATTAAACGCAATGATGTAGTGGTTTTCAATTTCCCCGAAGGTGATACAGTTGCCTTGGAAAATCAGAATGCGAGTTATTACGATTTAGTACGCGGTGGTGGTTGGCAAGCTGTAAATAGTCAGTATACCGTTACGAGCCGCCCGGTTGATAAACGCGAAAATTATATTAAGCGTTGTATTGGTATTGCTGGTGATGTTATTAGCATGAAAAATGGTATTGCCAATGTAAATGGTAAGGATGAGCCCTTAAAAAGCACGGGTATGATGCCTTATAAAGTGCAATTTAGCACAACCACCGTTAATTTATCTGTTCTGGAAGATTTAGGATTGAACATATCTGAAATGCAACAATTTTCAGCTGATACCTATATCGTAAATTCGTCTTCTGAAATAGCAGATGAGTTAAAGAAATTATCTTTTGTAAAATCGGTAGAAATGGCCCCTGAGCCAGCTGGTACTGACGGAGGTTTATTTCCGCATGATCCAAATCGTTCATGGAATGTAGATAACTTTGGTCCAATTAAAATCCCTGCTAAAGGTTGGACTGTAAAAATCGATAGCGTTACGATGCCTTTGTATTATAGAGCGATTAGAACTTATGAAGGAAATAAAGTAGAGCAAAAAGGAAAGGATTGGTATATCAATGATCAATTAGCCACAAGCTATACATTTAAAATGAATTACTATTGGATGATGGGTGATAACAGGCACATGTCTGCCGATTCACGTTATTGGGGCTTTGTTCCAGAAGATCATGTGGTGGGTAAAGCGCTCTTTGTATGGATGAGTTGGAACGGTGAGGGCTCGTTTTTTAGTAAAATTCGTTGGAAAAGATTACTTAAAGGAATTCATTAAAGCTAGAAAACATACTTTTTTATAAAAATAATAAATGCCTGTAGGTTTTCTTACAGGCATTTGTTGTTTAATGAATATTTTTCTGCCAATAAATTTCTTTATAATTTTTTTATAAAGAAATTGTTTTTTGTGAAATATATTTTTTAAGTTTACGTAACCAACTAATCAAATGTCAGTTATCATAGAAAAAAATCAGCGCCTGCGTGCCGACATAATTAAGTTTTTGTATTACAAGGCTGAATTGTCGCTTACCGATTTAAGCAAGTTAACCAAGAAAAGCTTGCCATTGGTAACTGCTACTGTTGGCGTATTAATTGATGAAGGACAAGTCTTAGAAAAGGGATTGGCTCCTTCTACCGGTGGACGTCGTCCAGCTGTGTTTTTGATTAATCCGGCCTATAAAAAGTATGTGGTTTCGGTTGCGATGGATCAATTGATTACACGCTTAGAAATTACCGATTTAAGCGGAAGGGTAATGCTTCCTATTGAGACCTTAGATTTAGCTATTTCGAATGATGCTTCAGGTGCTCAAAAATTAGCCCAGTTCATTAATACGGCTATTGAAAAAGCTCATGTAAAAAAAGAAAATATTTTAGGCGTGGGAATAGGCATGCCAGGCTTCGTTAGCGTTGAAGAAGGTATAAACCATTCTTTTTTGGTGAATGAAGGCGGACCGGTTTTAAAAGACTACTTATCAAAAGAAATTGGTCTTCCGGTTTACATGGATAACGATTCAAGTTTGATTGCTTTGGCTGAATTTAATTTTGGAGAGGCTGTTGATACCAAAGATACGTTAGTGGTAAACATTGGTTGGGGTACAGGTTTGGGGATGATTATTAACGGCCAGTTGTATCGCGGTAGTAGTGGTTATGCAGGTGAATTTAGTCACATTCCACTATCAACCAGCAACAATTTGTGTTCTTGTGGAAAACGCGGTTGTATTGAAGTAGATACCTCTTTGTTGGTGTTGGCAGAACGGGCGCAAAAAGCAGTTAGAGAGGGAGCGGAAAGTAGCTTACAAGAATTATTTAAAGATACCAGCAAGCACCCAGGCGACCACTTCTTAGAAGCAGCTTCAAAACAAGATCCACTGGCCATTTCCATTTTATCTACCGCAGGTTTCCAGTTAGGAAAAGGCTTAGCTACCTTAATTCATATTTTAAATCCGAAAGTAATTGTTTTAAGTGGAAGAGGAGCCAAAGCTGGAAAAATGTTTCTTCCATCGATTCAACAAGCGATTAACGAATTTTGTATACCGCGCATCTCCGATCAAACAACCCTTAAAATTTCAAGAATATACGATACCGCAGAATTGAAAGCTGCAGCAGCACTAGTAGTAGAAAACACGCTCTTTTAAAGTTAATTAAAAGTTCACCCTAAAAAACACGACTATGTAAGCAAATTGATCTCCTTATTAATCAAAACAAACTAACGAATAAACAAAACCAAATTAATCCTTATTAAAAATCACATGAAAAAACTATACTTCATGTTATTAAGCGTTATGTTGCTGAATTTTTTGGCGATAACTGCTTTTGCGCAAAAGACAATTACAGGGACAGTACGAGATGCCAAGGGCGAATCCCTGCCTGCTGTAAGTATTAAAGTTAAAGGAACAGCCAAAGCGGCTAGTTCCGATGGAAATGGTAAATACACCATTTCTGCAGCCGAAGGAAATGTTATTGTATTCAGTTACATTGGGTACACGACAAAAGAAATAACAGTAGGCACTTCAACAACGATAAACGTAACGCTTTCGGAATCAGAAGGCACTGATTTAATGGAAGTACAGGTAAACACTGCTTTAGGTTTAAAACGTCCGAAGAAAGAACTGAACTATGCTGTATCGGAAATAAAAGGAAAAGACATTGTACATGCTGGGACTGAAAACCTAGGGTCGGCCTTAATTGGAAAGCTTGCAGGTGTGGAAGTAGGAAGCATGGCTGGTGGACCAATGGCAGGTACGCGTATTAACATTAGAGGCGTAAATAGCTTAGATGGCTCTGGTCGCCCATTATTGGTGTTAGATGGAGTACCTGTTAACGATTCGGATGATGCATTTACCGCCCGTGGTTCGAACGGACAGCCAACGGGTTCGCTATTAAATGCACTTAATCCAGATGATATTGAGTCAATGACCGTGTTAAGAGGTGCAAATGCTGCCGCAATTTATGGTTCACAAGCATTGAACGGAGCCATTGTTGTTACAACGAAAAAAGGAAATGCCGGACAACGAGGTATTGGTATTGATGTTTCTACCAATTATACAGTGAATCAGATTACCGATTTGCCAAAATTACAAAACGAATACGGTTCGGGTACAACACCGTATTTTACTACTTTTGCAACGGACGGTACAACGCCAACCTTTTTATCAACTACCGCGCAAAATTTTGGACCTAAATTAGATGGTCGCAATGTACAGTGGTGGGATGGCGTAGTTAGACCATGGGTAGCGCAGCCGGATAACTACAGAGATTTGTTTAAAAATGGTTATACCAACCAAAATAACCTAGCATTTACGGGTGCAAATGATAAAGGAAGTTTCCGTTTATCTTTAACCAATTTTAATTATGGCGGTTTCTTAGAGAACATGAAACAAACGCGTAATTCAGTAACCTTTGCCGCAGGTTATAATTTAAGTAAGAAGCTTAAAATAGAGGCTCAGTTAATATTTAATGATATCAATAATCAAAACCCTCCCCAACGTTTAGATCGTTTGTCTAATTATCCAATAGGTAGAAACGAGATTACCCAGTTGTACGAAGACAACTATAAAAATGCTTTAGGGTATTATATGACGCCCGCTATTGCTGCAATTACTGGAAATTTGCGAGATAACCTATTACGTCCGCTGTTTTGGGATCAAAGAGAGAATTTGTACACGAATAACCAGCAACAATTTTTAGGAAGCATTACGGGTACCTACACTTTTAACGATATGTTTAAATTAAGATTAAGAGGAGGTACCGATCGTTATTTTACTACAAATGAAGTGAAGGAGCGTTGGTTGGCTGCATCAAATCCATCTGTACTGACCGATAATCAAGGTAGATATTCACGTACACAAGCGCAAACTACCCGTAATTATGGTGAGGCATTATTCATGTTTAATAAAGATATCAATAAGGACTTTAAAGTGTCAGTTAATTTAGGTGCATCGATAGATGATAGTTACGATTACTCAATGACGCTTGCTACCAGAGGTTTACGCGTAAACGATGTTTTTGCTTTTAATAATAATAAAAACACTACCCTCGGTTTAAATGCGACTAATTTCGGTAGAGGTGGAGAAAGATACGCTGCTACTTTTGGTTCTGCTCAGTTAGGTTTTAGAGATTATTTGTTTTTAGAGATGACCGCCAGAAATGACTGGTCTTCTCGTTTGCCTGAAGAAAGCCGTAGTTATTTTTATCCTTCAGTAGGTTTAAGCTTTGTACTCTCTGATGCAGTGAAATTGCCAGAGGTAATCAGCCATGCAAAAATTAGAACTTCTTATGCAGAAGTTGGTAACACAACTCCAAATCGTTATTTTGCAAATGAAAACTATACGAATAGTACTTACCTACAAGGTGATGGTACAACAAGTGCTACGACCAGTTTTATTCCTGCTAGTGTTCCTCCAACTAATATTGTTGCAGAGAAGAACCATTCTTTTGAAGTTGGTTTAGAGACCGCTTATTTTAAAGATCGTGTAAACTTTGATATTACATACTTTAATAATAAAGGGGTAGATTTACTTTCGAGTGCGATTGTTTCTCCTTCAAGCGGAGCTTCTAGTTTAAGAGCTAATACCGGCAGTTTAGGTAACTCAGGTTTTGAGATTACGATTGGAGCAGACATTATTAGAACGCATGATTTTACATGGCATGCTGATTTTAACACCAGTTTAGTTAAACGTAAAGTAATCGACTTAGGAGAAGGTTTCCCTTCTGTAAATGGAAATCCACCTGAAAGAGTGTTAGGAAATCCATTTAACGCAGTGTTTAAAGCGGTAGTTGGTTCTGCTCCTTACGATATTTATATGGCTAAATGGCCAAGAAATGCAGCGGGACAATTAATTGTAAATGCTAATGGAACGCTTACTGCTGAACCAACGTTATCGTATATGGGTAGTTCGTTACCTAAAGCATATGGTGGCTTAAGCAATCGTTTTTCATATAAGGGATTTGATTTACAAGCAATGATAGCTTATCGTTTTGGGGGTAAAATTGTTTCGTTCACCAATGCATTATTAAAGGCATCAGGAGCTGGAGCGGAGTCCTTATTTGGACGTGACGCAGAGCATGGAGGTGTACCGTTTTATACTGCTGGTGGCGTAAATGTGTTGTATACGGGACAACCTATTCCTGCAGGTTCAGTTCTAAGAAACGATGGTGTTATTATCGATGGGGTTAAACCAGACGGTGTTACAAAGAATGATGTAATTATTCCGGCTAACACCTACTACGATAATAGATATTACAATGCAGGTGCTGGTACAGAAGAGTTGGTTTATAAAAACGATTATATTTATTTAAGTGAAGTTTCAGTTAACTATAATTTACCTCAAACAATGGTGGCCAAATTAGGACTGCAAAATATTTCAGTGGGCTTAGTGGGTCGTAATTTATTATGGATTTATAAATCATTACCAAATACCTCGGCATTTAGTTCAATCGGAACTTCGGGTGTAAACGCAGGTTATGAATACACCAATTTACCAAATACTAGAAACATAGGATTTTCATTAAAAGCAAAATTTTAAGAAGCTTAGTAATAGTGGAGTTTAAACAGATTAAAATGAAAACAATTAACAAAAATATAACAGTTGCTATGGCACTATTTGTCATGGCTGCTTTAGGAGGATGTAAAAATAGTATGGATGATTTGTATCAAAATCCAGAAGCTTTTACGGAAACAAAAATTGAATATTTGTTGCCAACTGCAATTGATGCAAGCTTGCGTCAAGACTATGCTGATATTTATTCAAATCACTTAAATAGTATTGCCATCATTACACAGGTTGTAGCTGGTACAGCCGATCCGGTAGGTGGTAATTTTTATAACTGGACAACTGATAAGGGACGTTGGGGCGATTATTATACCAATCAAAACAAAATGATTAGTTTAATTGGTATGGAGCAAAAGTATAATTATGAGCTAACGGATGCCGAAAAGGAAGAATACAAGCCTTATTTGGCGATGGAAAAAGTGTTAAAAGCATATAACACTGCTCGCACCACCGATTTTTTTGATGACATTCCGTATACCGAAGCATTTAAAGGGCAGAATTCGTTATATGGTCAGCCAGTTATACTTAATCCAAAATACGATTCACAACAGTCTATCTACTATGCAATTTTAGATGATTTAAAGGCAGCTGCTGCAACTTTATCTACGTATACATTAAAGCCAACTGTTTATCAAACGCATGCAGCATTAACGCAACAAGATGTATTGTTTAGAGGTGATTTGACCAAATGGGCTAAGTTTGCCAATTCTTTACGTTTACGTTATGCCATGCGTATTTCGGCTAAGGATGCGGCAAGAGCAAGGACAGAGATAAATGATTTAATTAGTACAAATGCTCCATTGGTAACGCTTAATGCAGATAATGTGTATTTATATGTAGGAGGGCAAGTGGCAGTAGCTGGCGGCGGAAGTAATACGCAGCTAAGAGCATTTAATGAGTTGCCAACGCAAATTTATGCACCTAAGTTAATGGTAGACCAAATGACGACTGCTAACGATCCAAGATTAGGGGTTTTCTTTGCAAAACCAACCGTTACGGGAGCAACAGCAACCACCATTGTAGGTTTAACTCCAAGTGCTGACGCACGAAATGCAGCAGTACCTGCACTTACTACAACGAATATTCCTTTGCAAATTGCTTCTTTAAATCCAATTACCATTGTAAGAAATACAGGTTTGCCAACGGGGATAGGAATTACTGCTGCAGATGTTAATTTCTTATTGGCAGAAGCTTCATTAAACGGGTTAATTACCGGTAAAACATTTGCCGATGCAAATACTTATTACAGTGAGGGGATTCGCAGATCAGTGGAGGCCTATTTCGATTTCTATATAAAAAGCACAGTAGCTGGAAAAGATGCTGCATTAAATGTTCAACCAAGTACCGCGGTAAAAGATGCCTTGGTAAATACTTCGAGCTATAAATTGGTTGCTGGTACAGCTTTGGCGCAAATTGCCATGCAAAAATGGATGAACACGAATATTTTGCAAAGCTATGAAACCTTTACCGAGTATACACGTTTAGATTTACCTGTGTTATTGCCAGATGTACAAGCCGGAACGCAATTAAATACATCGGCTAGATTGCCTAAACGATTGATTATCCCTACATCCGAAACCGGAAGTAATAACGCAAACTATAGTGCGGTTGCATCAAAAAACAACCAAAATACCAAAGTTTGGTGGGATGTTAATTAACATTACACACATTTAATAACAAAAAGGGTTGCGAAATGCAGCCCTTTTTTCATAGTAATTTTACTACTTTTAGTTCCAACGCGATTACAGTGTAGGGCTTTTATAAATCAATATGAAATTAAAATACTTTTTTGCCTTAAGTTTAAGCATATGGCTGAGCAAATCTATTGCGCAAGACAATGGAATTCATCCACAGTCTGAAAAATACGATTGGCCAACAGATCCTACAGTTAAACAAAAACTCGATACTTGGCAAGACAAAAAATTTGGAATGATTATTCACTGGGGGATTTATGCCGTTCCTGGAATTGTTGAGTCTTGGTCAATCTGTTCGGAGAGTTGGATTGGGCGCGATAGTACCATCGCGTATGATGACTATAAAAAATGGTACTTCGGTTTAAAAGACCAATTTAATCCTACTAAATTTAATCCTGAGCAATGGGCCAAAGCGGGTAAAAGTGCCGGAATGAACTATTTGGTTTTTACAACCAAGCACCACGACGGCTTTGCGATGTTTGACACCAAACAATCTGATTTTAGTATCGCGAAAGGTCCTTTTGCTTCCAATCCAAGAGCCGATGTGGCAAAATATGTTTTCGACGCTTTTAGAAAAGAAGGTTTTATGATTGGTGCCTATTTTTCTAAACCCGATTGGCATACCGAATATTACTGGTGGCCAAAATACGCTACTGCTGACCGAAATAATAATTACGACATCCGAAAGTATACCTGGCGTTGGAATATGTACAAGCAGTATACGTTTAACCAAATTCAAGAATTGATGACCAACTATGGAAGCATTGATATTTTATGGTTAGATGGTGGATGGGTTCGTCCGAAGGAAACCATTAATAAAGAAGTTTTATCCTGGGGAGCACCGATTCCCGAATGGAGCCAAGATATCAACATGGCTAAAATTGCCACCATGGCACGTAAAAATCAACCTGGATTATTGATGGTCGATAGGACGGTACATGGCGAGTTTGAAAATTATCAAACCCCAGAACAAAAAATCCCAGACCATCAAATAGACAACCCTTGGGAAAGCTGTATGACTCTTGGTGGTGCCTGGGGCTATGTTAAAAACGATAAATACAAGTCAGCAGGTGTGGTTATTCATAAATTGGTAGAAATTGTAGCTAAAGGCGGTAGTTTGTTGCTCGGTTGTGGACCAAAACCCGATGGTACTTTTCCGGATGAAGTGGTCTCTCGCTTAAATGAAATTGGTAAATGGACTTCTGTTAACGGAAAAGCCATTTACGGCACCCGAATAACCAAAAATTATCAAAGCGGACAAACCTGGTTTACACAAAGCAAAGATGCCAAAAAACGATACGCCATTTACTGCGTAAAAGAGGGCGAAAAATTGGGTGAAACTATCCACTGGAAAGGAAATGCGCCCAAAAAAGGAACAAATTTAACACTTCTGGCAAATGGCAAAAAATTAAAATGGAAACAAGTTGGGGAAGAAACCCTTGTTGAATTGCCAAAAGGCGTTGCGCTGAGTTCGGTAGCACTTGCCTTTGAATTTGCTGTTTAATAGCATTCGCTAATAATCAGGGTTTAGATGAAAAAAGAATAAGCGCCTGATTATTAGTTATTTATTTTCTTCAAGAGAGTTGGTTTTTTTAGTTTATAATTTTTTTATAAAGATATTTTTTATTTGTAAAATAATCATTAACTTCAATTCATTAGAAAGCCATACAATTTTTATCCTACAGGCATTCGAGAAGTATCTGCGTCGCTCAACGCAAAAAAGCGGCACTTCCAATTCATCCCTCATACTTTTATTTAGTGCAAAAAATCAAAATTTTATTTTGATAGTAAACAAATAGTTCAATTAAATTAAAGGAAAACGTTTATGTAAAAGATTTAATCATTTTATCATCATCCCAAAGAATACGAGTAGAATAATTATTCAATTTTTAAACTAAATCAATATGAAACAGGTTTATCTATGGTGTTTAAGTATATTCTTTTTGAGCTTTGCGACGATAGAATCTTTTGCACAACAAAAAATTTCAGGGGTAGTAAAAGAGGCATCTAGCCCACTTCCAGGAGTAAGTGTTACTATAAAGGGAACTAAGAAATCCACTCAAACCGACTCTGAAGGACGATTTTCAATTTCTGTAAAGCCAAAGGACATTCTGGTGTTTTCAGCAGTTGGTTACGTTAAACAAGAAATTACGTATACCAACCAAAGCACGCTTTCGATTATATTAAAAGAAAGCAGCCATCAGCTGAATGAAGTGAATGTGGTTACCACAGCAATGGGGATAAAAAAACAAGAAAAGTCTTTAGGGTACGCTGTCAGTACTGTATCTGCCAAGCAATTAACTGAGGCTGGGAATACCAATTTTGCTTCTGCTTTGTATGGTAAAGCTGCCGGGGTTAAAATTACAACTGCTCCCGGAGGTGCAAGTAGTGCCGTAAATGTACAGATAAGAGGGGTGAATTCTATTAGCTATAATCAACAACCCTTATACGTTGTAGATGGGGTTATGATTCGAAACGATGGCCAAAATGGAGCCGCAGGGGCCAATAACGATGGTTTTTGGAGCGATCAACGTATTCGTGGGAATGGGATATTGGATATTAATCCGGCCGATATTGAAAGCCTGACTGTATTAAAAGGTGCAAGTGCCTCGGCATTATATGGCTCAGATGCTGGTAACGGAGTAATTGTTATTACAACCAAAAAAGGAAGTAAAACCAAAGGGTTGGGGATCGATTTTAACTACCAAGGCTCAGTTGATAATGTAGCCTTCCTTCCAAATTTTCAAAATGTTTATGGGCCTGGTTACGATCGAGTAACGAATGTATCGGCTGGGGGAACAGAGGAAGGTTGGATTAAAGATACCGATACACAATTTGCGCCTTCGCCAAGCGGTTATCGCCCCTATTTTAGGGCATATGGTAATTTTGGTCCAAAAATGGAAAACCAATTGGTGAAATGGTGGGATGGATCTATTCGGCCGTATTCTCCACAACCCAATAATTATCGGGATATTTATCAAACCGGTTTCACTTCTAATGCAAATTTGGCCATTTCCAATCAAAATGAAGGCTTAGCTTACCGTTTTTCCGCAACAAGGCTGGATTATAAGGGCACTCAGCCAGGTAACTCTGGATCTAGAAATACCTTTAATTTAAACTCAACAATCAAGATATCACCAAAAGTATCGGTTGATGTTATTACAAGCTATGTGAATACCCAGAATAAAAACAGGCCGTATCAGTTAGGGCAGGTGTTGGGTTCTTTTGGAGGGTTCTTTAGCCGGGCCGAAGACATGCGTTTAATGAAAGAAAAATTCCAAACGAGCGATGGGTATAAGTATGCCACTAACACTTCCACTAATCGTCCAGAAGCATTTATTTATAGCATTCGTGCAACGAATTTGCTTGATTTCTTTTGGCAACAAATGAGAAATAAATATACAGAAAAGGAAAATAGATTGATGTCAAGTGTTACGTTGAACTATGATATCGCTGATCATTGGAAATTTAGAGGGCGTATTGGAAACGATTATACCGGACTTCAGTCTGAATTGAAACAATATAATGATTTTCCTATCGCATTTAATGGAACAACCAGCACAGGAAGCTATCAGACTTCGCAAGGGCAATACAGCATCCTGTATGGCGATGCCTTGTTAACCTATTCAAATAAAATAGGAAAAGACCTGAATCTGAGTGTTAGTGGAGGCTACCAGAGCCGACAAGAAAGATATACTGATCAAAGAGCAAGTACCAAAGATGGCTTGGTAACCGAAAATTGGTTTTCATTAAATAATTCATACGGAATAGCCGATGCAAGTGAAACGCGTAAAAGCCAATTGAAATATGCGTACATGGGAATTGTGAATCTAGCTTTTAAAGACTACTTGTTTTTGGAAGGAACTGCCCGTAACGAAAGCATTTCTACATTATCGTCGCAATATAATAATTATGCTTACTACTCGGTTAACAGTGGTTTTGTGTTTAGCGATGTTTGGAAATTACCTAGCTTTTGGGATTATGGAAAATTAAGGGCTTCATATGGGATAGTAGGTAATCCACCGCCAATGTATGAATCAAATGTGGTATACACCCAAAACTCATTACAAACTATTAATGGTTCTGTTCCTTCTTTGCTTACTGCGGGTAACTATGGTAATTTAAATTTAAAAGTAGAGAAAAAACACGAAATGGAATTCGGTTTGGAAACTCGTTTTCTGAAAGGGCGATTAGGTTTGGATCTGACCTATTACAATAGTCGCGTTAAAAATCAAATTGTTCGACTCGATGTGACATCAAGCGTTGGTGCAAAAAGTCAAATTGTAAACGTAGGAGAAATAGGAAACAAAGGTTTTGAATTGGCTTTAAATGCCGCGCCCATTGTGGGTAAATTCAGATGGGATACCCGCTTTAATTTCGCCATAAATAGAACCAAGGTAATTTCTTTAGTGGATTCTGAATCTGAAATAAGTCCTTACTCGTCCGATCAGGCCACGGCTCGGATAGTAGCAAAACAAGGAGAAGAATTGGGGAATATCTACATTCGTCCGGTTAAAACTGATGCGAATGGCAATAAGTTGATAAGTAATGACGGGTATTATGTGATGGATAACAGTAAATATGTGAAAGCTGGAAATATACTTCCACGCATGGTTGGTGGATTTTCGAATACCCAAAGCTATGGGAACTTTGCTTTCGATTTTATGATTGATTATCGTTTTGGTGGAAAAATGATTTCGCCAAACTTAAAGTACATGAGAGGAGCAGGATTATTAGCAAATTCTATGCAATACCGCGATGCAGAAAACGGAGGATTAACCTATACCGAAAATGGAAAGACCTATTCGGATGGTGTAATGTTACAAGGAATAAATGAACAAACTGGCCAAGTCAACACTAAAATTATTTCAGCGGCTGATTATTATTTAGCAACTTATGGTTGGGGGCAAGGATCGCTTACCGAAGGTGAAATATTTGATAATAGTTATGTTAAAATGAGAGAAGCTGTATTAAGCTATAAAGTGCCCGTTTCATTTGCAAAGAAAATTGGGATGTCGCAACTGAAGATATCTTTTTTTGGGCGTAACTTATTTTATCTATACCGTACTCTGAAAGATTTAGATCCTGAAGCACCACTGGGTAATAAATGGTTTTCTCAAGGTGTTGATGTAGGCTCAACAGCAGCATCAAGAAGTTTTGGTTTCTCCTTAAGCGCGCATTTTTAATCGATTAAAAATTTTAACAGATATGAAGATGAAAAAAATATTCATACCAGCCGTCTTATTTTTCATAATTATTACGGCTACTTTTAGTTGCAAAAAGCAATTGGAAGAACAATTTGTAAATCCCGAAAAGGTTACTGAAGCAAATCTTTCGGGTTTGTTTACGGGGATGTTAAATAACGATAGGATTGTGCCTAAATATTACAACGTTCGTACATTTTTATGCCAAATGCCTGGCGTTTATGCGCAAACATCTTATAGATCCGCCAGCAACACAATCTATCAACAAAACGACCCTTATTCACAAAACTATTGGGACGACTTTTATACCACCGAAGGCTCAAGCAAAGGAGGGGCAATGGCTATGTACCGATCTATTGAAGCCACATATAATTCCTTATCAGCTTCAGAACAAGCAAATCAGGAAATTATTAAGCAAGCGGCAAAGATTTTACTCATTGAACAGGCCGCAAAAATGGTTGATATGTGGGGCGATATCCCATATTCTGAAGCTGGTAGTTTAGAACAAACAAGCACGATAAAATTACCCAAGTACGATGACCAAAAAACGTTGTACATGGGGTTTATTGCTGATTTGGCTGATATAGCTACCTTTTTTTTATCTGCTACCACTACCAGTACGTTTTCAAAAGCCGATATTTTATTGAAGGGTAATACAACCCAATGGGCAACATTTGCTAACGCATTGCGCTTACGGTTATTAATGCGTATTTCATCAACCGATGAGGCAACAGCAAAACCAATAATTATGGATATGCTTGCGAATCCTTCAAATTTTCCATTAGTGGATGGAGGAAATATTGGAAGTTATAGTCCTGGCCAAACAGACATACTGCTGCATCCTTTAACCAATAGCAATAGCAGCTTAAATGCGGCCTTTACAGAAGGAAGTTGGTACGCCACCGATTACATGTTAAACACGGTGATGCTACCTGCCGCTGACCCTCGTATACCTGTAATTTACGATAAGTATGGTAAACTTGAAGGAGATGTCTTTATTCCAAATCAAACCTATAGAGCAATGCCGCTTACCTTTACGGAAGCAGAGGAATCAGCTAATTATCGAGAATATTCTGTATTGGATTCAGCAACATTTTTATTGAACATAAAACTGCCAGGGATTTTAATGACTGCCTCGGAAGTAAATTTCTTAAAAGCAGAGGCTTATGAAAGATGGGGAAGTACGGCCGAAGCTAAAGCTGCTTACGATACTGCACTTAAACAATCTGTTACTTTTTACCATTATTTAAATAACTTGAACACAGGGCAAGGTTACGTAAATGTTCCCATGCCAGCAAGTTCAATTGTTGAAGATTGGGTAAATACATCAACCGCAAGTTACGTAGGCTCGGTTACCAATAAGCTTTCATTAATTTATACACAAAAATGGGTACACTATGGGGTTCTTCAATCTATTGAAGCTTGGGCTGAATATAGACGGACAGGTTTCCCTGTGTTAACATTCCCTTCTGAAGGTAAGTTGCCTGGATTTTCAACACCTCCTACGCGTTTAATGTATCCCGCAAATGATTGGAATAAAAACTTTCAAAACTATCAAGCAGTACAGGCAAAAGATACAAGAACAACAAAGATTTTTTGGATGCCTTAATCAGGTGAAAATTGATCGTTCTTCAATCGACTTATTTAAGTGCTTTGCAAAATAAGTTGCTTTATTTTAACCACGAAGGATGGAGGTTGATAATTGCCTCAGCCTTCGTGGTTTTTTGTTCATGATAAAAGATTTCTTTATTTGCAACGGTTGAAAAGATTAAGTCTCATCCATTTAGGGCCTCTTAAAAGCAGCTTTCTGAAGGTTAGTCTACCCTTTTTAAGGGATTAATTTCTCTAAACCCAAACTATCGGCCATTTCATTTAAATCGTTTACCACCACATCAATAAGGGGAATACCCTTTGCTTTGCGTTCTAATTCCGCTTCGTGTTCCGGTTCTCCCGGGATAATGACCTTTTTCGTATCATCGATGGTGGCTGCATTTTTGAAACGCTCAATCCAATTGTCTAAATGGTTTTTGAAATCCGCTGTAGGGCGGAATCCATCCACGCGCATGGCACCAAAAAAATGACCCAGTCCTTCGCCAACCGGATTAGCCGAAGGCTCTAGGAAAGCAACAAAAGGAGGTGCCCAAGGGCCGTAATTAGCACCAGAAAGTACTGCCGATAGTATGTCGACCGTTGCGCTTAAGCCATAGCCTTTGTGGCTTCCGTGGTCCTTATCGCTGCCTAGTGGAAGTAAAGATCCTCCGTTTTTTAGCTCATTTGGATCACTGGATGATTTTCCATTTTTATCCTGCACCCAACCTTCGGGGATGCTTTTGTTCGCTCTTTGTGCGATTTCTAATTTCCCGTTTGCTGCAGCAGCAGTAGCCATATCCACAATAAGGGGAGGGTATTCTCCGGCAGGGAAAGCATAACACATCGGGTTTGTACCCAATAAACGTTCGCTCGAGTAGGTAGGAGCTACTAACGGACTTGCATTGGTCATGCTAATCCCAATCATATCTTTTTCTACTGCCATTAATGCATGATAACCAGCTATGCCATAATGATTCGAATTCTTAACCGATACCCAGCCGGTTCCGTATTTTTCTGCTTTTTCGATGGCCACTTTCATGGCAAAAGGAGCTACTACTAAACCCAAACCGGCATCGCCATCAATAGTTGCTGTGGTGGGTGTTTCGTGTACAATTTTAATATTCGGCGTGGCATTAATTCTTTGCTTTTGCCAAAGACGAACATAACCGCTTAAACGAGCAACCCCATGTGAGTCAACTCCACGTAAATCCGCTCGGATTAATACATCGGTTGCCAAGGCGGCATCCTCATCTGAGCAGCCCATTTTTTTAAAAACGTTGTGCGTAAAGGTTCTAAGATTGGATTCGGTAAATGTGATAAAATTCATGATCAATTATAGTAATCTTAAAGAGCAAAACTCTTACGATATTTTTAAGGTAAAAGAAGGGTGAAATCGCCACCCAAAGGTTCAAAATTCTCGATACAGGAAGAAAGGAAATCTTCCCCATAATTTACATACATCGGCGCGATGTTTAAAATACGTTCCTGTAAGGTTCCATTCGGGAAAAGACGTTTTTTCACGTTTTCAATTTGCGTTAAAGCCGTTTGATGCTTGCGTTTTTCGGCCCTAAATAATTTTTTTTCTAGATTTTCCAGCAGGTGATGGGTTTTTTGTTTTGCACTATCGCCAGAGGCAAAAAGTGTTTTATCAATGGATTGTGCGTTTTGTTTGATTTGCTCAAAAATTTCATTTATGGCCGCTTTTTCTTTCGTTAAACAAATTTGAGCAGTCGCATTTTTCCGCACCCATTTGTTTTTCATTTCTTCCGTTGATAGGAAAACATCCGCCAAATCAAAACCCAATGAATGAAGATTTTGAGCGCTTCTTTCATCAATTAATAAAGCCGAATTGCGCAGTAAAAGAACCGGGAAATCTACCTTATAGAAATCGAAATTGGCTTTTAATTGCATCCAATACGAAACCTCAGCACCACCTCCAATGTAGGCAATGTTGGGTAGAATCACTTCTTGGTACATGGGGCGCATGACTACATTAGGACTGAAGCGCTCCGGATATTTTTCAATTTCAGTTTTCAATTCCGCCTCCGTAAAACGAAGGTCGGTATGATTTACTTGATAGAATCCATTTTCAAAAATGATGCGCTCGCGCAAATCATCCTTCAGGTAAAAGAAATTAATATCCCGACCATTAACTTGCGTTTTATATCCCAGTTGTTCCAGCGTTTTAGAGCTTTTATCGATGTTTTTTGAACTGTTTTGTTGTAAAATATCAGCTGAAATAATAGAAGTAAATTCTTTCTTTAATTGTGGATTATCTGCATTAACAATAACCAATCCGTATTTTTCAAATAAGTTATTAACCAAAAAACGGGTCGCATCCGCCAAGTTATCGTGTTCTAAGTAGGCTTGTTCAACCAATTTGGCAATGCGTTTGCCATTTTTAGAAATGCCTAAATAACCTTTGTAGGCAGTTACAGCAGCTAAAACGGTCTTGGTGCTTAAACGGCCGGTAGCTCCATTGGTCGTCTGAATCCAACTAATGTTCTTTTCATCTACACTTACGTGATTAATTTCATCAAAATCATGGTCTTCTGTAGCCATCCAATATACTGGTACAAAGTTTTTATTCGGATGAGCCATTTTTAATTCAATGGCTAAATTAATCGCTGTTACAATTTTATAGATGAAGTAAAGCGGGCCGGTAAAAAGATTTAATTGATGGCCGGTGGTAACGGTAAAAGTATTCGCTTGGCCTAAAAGCTCGATGTTTTTAGTGACCGATTTATTCGGCTGAATGCGCTGGTATTGCTCCTTAAGTACCTCAACCAAGGTTTGGCGAGTGCCTTTAAATTGGCGGTTCTCAATAGCTTGCGCCAAACCATCCATATCAGGTCGATAACTGTAAAAGCTTTGCAGTTGCGCTTCGTTGTTGATATAATCTAAAACAAGTTTAGAAAACGAATGCGTTTCCTGATACGAGATATATTTTGCTTGCATAACATGCGAAATAAGTTAATTTTAAATTACGAATTATATATGTCCATTACATTTTACAAAATATAGATAAAGATTTAAATTTTTATGGTAATTACAAGGCATTGCTATACTTTTTAAATGTTTAGGACACAGCTTGGTTGATTTCTACGTATTTTCCATTTCTATCTATGTGGTAAAAAACTAATGGATATGCTCTAAAAATGTGGAAACACATAGATACGTAAGACACATAGTTTAATGTTCTCTACGTATTTTCTATGTTCTCTATGTCCCTATGTGGTCAAGAAAAGACTGGGTAAATGTGCTTAAATTTTATAAACACAATGTGTTTTACTCATCTGGAAGATAATTAAACAAATCATTTACATAGGTTTTTTGACCATTTCTAAAGATATTACTGCAATTGAAGTTAAGTAATATACCCTTTGGGGCAGAAAGTAAATTCATGTAGGTTAATAATTGTGCTTCAAAGATTGGTTTTATAGTTTCAACGGCTTTTAACTCTATTACTATGGCTTTCTCTACAAAGAGGTCGCATTTTAGCGTTGTATCCATTTTAAAATCTTTGTAATATACAGGGACAATAAACTCAGAATGAAAGCTTATTGCCCGTAATTTTAATTCATGCGCAAGGCTTTTATGGTATACATTTTCTAGCAAGCCAGGGCCTAATGATTTGTGAACTTCAATAGCTGCACCAATAATGTTTTAGCTTAACTCGTCTTAGCGGAGCTTCGTCATTCCATTTAATTTTTTTATGGTGAAATAAATTGTTAAATAGAGATGATTGATCTCTCGAATTTACAAATTACTTTCAATAGCTGTTACTTTCTCTTCAAATAAATCAATTGGTCCATCCAATAAAACCGCAATCACCGTTACATTTTTATCCGTTTTATCCGCTGGAACTGGGATATACGTAATTCCAGGTACTTTGCTCCAGTACAATTTGTTAAAGGTATCACTTAGCAAAATAGTACCCTCGCCCACTACACGAATACGACTGATGCCGTTTTTAATTCCTTTAAGGGCAATGGGGCCTGTCGGATTACCATCTACAAACAGGTACAACGTTTTCTTGTCTGCAGACAAAGCCGATTTACCTTGGTAGTGCCCATTCGAAATCCCTTTGGTTGTTTTATAAAGCGCTTCTGCATTTTTAATTACCCATTCATCATATTCTTTATCTCCACTTGGTTGGTAACCTGTTCCATCAAAAGACAAATCGGTATTTGAAAAAGGATTATTTCCTTCCGCAATTTTATGCTCCACCATTTTTATTTTTGCATTGCTCGTGTTGGCCGATTTTAAGTCATCAAAAATAGGTTTGCTAAGTTCAATAGCCTGATTAAATTGCAATTTAACAACAGTAACATCCTTGTCAAATGATTTTTCCGGTACCTGAATAAGCCAATTGTCGTTTCCTAACTCTTTAAATTTTACATTTCCGCCAGCACCAATTACCGATGCTTTTTTTATCTGAGATTTAACGCCACTTAGCATAAGTCCGTTTTTATCCTGATAATCAACATACAAAAACAAGGTCTTTTTATCTTCCGATAAAGTTGTTTTACCGTTAAAATGTTGGGTTGGAATTCCTGCGCGCGTACCATAAATGGCTTCTGCATGTTTTTTTGTCCACACGCCTAAATCTTTTAATATGTTGCTTTGCTCTGCTGCAATGGTTCCATCTGGTTTCGGACCAATATCCAGCAATAAATTACCACCCATGCTCATACAATCTACTAAGGTGCGGATAATCATATTGCCCGTTTTGTATTTGGTGTCATAGGGTTGATAACCCCAACTATCATTCATGGTATAGCATAATTCCCAATAGGGAGCTGCAGGTTTTAAAACCGGAATACCTTGCTCGGGCGTATCGTAATCGCCTTTGTTGTCTAAACGTGCATTGATAATGATATTCGGATTGTATTTTCGTAACAGGCTGTGTACTTTATCGGCTTGCCAATCTGCAGCCGAGTGTTCCCAGTTTCCATCAAACCACAGCAAGTCTGGTTTATATTGTTTCGAAAGTTCTTTAAGTTGCTCCTGTTGGTAGTCTAAGAAAGTTTGCCATCTTTTGGGCTCTTCTTTAATGTTGTAGCGATTTCTTTTGCTGGTGAAAACGTTATAATCCTCATAGCTCCAGTCCGGTAGCGAATAATAGATGCCTGTTTTTAGTCCCGATTTTTTTAATGCATCCACAAATGGAGTTAATACATCGCTTTTGGCTGCACTATTTTTTATGGTAGTCACCGCATTTGGAGCTTTCGTGTCCCATAAAGAAACGCCGTCGTGATGTTTCGAGGTTATAACTGCATATTTGGCACCACTTTCTTTAATTAAATTTACCCATTCTTGTGGACGATAATTAGCCGCCGTGAAACCCTTTAATTGTTTCATGTAGGTTTCGTGGTTGGTGTAGTTATTAAAAAACGACCACGATTCAGAAATACCATTTACCGAATAGATACCCCAATGGATGAAGATGCCCAATTTAGCATCGGCAAACCAGGTCATTTTAGGGTCGGTATTTTTGCTTAAATCTGTGTTTTGGGCCTGCATAGAAAAGGACACCAAAAGCAAGCAGAGAAGAAAGAAGGATTTTTTTATTTGCATATTCTTTAAACTAATAGGATAAAGATAAATCTTTTAGTAAAAGGATTTACTATTTGTGTTAAATATTCTTGAGGGTTTATTTTTGTTTTGGGCCTGCCCCAAAAGGGTCGGGCTATTCGCTGTATCTTTTGTTTCGCTGCGCTTCGCAAAAGGATGCCGCTACTATCCCTCAGGCACGCGTTATGGAAGGTCAATCAAAAAAAACATTAGGCCTTTTTTTATGAGCGACGGGGAGAGAATAGATAAAAAAAGCCGATTTCGTTTATTCGAAATCGGCTTTTAAGTATGTGTGGTTTACTAAACTACCATTTTTTACGACGTTCGCCACGTTCACCGCCTTCTCTGCGATTACCGCCGTTTCCGCCTTTATCGTCACGACTGCGTCCAGAGAAATCTCTGAAACCACCACCGTTTCCGCCTTCGCGTCTTCCGCCAGAGCTTTTACGGTCGCCACCGCCACGATATCCACCGCCGCTTCTGCGTTCTCCGCCGAAACCACCGCGTCTATCGCCACCGCCACCTCTGCGTTCTCCACCACCTTCACCGCTTCTTTCAATACGAACACTGCGACCGTTAAATTCAACTGATTTAAAGCCTTCAAATACTTTATCAGCGATAGCATCTTCTACTTCAAAGAAAGAGAAAACACCTTTTAAATCAATTTTACCAACGTTTTTGCCGCTAATTTTGGCGTTATTGCAAATGAACGATAACATATCGCCACGGGTAAATTCATCTACCGAACCTAAGTTGATAAATAAACGTGTATAACCTTCGCTACCACGTCCGCGTTCACTACGCTCTCTACCGCCACGTTCACCACGCTCTTCACCTGCTTGAATATTCAAATCAGGAGCTTTCGAATAATAATCTAAAAAGCGATTAAATTCTAATGAAGCAAAACGTTTGATTACTTCTTCTTTCGAAAGTTCAGCAAACTCATCCATAATACGTGGAATGTATTGGTCAATTTGCTCTGCATTTACTTCTACGTTGTGTACTTTATGTACCAATGAGAATAATTGTTTCTCACAAACATCAAATCCAGTTGGAAGCTCAGCTTTGGTAAATTGTTTACCAATAATGCGCTCTAACGTGCGAATTTTACCTAATTCTTTCGAGTTGATGATACAAATCGAAACACCGGTTTTACCCGCACGACCCGTACGGCCAGAACGGTGGGTATAACTTTCAATTTCATCAGGTAAAGAATAGTTAATTACGTGTGTTACATTGTTTACATCAATACCACGAGCAGCAACATCGGTAGCAATTAATAATTGCATGTTACGCTCACGGAAACGCTGCATTACTTTATCACGTTGTTGTTGCGATAAATCGCCGTGCAAAGCATCCGCATTGTAACCATCTTTAATTAAATGCTCAGCAACATCCTGCGTATCTAATTTCGTTTTACAGAAAACAACACCAAAAATATCTGGGTTAAAATCTACAATACGTTTTAAGGCTGCGTATTTATCACGCGCACGAACAATGTAATATTCGTGTTCGATATTTACGTTACCAGTGTTTTTGGTACCCATGGTTAATTCAACAGGGTTGTCCATATAGTTTTTTGCTATACGGCGTACTTCTGATGGCATTGTAGCCGAAAATAACCATGTTTTTTTGTCGTCTGGAGTAGTTGATAAAATGTCGTTGATGTCATCTTGGAAACCCATGTTTAACATCTCATCTGCTTCATCAAGTACTACGTACTTTACATTAGAAAAATCGATGGCTTTACGGCCAATGATATCTAACATACGGCCGGGCGTGGCCACTACAATTTGTACGCCTTGGCGTATTTCGCGTAGTTGTTGCATAATGTTCGCGCCACCATAAACGGCAACTACGTGTGCATTAGCTTTGTTTTTAGAAAAGTTTTTAAGGTCGTTAGCGATTTGTAAGCAAAGCTCACGCGTAGGGCATAAAATTAATGCCTGTGGCTTATTGCTTGTAAAATCGATTAGTTCTAACAGCGGCAAACCAAATGCGGCTGTTTTTCCTGTTCCTGTTTGGGCCAAACCAACAAAATCGTTAGTGCCCTCTAACAGTACAGGAATACTTTGCTCCTGAATTGGCGTTGGATTTTCAAATCCAAGGTCCTTTACGGCATTAACGACGTCATCACTTATCCCCAATAATTGAAATGGGTTTGTCATTCGTCTTTTTGTTTTTAATTAAGCCGCAAAGGTACGGTTAATATTCCGCATTTTAGAGGTTGGTAAGTAAATAAAAGAAAATCGTAAATATTTGAAAGACAGTAATCTACGTAAATACACTGCTCTTGATACTTTAAAAGCACACTCTTGTATTTGTAAATAATGTCAAATATTTTTTAGTTTGCCTAGTGTTTTATGCAAACTAAGGTTCAAGTACGCCTTGAATCATGAATTATCGTAATCGGTCAGCCGATCGTATTAATTTTTCGTCTTTATTAATTCCAGCAATTGCCAATACCACAAATATAATGGCAACTATTGGTAAAAATGCACCAAAACCGAAATGAGAACCTGCTAAACCACCTGGCATACTTTGCACATAAACACCACACCAAACCGTAAAAGCAGCAATAAAAACAATTAATAAAAGCGCAAATTTCTTTTGAAAACTTCTGTTCTTAAACTTAAAAATGGTTAAGAAACACACAAGAATTAATGCAATATTTGAAACCAGTAAAGGCAAGTTCATGTGTTTAGTTACAAGCAGTCCAGTTTTTGATAACGTCGTTTCGCGAAGGCCAGTTGTAAAAAGCTCAAACTGAATACTCGCAAACTCTTTGTAAGCCAAAGGCGAAAATAATAAGACGGTTAATGTAAAAGCAGCTAAAACTAGCCATATCGTTTGTATTCTTTGTATCATGTTTAATTTATAAATTGTACAAATATATATTTAATTCCATTTTAGCGCTTATCTAAGAAAAGGAAAAAGTATTTTTGCATCGTTTTGACTAAAAAAAGATATTTCATACAAATTGCGTACGATGGCGGCCCATTCCATGGTTGGCAAATACAACCGAATGCGACCACCGTTCAGGAGTTGTTGGATAAGGCCTTAACAACCTATTTTCGACAACCGATTGAAACCTTGGGCTGCGGACGTACCGATTCCGGGGTGCATGCCAGCGATTTTTATGCGCATTTCGATGTAATAGATTTAGATGAGCTAAAAGTACTTAACGCCGTATCGGGAGTAAATGCTTTATTACCGTATCAAATTGCAGCAAAACGTATTATTGCGGTTAGCAACGAAGCGCATGCTCGTTTCGATGCCACTTCAAGAGCTTATAAGTATTACATACACTTTGAAAAGGACCCTTTTAAATTTAATCGCTCATGGCTGTTAAAAGATATATTGGATGTGGTAAAAATGAATTTGGCCGCGCAAGAATTATTCAATTACATCGATTTCTCTTGTTTTAGCAAGTCGAACACCCAAACATTCACCAATAACTGCACCATCACCCAGGCCTCCTTCGAAGAAATAGAAGGTGGATTGGTATTTACCATTCAGGCCGACCGCTTTTTGCGCAACATGGTACGTGCCATTATGGGCACTTTGGTTCGCGTGGGAAAGGGCGAATTAGATATTGAAGGTTTTAAGGCCGTAATTGAAAGTAAAAATAGAAGTCAAGCAGGTCAATCGGTGCCCGCTTGTGGCTTGTATTTAGTAAAAGTGGAATATCCGTATATAAGTAATAGGTAGTAAGTTTTAAGTAATAGGTTGAAGGTTGTATGGTGAAAAGTATCAAGAAAAGGAGCAAAGAATTAAGATTTTGAGTATTAATCAACAAGTATTAAGACGAAAGCTGAAAGTGAGAGGTTTTTGGATCGAGCTTAGATATGGCTCAAGCAAACAATTTAACAGCTCCACGATTTAACAATTTAACCAATTCACTAACAAACTAACCACCCAACAAACCAAAAAGAAATGGCAGTAACAGGCGACGTTTACAATTCTGGTTTATTGAAACGTATTTTTAAGTACGTAAAACCTTATCGCGTTGTTTTTCTGTGGTCGGTTATTTTAACGGTTTCGCTGGCGGCAATCTCTCCAATTCGTCCGTTTTTAATTAAATATACGCTCGATAATTATATCTTGACCAATCAGTATCAAGGGTTAGTAAACATGATTATTGCCATGATTGTGGTTTTAATTTTGCAAACATTGGTGCAATATTACCAAACCTTGTTAACCAATACATTAGGTCAATCGGTTATCCGCGATTTAAGAATTAATGTGTTCAATCACATCACGCAGTTGCGTTTAAAATATTTCGATAAAACACCTATCGGACAATTAATTACACGCACGGTTTCCGATTTAGAAACCATCGCCGATATTTTCTCGGAAGGCCTGATTTCTATGATTGGCGATTCGCTTCAAGTGGTGGTAATTGTAGGTGTAATGCTTTATACCGATTGGAAATTGACACTTGTGGTGCTGTTACCCGTTCCTTTATTGGTTTTAGCCACACGGAAGTTTCAAAAAGCCATTAAAGTGGTGTTTCAGGAAGTAAGAACCGAGGTTTCTAACCTAAATACTTTTTTGCAGGAACACATTACCGGTGTAAGCATTATCCAATATTTCGCACGCGAAAAACAAGAATACAAGAAATTTTACCACATCAATAAACGCTATCGCGATGCCAATATCCGTTCAAATTGGTATTATTCAATTTTCTTTCCGGTGGTCGAGTTAATTTCAGCAATGTCAACGGGTTTGTTAATTTGGTACGGAGCAAAAAGTGTTTTAAACCATCCTTTAGACGTAACACCAGGAACAATTACGCAGTTTATCATTTATTTGGGCATGGTATTTACACCTATTCGCCAACTGGCGGATAAATTTAATACCCTTCAAATGGGGATGGTAGGAGCAGAACGGGTGTTTGTAGTACTGGATACGGATGAGAAAATGCCAAACTTGGGGTCGCAGGAAATGGATAAAATTACTGGGAATATTCAGTTTAAAAATGTTTGGTTTGCGTATAATGACGATAATTATGTGTTAAAAGACCTTTCTTTTGATGTAAAAGCCGGAGAAACACTTGCTTTGGTAGGCGCTACAGGAGCTGGTAAATCGTCAACCATTAACATATTGAATCGGTTTTATGAAATATCCAAAGGCGAGATTATGATAGATGGAATTGATATTCACGATTTTGAATTGAATAGCTTACGCCGAAATATAGCAACGGTTTTGCAAGATGTTTTTCTATTTTCGGATACCATTTTGAATAATATTACCTTAAACAATTCGGCTATTTCGCTCGAAACCGTTGTTGCTGCGGCTAAAAAAGTAGGTGCTCACGAATTTATCGAGCGTTTGCCTGGAGGCTATCAGTATAATGTGATGGAGCGTGGTGCTACACTTTCGGCCGGACAAGCGCAATTGATTTCCTTTATTCGTGCTTTGGTACACAATCCGTCTATTTTAGTATTAGATGAAGCAACGTCTTCCGTAGATACCGAAACAGAATTGTTAATTCAAAAGGCCATCGATAATTTAATGGAAGGTAGAACTTCTATCGTGATTGCGCATCGTCTATCGACCATTCAAAAAGCAAATCAAATCATTGTTTTAGATAAGGGAGAAATCAAAGAAAAAGGAAGTCATCAGGAATTACTAAAGCTAAACGGCTACTATAAAAAGTTGTACGATTTGCAATTTTCATCCGAAGGTATCGCGAAGGCATAAATAAAAGGAAGATATTGCTTAACTTAAATCCTGCTTAACCGGATTAAAATAAAGGTTGAGCAGCTACTAAATTATTTCATCATGCAGCGATTACCCTCTATCTTGCTTCTTTTAATGCTTTTGAGCAGTACTTTATTTGCCCAACAAAAATATGTACTGGTTATTCACGGGGGAGCCGGCACCATTTTGAAAGCCAACATGACGCCAGAGAAAGAAACCAAGTATGTGGCGGTTTTAACACAGGCACTGCAGGTAGGTTACGAGAAAATTAAAGCAGGTCAATCAAGTTTAGATGCCGTTGAAGCAACCATTCATGTGATGGAAAACGACCCGCTTTTTAATGCAGGGAAAGGTGCAGTTTTTACCCACGATGGGCGAAATGAATTAGATGCCGCCATCATGGATGGAAAAACATTAATGGCCGGTTCGGTGGCAGGAGTAACTACCATTAAAAATCCAATTTCGGCTGCTCGTGCGGTGATGGAGAAATCGGAACATGTAATGATGGTAGGAGCAGGGGCAGAGCAATTTGCAAAAGAAGTTGGTTTGCAAATGGTTGACCCGAAATATTTCTGGACAAAAGAACGTTGGGAAGGTTTGCAAAAGGCTATTAAACAAGATTCTATGAAGGCAGTTTTGGACCACGGAAGTAAAAAAACAGAATTGTTTGGCACGCAAAATCACGATTATAAATTCGGAACTGTAGGCTGTGTGGCATTGGATAAAAATGGAAATTTGGCTGCGGGCACCTCAACAGGTGGCATGACCAATAAGAAATATGGACGGGTTGGAGATGCTCCCATCATTGGAGCTGGCACGTATTGCAACAATGAAACAGCAGGTATTTCGTGTACTGGATGGGGTGAATTTTTCATACGGAACGGTGTGGCAAAAACCATTTCAGATTTAATGGAATATAAAAATTTATCATTGAAGCATGCCGCAACAACTGCGCTCAACAAAGTAGCTCAAATGGGAGGAGATGGCGGTTTAATTGCTTTGGACAGAAAAGGGAACATTGCCATGCCTTTTAATACCGCCGGAATGTATCGTGGTACGGTAACGTCTGATGGAAAAATTGAGGTAAAAATTTATAAAAATTAAGGATTCATCTCAAATTGCCCTGCCGGCAAAAGAGGCAAGCAAGGGGAAAGTCCGAAAAGTCCGAGGTCGGAAAGCCAGGAGTGAATATGCTCAGGAAGTCTGGTGGGGCAAAAGGTAGTTCGGAAGTATATATTGTCCGAAAAGGTCGAAAGTCAGGAGGGCGAGTATCTGCATGCACTAATGAATACAAAAATCATTAAGATTAAAGCTATTTCTTTTTCTGTATCTTTGTATCAGAACGATGCACACAGCATCGTTAATTAAAACGACCCAACATTGGCAGAAAAAGAAAATAACCGCTCAGAAAAGAGCGAGTTACACCCACGCAACAAACACCGCTCTCGTTACAATTTTAAACAGTTAATTGGTCTTTCAAAAGAGCTTAAGCGTCATGTTTTTAAAAATGAACATGATGAAGATTCTATTGATTTTGCGGATCAAGCGGCTGTAAAAGCATTAAACAGAGCATTGTTAAAGCAACACTATAACATTGGTCAATGGGACATTCCTAAAGATTACCTGTGTCCACCTATTCCTGGACGTGCCGATTACATTCATTACGCAGCCGATATTTTGGCGCATTTAAATAATGGAAAAGTACCTAAAGGACCCAATATAAATGTATTAGATATTGGTACAGGAGCCAATTTGATTTACCCGATTATTGGTCATCAAGAATACGGTTGGAATTTTGTTGCAACAGATATCGATCCTTTATCTATTGAGTCGGCAAAACGCATTATAGACGCGAATAAACCATTACAAGGTTTTGTAGAGGCGCGATTGCAACCATCTAAAATGGGGATTTTTAGAAACATTGTGGGGCGTGCCGAAAAATTTGACATCACCATTTGTAATCCTCCTTTTCATTCTTCGTTAAAAGAAGCACAACAAGGAACGCGCGTTAAGTGGCGCAATTTAGGTGCTGAAAAGGAAATGAAACACGTATTAAACTTTGGGGGTAATAAAGCAGAGTTATGGTGTCCAGGAGGTGAACGGGCGTTTGTAGAACAAATGATTATTCAAAGCTCACAAATACCAAAACAGTGTTTATGGTTTACTTCATTGGTTTCTAAAAGTGCTAATTTAAGAAGTATTTACAATGCCTTAATAAAAGTTGATGCTTTTGAAGTGACCACGGTTCAAATGAGTCAAGGGCAAAAAATCAGTCGTTTCGTTGCTTGGACATTCCACAACGAAGCAGAACAAGCTGCTTGGGCAAAGCGTTGGAAAAGTGAAAATGAAAGTCCCGCAAATGCGAAATAAACAATACTGAACACTTAAAAAGTGTTTTAAAGAAATGAAACATCCCAACAAAGCTTGCCTTTTGGGGTGTTTTTTTTTGGTAAGAATTTTGCTCATTCAATAGGGGATTGCTTACATTTTTAAGTATTTTGATCTAGATTGCGATTCTAATTAACCAAACAAAATATGAATACATCTAAACGTCTTAAAGTTGGAGACGGAATTATTAGCGGTTATCTCTCTATTTTTTTAGCAATTTTATCTTTAGGAGGCATATTGTGTTTTTTATATCCTGAAAGATTTACCACCCCTCAATTTCGAGAGGTTTATACGGGCGACAGTATGGCCAATTTACTTATTGCTGGGGTGATAGGTTCATTTTTCTTTGCCTTACTCAGCATAATATTAAGTAAGCGATTTAATCTTGCTATTATAGGGGTTTCTCTCTCGGCATTTGCTGTTATTGTAGGTGCTTTTAACATGGATGGAAGAGCCGTAGAAAAGGTACAATGGCATTTGGGGCTGGATTGGTTGATTTTGGATTTATTGATGATGGTAGCCATTTTTATACCATTGGAACTATTTTTTCCAAAACGAAATACGCAAACCAAATTTCATGAAGAATGGCGAACCGATTTAATTTATTTTGCCATTAGCCATTTGTTTATCCAGTTTTTTGGGGTGATCACTCAAAAACCCGCAATGATGTTTTTTGGTTGGATGGGGCTTGATAAAATACATGTTTGGGTTAATAATTTGCCCTTTGTTGTAGGTTTGTTTTTAGCATTCTTCACCACCGATTTCTTTCAATATTGGGCGCATAGAATCTTCCATAACCAAGTTTACTTATGGCGTTTTCACTCTATTCACCACTCTACTCAAAACATGGATTGGCTCGCAGGTAGCCGTACACACTTTATGGACATCTTTTTCACACGGGCCATGACTTTTATCCCTTTGTATATTTTGGGTTTTTCTCCGTCAGTATTTAATGCTTATATTATTTTTATTGCCATCCATGCCGTGCTTATTCATTCCAATACACGCATTAATTTTGGGCCATTAAAGTACATTTTTACCACACCACAATATCATCATTGGCATCATTGCATTGAACCAGAGCATTATGGTAAGAATTTCGCTTCTATTTTTCCTTTTATTGATTGGATTTTTGGCACATATTACTTGCCTAAAAATGAATGGCCAAGTGGCACAGGTGTTTTAGAAGGAGAGTATCCCAAAGGTTTTGTTAAGCAAACGATTTATCCATTTACGAAAAGTCCGTTTGATAAAAACCTGAATATGGAAGAAATGAGTGAGCGTTAGCAGATAGGTTAACTTGAAAGCATAAAAAACCCTCATCAACGTTAAAATTAATGAGGGTTTTTATCTGCGTTTATCTTTGTTAAGCAATACCTTCTGCTAAAACAACAATTTTGTTGTGGATAGCTTCAACAACGCCTCCTTTAATAAAAAAACGTTCTTCTTCCTTACTCGATTTTATAATAACTTCTCCATCTTCTAAAGTAGAAATAATAGGAGCATGGTCTTTTAAAATTTGAAAAGAGCCGGTAGTACCAGGTACTGTAACAGCTGTTACCGCGCCTTCGTATACTTTTTTATCTGGAGTTAATATTTCTAAGTTCATTTTCTTAAGATGTAAGATATGAGAGGTAAGATATGAGGTGTGAGATATGAGATTGTCATCTCGTCTCACATCCCACGCCTAATGTCTCAATTCTAGTTTGCTTCAGCCAATAATTTTTTACCTTTTTCAATGGCATCTTCGATGCTACCAACTAAGTTAAATGCAGCTTCAGGATATTCGTCAACTTCACCATCCATGATCATGTTAAATCCTTTGATGGTTTCTTTAATGTCAACCAACACACCTTTTAAGCCTGTAAATTGCTCAGCAACGTGGAACGGTTGTGATAAGAAACGTTGCACACGACGCGCTCTGTGTACAGTTAATTTATCTTCTTCAGATAATTCGTCCATACCTAAGATGGCGATGATATCTTGTAACTCTTTATAACGTTGTAGAATTTCTTTCACACGTTGAGCCGTGTTGTAGTGCTCATCACCTAATACAGCAGGAGATAAGATACGTGAAGTAGAGTCTAATGGATCTACCGCAGGGTAAATACCAAGCTCAGAAATTTTACGCGATAATACGGTTGTAGCATCTAAGTGGGCAAACGTTGTAGCCGGAGCCGGATCCGTTAAATCATCCGCAGGTACATATACCGCTTGTACTGAAGTAATTGAGCCACGTTTTGTTGATGTAATACGCTCTTGCATTAAACCCATTTCCGTTGCTAAGGTTGGTTGGTAACCTACCGCCGATGGCATACGACCTAATAAAGCCGAAACCTCAGAACCTGCTTGCGTAAAACGGAAGATGTTATCAACGAAGAAAAGGATATCTTTTCCAGCGCCTTCTCCATCACCATCACGGAAATATTCAGCAACTGTTAATCCTGATAATGCTACACGTGCACGTGCACCAGGAGGCTCGTTCATTTGACCGAATACCAAAGTTGCTTTTGATTCTTTTAATTTTTCTGTATCAACAGCGTTCAAATCCCATCCGCCTTTTTCCATCGAATGTAAGAAGTCTTCGCCATAGTTAATTACGCCTGACTCAATAAACTCACGTAATAAGTCGTTACCCTCACGTGTACGCTCACCAACTCCAGCAAATACTGATAAACCAGCATATGCTTTCGCAATGTTGTTTACCAATTCCATAATTAATACGGTTTTACCTACACCAGCACCACCAAACAATCCAATTTTACCACCTTTTGCATAAGGCTCTAATAAATCGATTACTTTGATACCTGTGAAAAGTACTTCCGTTTCGGTAGATAAATCTTCGAACTTAGGTGGAGTTGCGTGAATTGGGTTACCAGTACTATTATCTAAGGTGTTGATACCGTCAATAGCTTCACCTACTACGTTAAATAAACGACCTTTAATTTGATCGCCAATTGGCATTTTAATTGCAGAACCAGTATCAACTACTTGCATTCCACGTACTAAACCATCTGTTGAATCCATCGCAATAGCACGTACACGGTCTTCACCTAAGTGCTGTTGAACTTCTAATACAATTTTCTGTCCGTTTTCTTTTTTGATCTCTAATGCATCAAAAATTTTAGGTAGATGGGCATCATCAGCAAAGCTAACGTCAACCACTGGGCCGATAATTTGTGCTATTTTTCCTAAGTTAGGCATATCTGTTGTGAGTAAAATTATTACAATCAATGAATTAAAGCAGTTATAAAGGGCTTCAATTCGGTTGGCAAAGTTATGATTAAAAAAGTTATTTTTAAAGATATTGTTACATATTTTTTAATAAGAAGTTTTTAGATAGAAATTTGGTGAAAATACCCGCTCAATTTTAGTTGAATTGAAGGGAAATGGTTAAAACGTATAGCCAATGCGCAAATGAAAGTTTAGCTTTAATAAGAAGGGTTCTTGGTAATTATCATTTTTTTCGAATGTTGTTGAATAATTCAAGCCTGTTCCTATTTCATAATTAAAATGTTTGTCAAATTGCCGTCTAATTCCCCAAGTGGGATAATGGATATTCCGCCTGCCGATTCTTCATTCTAGAAACTAGATATATAGAATACGTTTGGGGAGTAGGAGGTTTTTAAAGAGAAGAAATTTCCAGTGTTGTTTTTAATATTCTTTCCTTTTTTTAATCGTCTACCTAAATTATAATAAAAACGTGGCTCGACTGTCACATTCGGTGCTATTGAATAGAATTGATCGCCGTAACGGGGAGTTTCCCAAGCTGCTCCTGTTAAACCAATTTCGGTTCTTATAGTGAATGGGTTGCTAAGTCGACCCTCATAATTTACCCAAGAGCCTACTAGTCCAATCTGAATATTAAAAATTGATTTTTCTACACTTGGCACCGAGTCTTGTTGCTGTGCACATAGCTTGCTGGTGGTAGCAAATAAAATAAACAGTAGAAAGTAGATAGGTTTAGTTTGTAACTTTTTTTGTTTCATCCTTAGTTGTATTTGTTTTTCGAATTTGAGAAATACCTTGGGATGATGCATGCCAATATAGCCGTGAAAATTGGTAAATCAAATTTCTGGCTATTAAATTTTGTTAAAAGCGAATAGTGGTAATTTAATTATGAAAAGCTTCTCCGAAGTTTGGGATTGAATTAATTTGCTCTTGAAATTTAAAATTGATTAAAATAAAAGGAAGCTTAAAAAATTAATTAGCGAAACGCTTGAGTAGAATTTATATGTTGTATGGCAGTATGGACTGCATAAAAGCGCGTCCATAATTTATAAAATTTCTTTTAGTAGATTTATGGCCAATGAAAACCATTTTAACCACCGGCAGTAATGGCCTTTTAGGGCAAAAAATAACGGAGAAAATTTTGGCCGAAGGTCGATGCAAGCTGATTGCAACCTCTAGAGGATTAAACCGATATCCCAATAAGGATGGCTATATATATGAAGAAATGGATATTTTAAATCCTGAGCAAGTAAAGCTTGTATTGAAAAAATATAAGCCCGATGCGATTATCCATACGGCGGCTATGACCAATGTAGATACCTGCGAAGCGAACAAAGAACGTTGTTTACAATTAAACGTGGATGCTGTTCAAACCTTGGTATCGCTTTGCGAAGAAATGAACATTCAACTTATTCATTTAAGTACCGACTTTGTGTTTGATGGAGCAGCCGGGCCTACCAAGAAGAGGACGCTGTTAATCCGCTAAGCTACTACGGCGAATCGAAGGTCTTGGCAGAAGATATTGTGAAGCATTCGAAAGCAAATTGGGCCATTATTAGAACCATTTTGGTGTATGGCATTACCAGCGATATGAGTCGGAGCAATATTGTGCTTTGGGCGAAAGCAGCTTTGGAGAAACAACAACCTATACAAGTCGTGAACGATCAATGGCGTATGCCTACCTTGGCCGAAGATTTGGCCGAGGCCTGTTTGCTCGCCGTGGAAAAAGAAGCCAAAGGTATTTATCATATATCAGGAAAAGATTTTATGAGCATTGCCGATATTGTAAGACGCGTAGCGATTTATTGGGGCTTGGATACAGCTCAAATGTCTGAAATTAGTTCGTCTACGCTAAACCAAACAGCCAAGAGGCCGGGACGTACGGGCTTTGTATTGGATAAAGCTATGCGCGATTTAAATTATCAACCGCACAGTTTTGAAGAAGGAATCGCTCTGCTGGATGCGCAAACAAAATTGCATCAGCCGTAAGAAAATTTCAGAAAATTACCACCAAATAAAAGAGGAAAGCTATATTTGTTTTCACTAGTACAATCAAAATTTAAAATAAATAGAATGGCATTACAAGTAGGAGATATTGCTCCAGATTTCACATTATACAGCTCAGAATTAACCGAAGTTTCTTTGTCAGCATTTAAAGGTCAAAAAGTTATTATTCATTTTTTCCCAATGGCATTTACAGGAACTTGTACAGAGCAACTGTGTACCATGCGCGATAATTTCAGTTTTTACGAAGGAATTAATGCACAGGTTTTGGGTATTTCTGTAGATTCTCCTTTTTCTTTAGCTAAATTTAAAGAGGCTCAAAATTATCAATTCCCGTTATTATCTGATTTTAACAAGGAGGTTTCGAAAGCATACGGTGCTTTTTACGAAGATTTCGTATTCAATTTAAAGGGTGTTTCTAAAAGAGCGGCCTTTGTGGTTGACGAGGAAGGAAAAATTATTTATGCAGAGGTTTTAGAGGTTGCAACTGATTTGCCTGACTTTAAAGCAATTAACGATTCGTTGAGCGCGTAAGAAGAAAAAGACTCAAAAATATTTCAATTTTTTTGAGAAATAACTTGCAGAAGTGCAAAATCGTTTATACTTTTGCACACCGTTAAACGATACGGTAATGCATTCGTAGCTCAACTGGATAGAGCATCTCACTACGGATGAGAAGGTTTGGGGTTCGAATCCCTACGAGTGCACAATTTGGAAGAAGCCTTGTTGCCCCATGGCGACAAGGCTTTTTAATTTTAACGATACCCCTAAACCACGTTAATGCTTAATTTAGTTCTTTTTGGCCCTCCAGGTGCGGGTAAAGGCACCCAATCTGAAAAGCTGATTGCAAAATATCAGTTAGTGCATGTTTCAACAGGCGATCTTTTTAGAGCTCACGTAAAAGGTGAAACAGAATTAGGAAAAAAGGTAAGTCAATTGTTAGCCGACGGAGAATTAGTTCCGGATGCCATTACAATTGCGATGTTGGAGGAAGAGGTTGATAAAAATCCTGATGCAAAAGGTTTTGTGTTTGATGGTTTTCCACGTACAGTACCGCAAGCGAAAGAGCTTGATTTATTTTTAGAGCGTAAAGGAAGCAAAATTGCGGGTGTTATTGCTTTAGATGTAGATCAAGAAGAATTGACTAAGCGTATTGCTGAACGTCATAAAATTAGCGGTCGTCCGGATGATGATGCAGAGAAATTAAAAAAACGTATTTCTGAATATTTCGATAAAACCATCCACGTTTTACCGTACTACGAAGAGCAAAATAAATTAAACAAGGTAAACGGTATTGGCGAGATTGAAACCATTTATGGCAATCTTTGTGCAGTTATCGACCAGTTAAAATAAGAATTAAAAAATCAGTTGCCGGTTTTTTGAACCGTAATTGAATTTTGATTCGTAAATTAGAAAAGAGTTATAATGTTGTAAACGTTATAACTCTTTAACATTATAAACCATCCGAGAATAACAGCATTCGGATACATTTAAGCAGTATGTCACAAGGATCCAATTTCGTAGATTATGTAAAAATTTGTTGCCGCTCCGGAAAGGGTGGGGCTGGTTCTGCACATTTACACCGCGATGTTTTAACATCGATGGGAGGACCTGATGGTGGTGACGGTGGTCGTGGTGGACACATTATTGTGAAAGGAAGTACGAATATTTGGACTTTATTGCACCTGAAATACCGTAAACACATTATTGCTGAAGATGGTTTGGCGGGTGGAAGTTCGCATAAATCGGGCCGTCAAGGAAAAGATGAAATTTTAGAAGTTCCACTAGGCACCATTGCTAAAGATGCAGAAACCGGAGAGGTATTGTTTGAGATTACCCAAGATGGTGAAACAAAAATTTTAACAGCTGGTGGTCGTGGTGGCTTAGGTAATGCACATTTTAAAAGTCCAACGCAACAAACTCCACGTTTTGCGCAACCCGGCGAAGCTGGAAAAGAAGTTTGGAACATTTTAGAACTCAAAGTATTGGCCGATGTGGGTTTGGTAGGATTTCCAAATGCCGGAAAATCGACTTTACTTTCGGTTGTGTCGGCAGCGAAACCCGAAATTGCCGATTATCCTTTTACGACCATTGTTCCGAATTTAGGAATTGTTAGTTACCGAAATAATAAATCCTTTGTAATGGCCGATATTCCTGGGATTATTGAAGGAGCATCGAAAGGAAAAGGTTTAGGATATCGCTTTTTGCGTCACATCGAACGTAATTCAGTATTGTTATTCATGGTTCCGGCCGATACGAGCAGAAGCATTAAGGAGGAATACGAAATTCTTAAGAAAGAGTTGCTTTCTTTTAACCCCGAATTGATGCAAAAACCACACGTTTTGGCCATAACAAAATCGGATATGCTAGATGATGAGTTAATGGCTGAAATGAAAAAAGAACTGCCTGCTATACCGTCAATTTTCATTTCGTCGGTTGCTGAAAAGAATATCTTAGAATTAAAAGATATGCTTTGGAAAGCGATTGAAGGCTAGTCATTTTTTTGGCCTATATCTTAACGCGAATACGATCGACCAATAGGCCTACCCATTCTTTTAATATATATTCCCAACGTACCAATGCGCTTGGGTCTGGTAAAAAGAAATCGGTCAGGCTGTATTTGTATATGCCTATAAAATCGGTTGGATAATAGCTGAGTTCCTTTTTAAAGATGGTGTTAAATATCACTTTGCTACGCGGGATATGCCACGCGCTGGTAATGATTAAAACCGATGGTTTTGGATTGGTTTTTTCGAGTAGAGCATAGCTGAATTTGGCATTTTCGATGGTATTTCTACTTTTGTTTTCACGTAGGATAGCTGAATCTGGGATGCCAATTTGTTGTAGATAATGAACCGTTAAATCGGCTTCTATAGGTTCTTTTCCCATTAATTTTCCGCTTCCTCCGCTTACCAATATTTTCTTAATGACGCCTGTCTTATACAATCGAATGGTTTGAGCAAGTCTGTCGCCTCGCTCGCTAAATGCAAATCTATCTTGCGGGTCGGTTTTAGAAAATCCGCCTAAAAGAATGCCTACATCGTATTGTTTTGTAGGAAATTCTTGTGCCTCGTAGGCTCGGTAAACGACCGAACAAATGAATGCATTTGAAAAGAGTAGGAATAAAATGAACGCAAGCCAGAGTAAATTTTTTCTTTTTAGATTATTTTTTGCTGCAAGTGAAAAAATTATTGCGATACCAATCCAAAGGATGGGTTTCAGAATAAAAAGAAGTATCTTGGATAGAATGAAAGACATTTAATTACGATTTAGCTATAAAAATAAAGAAAAATACGGTTTGATATTATTTTACCGATAATGATTTTTATTGCAACGTTTAATTTCTGTGCGCGTTAACGATTGAAGCGGCATCCTTTTTGGTTGAAATTGAATGCTTTTAAAAAAGAGAATTCACCAAAAAGATACAGCGGAAAGCGTGTTAAAACGCCCGAAAATTTCACATATACTGAAAATTTATTTACTTAAACAAAAAACAAAAGATGGTAAAAGCAACCATAAATCAAGAGCATTATGCCTGTACGGTAACAAATGGCACGCATGAAGTTATTGTAGATGAACCGATAGAAATGGGCGGAACCAATAAAGGGTATGCGCCTAAGGGCTTGTTAATGGCTTCGTTGGCTTCTTGTGTAGCCATCACATTACGCATGTATATCGATCGAAAAGAATGGAGTGTAGACAAAATTGAAGTAACCGTAAACACCGAAACAGAAAATACAGAGTTGGTTTTTGTAGAAGAAATTGTATGTGTTGGCGATCTTACTGCCGAACAAAAAGAGAAACTTGAATTGATTGCTTCTAAATGTCCGGTGGGTAAAATTTTAACGCAAGGACACGAAATTCGCTCGAAGGTTTTATAAATAGCAGTGATTTTTGTGTTAACAGTTTTATGGCAAAATGCTAAAAAACCTTAATATATTTGTGTTTACGGATGTATTGCTTGCAATAGCAATGCGTAATTAGCGTAAAAAATCCTTTTAAAATTAGAATAGATGCCAACCGAAATAAAATGCCCCAATTGTGCTCATGTTTTTCCAATGGAAGAAGCAATGGCTGAAGATTATAAGAAAGAGTTACGCGAGAAAATGGTGGCTTTTACCAAGCAAAAGGATGAAGAATTTCAGCGTAAGTCGGCTGCGCTTGAAAATGACAAACAACAACAGTTGAAAACTTTTGAGGCGAAACTGGTAGAAGAAAAAAATAAGCTTCGCGAGGATTTAGAAAGTAACTTACGCAAAAGTATTGCTTCTGATTTTGAAACCAAATTGCAAATGCTGGAAGGTTCCGCGAAAGAAAACGAGGAGAAACTTAAATTGGCGCGAGAGAAGGAGGTGGAGTTTTTAAAAAGAGAGGCCGGTTTAAAGTTGAAAGAGGAGGAAATGGAGTTGGCATTTCAACGCAAGATGCAAGAGCAACGCAATGAATTGGTGGAACAAGTTCGTAAACAGGAAGCGGAAAAAAATAGCATTAAAGAAACCGAACATCAGTTGCGTTTGCGCGAGTTGGAAAAGCAATTGGAAGATCAGAAAAAATTGGCTGCCGAGATGAAACGCAAAGCAGAGCAAGGAAGCATGCAACTGCAAGGCGAAGTACAAGAACTTATTTTAGAAGAATTATTGCGTAGTAATTTCCCTTTTGATTTAATTGAAGAAGTTGGGAAGGGGGTACGTGGAGCAGATTGTGTGCAAGTGGTGCGCAATCAGTTTGGCCAAGAATGCGGTAAAATTATTTACGAAAGCAAGCGTACCAAAGATTTTGGTGGCGATTGGATAGAGAAATTGAAAAAAGACATGCGCAGCATGGGCGTGGATGTGGCTGTAATTGTGAGTCAATGTTATCCTAAAGGGATGACCAGTTTTGGGCAACGTGAAGGCGTTTGGATTTGTTCTTTTGAAGAAGTTAACGCCGTGGCATACGTTCTTCGCGATGGTATTTTGCGTTTAGCGAATGCGGTGAAATCGCAAGAAAATAAAGGTGATAAAATGCATATGCTTTATGATTACCTGACCGGAGTAGAATTTTCTGAGCAATGGAAAGCCATTCGTGAAGGCTTTATGAGCATGAAATTATCCATTCAACGCGAACGCGATGCCATGGAACGCTTATGGAAAGCCCGTGAAAAACAATTGGAAAAAGTGTTGTTAAATGCCACACACATTCGTGGTTCAATTGAAGGTATTGCCGGTAGCGATAGCATTCAGCTAAGTTTAACCGACGATGACGATACCTTATTTCTAGAGTAAAAATAGTATCTAAAAAGATTGATATAGTAGATAGCGTAAAAAAATATACATGGACCCTAAAAAGAATCACATCGAATTACAGTTTTTAAGTGAACCCTCAGACGTCAATTATGGTGGGAAAGTGCATGGAGGCATGATGATGAAATGGATTGATCAAGCAGGCTTTGCATGTGCCCTGCAATGGTGTGAGTCGTATTGTGTAACCGTTTATGTGGGCGGAATTCGCTTTTATCACCCGGTGCACATTGGCCATTTGGTAAAAATGGAGGCCCGCATTATTTATACTGGTAAAACCAGCATGCACATTGCGGTTGATGCCTATTCGAAACCAATTGGGCAAGCCGATTTTGTGAAGAATACGCATTGTATAATTGTTTTTGTCGCGGTAAATGATTCAGGTGAACCTCAAGCGATTCCGAAATTTGCACCTAAAACTGAAAAGGAAATAGCCATGCAAAGTTATGCCATAAAATTAATGGATCTCCGTAAGGATATTGATGAGGAAATGAAACCGTATATTGCTTAAATCGCTGGGCAGTTCATGGGTAGAATTTCTTTGCAATGGGCTAAGAAAAAGGGGATAAATTCTGACTTAATTTTCCTTAGCTTTTTGTTCTCGCCATTCTTTCTCACTTAAAGGCTGAAAACCCGTTCCCCATGCACCTTCATATTCTCCACCTACAACATATAGATCATAATCTGCATTATCCCACCATTCTTTGAATTTTGGTAAATTGAAATAATTGTTTTTCGCTAGTATATCCTTATCATCTTCACTCATAAATGAGCGTAAGCGGCCAATCATCATTGATTGGTCTCCAAGGCCATTTAAGAATCTTTTATCATATTTATATTGCTCAGCAAAATAGGCAATGTTGGCTAAAATTTTTAATTTCTCTACTCTGGTTAGTTTTTCATTTTTAGATGTGGTTTCATCTGCCAAATACGCTAAATATTCTTTTAAATAGTTTAATATAAATGTGTTTTTTGAGGTATAATCATTTGGCTTAATTAATTGTTGTAAAACTTTAAAAGTATTGGAGTGTATTTTTAAAGTACCATTGCATTGTTTCGTCCAAAACAATTTGCCATAGTCTCTCTGACGATTTTCATCAAATTCTGTTCTTTCTATTACCCATTTTAATAAGTCTAAATCTTGGGTGTAGCCAAACGTTTGTACTAAATTTACCATAAAATTTTCATCATGGAGAATAAGCCATTTATACTGAGCTTTGTTATCATTGAATAAGTACATGTTGCGCGCAACGATGGTTTGGATGTTAAGTTTGCGAATTTCTTTTAAATCAAGATTATCTTTCCAATGAGGTATTTCAACATCTAGATCATCATAACCAGATTTTCTAGTTATTGTCGCGTTTTCAAGATTATTTAACGATGGATATTTCCTTTGATAATCAATAAGTTCAGGTATATAATAAAAATCGGTAATAAAATTTCTATCTTTCACGATATAAGTTCCTTCATAATCAAGAAGATTATTTTTATAGTTTAAGAGTTTTCTATTACATTTTTCAAGTAAGTTGATGTACAGTACGTTGGTATGGGATTTGTTATCAATTATTCTTCCAAAAATATTTTTGATTCTTTGATTAAAATCTTCATTGCTCAATTTATTAAATCCATTTGACTTTAGAACTTCATTGGCTATTTCTACCGTTGCTTCTAATTCATCCAATTGGAATGGCATCTTACTAAGCCCTGCTCCTGGTTCATCAATGTTAAAAGTTGATCCTTGTTTTAATTGTTTTTTTAAAGCCTTTTCAATAATTGCATTATTCATTGAAGTATCAATTTTATCTTTTATATTCATTTGTTCTTGACCTTTTACAATAATTGCGAATAGAGTGAATAGTGAGAGTATTGTTGTTGTTTTCATATAATCTAGTATTTCTTATCTTGAACTTTCTCTTGAATTTTCTGCATTAACATCGTATTTTGGAAAAATTTTATCGTTTTCAGTGATTACATATTTTTTAGGTTTCGTGATAGCGATAATTTTGGGGTCTCTTTTTGGAATAGAACCTAGTATTATTTTTTGATTTCCTGGTGTTATATCTCCATTGCCTTGATTTCCATCAAGATATATGAATTTTGTTCCATTTAAATTCTCGCCCACAATTATCGCTACATGTGAATAATCAAATACGATTAAAGCACCTACAAAAGCCTCACAGTTTTCACCATTACTCCATATACTGGCCGTCCATCCAAAGGCAGCAGCACTATGGTATTCATTTGTTTTTTTAAAATCTAGAGTTTGTTCAAAACACCATGCTAGAAACGCACCACACCAAGCATCTTTATAATTCCATGGTTTTTTATTTATTTTTGTAGGCCCTGTTGAAGAAACTTTAAAATATTCATGTACTTTTTCTTTTAAAGGGCTGTCAATTTCTCGCAAACCTTTATATTTTTCATATTCCCTCCAAGCAACTTTCAACCAAGGCGCTCTTCCATCAAGATCTAGTAAAACATTATCCCCATCACAAACGCTCTTATCGTATTTAAACCAAGTTTTTAGTTTTACGAGTGCTTTCTTTCGGTTTTCCCATCCATGACAATGATCAGTTAGTTTATGATAAAATCAATCCCAAATTTAGTAGCGGTTTTTAATTTTCCTTAGGATGTAGCTTTCGCCATTCAGTAATATTCATTGGTTGATAATCTCTTCCACAAGCTCCAAGATATTCACATTCCGTAACATAATATTCATCATAATCCGCATTATCCCACCATTCTTTAAAATTTGGAAGGCCGAAATAATTATTTTTTTTCAAAATTTCTATATCTTTTCCAGACAAAAAATATCGTAATCTACCCATTATTTTATTATAGTCATTGTATTCTTTTTTATACTTGTATTGTTCCGCGAAGTACGCTACGTTAGCTAATATTTTTATTTTCTCCTCCCTAGATATATCGGTAGTTTTATTATTGAAATCGGCAAAATATTCTATATATTCTTTTATATTATCTAAAATAAATCTGTTTTCAGATGGATCATTTGGTAAATAGATTTTTTGTAGTATTTTAAAGGTATTGGAGTGGATTTTTAAAGTACCGTCGCATTGTTTCGTCCAAAACAATTTGCCATAGTCTTGAGGATTTTTTTTATTAAATTTTGTCCTTTCTATTGCCCATTTTAGTAAGTCTAAATCCTGGGTGTAGCCAAACGTTTTTACGAGCCTTCCCATAAAATACTCATCATGGAGAATAAGCCATTTGTATTGGGCCTTGTTATCATTAAACAGATACATATTGCGGGCAACTATGGTTTGGATGTTATGTTTGCGTTGTTGATTTAAATCGGAGATGTCATTCCAATAATAAATTTTCATACTGTCTGTCCTATTGTTTATTTTAATGGAATCTTCAAGCTTTACCAATTCTGGATATTTAGTATAGTCTAAAATTTCTGGAAGACTAAAGAAATCAGAAATAAATGCTCCTTTTTTAAATATATAAATGCTATATGGATCAGCATCTATTGCGTTAGAATTTTTGAATAAGTTAAATCCAACGGAACATTTAATATCAAAACATATCATCAAGTATTTTCTGTTTGATTGTTGATTGATAACTCTATGAAAAATATTTTTAATTCTATTACCAAATTCATCTTCGCTAGGCTTTATATATCCATGATTAGCTAGTTCATTTGCTATTATGGATTCCGTTGCTGCCATATCTGCTATAGAAAAGGTATATACAGGATAATCAGTCTCATATTTTTCTCCACTTACTCCAGTAGATAATTGTGACTTAAGTATATGGAAATAAGATTCTTGTGTATGGCTTGTCATTTTACTTGAAGTTTGAGCATTAGATTTGTGGAACAATAAAATGATTCCTAAAAACAAAACATTTTTCATGGTATTTTAGATTTAATTACTTCTAGTGTTTGATTGAGAGTCAACGTCAGCTTCACTATTCATGGTTTTCAAATTATATTCATCTTCTGTTGGAGTGTAATTTGGTGGAATAACAAACCAATCAATATCTGATTTTGAGTATTTAGAAATTCTTACAGTTCTAGCGCCTTCTGCCCCTCCCTGATTACCACCTAAGCAATAATAATATTCATCGTCCTGGCTTTTTCCAATTACGAAGGTTATGTGTCCATCTCCCCCTATTTTATCTTCCTTACCATAAGGCTTGATAGGCTGATTCATGCCCCAATCAATGACGGCCGCAGCACCATAAATAGGCGTTGGTATTTGCTTCCAAAATTGCCACATTGCTGCTCTACAAGATAAGGGGGGAGGTGAATATCCAGCTTGAGCAAAAACCCAACTTGCAAAGGCACCACACCAGTTTATATTTTCATCTAGTCCTGCTCCATTTGAGGAAGCATTGAAATAATCATTAATTCGAGGATTGTTTCGTTTTCCAGCAATTGCTTTTTGACCAATTTCAGGAAAGGCATACGGCATCCATGGTGCCCTTCCATCTAGATTTAGTAAAACACGATCCCCATCACAAACGCTTTTATCGTATTTAAACCAAGTTTTTAGTTTTACGAGTGCTTTCTTTCGGTTTTCCCATCCATTGGGGTTCTTCTCTAACCTGTGTTTGGGGGTGTATCCATTCAATATTTTTCCTTGTAAGAAAAAATATTTTTCCTCCTCTTCTTCCATCGATAATCCTAATTCATTAAGACTCTTTCCTAAACCCTTCTTAAAATACTCTCTTTTCCATGCGTACGCATCTAACACTTCTTGGCTATACTTTTTGATTGGGTCAGGAATCCAAGTTGGGACTTTTTTAACATTAAATACCCATCCACCAACATCTACAGCATATTTAAGATTAGACGAAATTAAATCAGCATTGCTTTCACCAATAAATTTATTTTCATCATTAAAACGGCTTTTTCCATATTGTTTGTAGAGTTTGCCATCGTTATAATAACCTGTCCCATCGTCCGATCCTGTTATTTGTAATATTCCTCTTCCTTTGTATTTGCTTTGACTGGATAGAAATTTACTTTTTTCTTCCTTACTTTGAGCAAAAAAACCAGTTTCTTCCGCAACGTTTGCTAAAAAAGATATTTTTTGCATGCAGCGATTCATACCGTATTGTGAAAACATGGCGTTTAGCTCGGCAGTTAAACTTTTTATCGTTTTATCAGTAATATCACATGATTCCTGCATTCCTTGCCATATTTTATTTCCCCCGGTCATCGTTTTTATAAGATCTTCCATTTCCTCTTCCGTAAAACCACGGTTACAATAACAAGTCTTTTCCTTTCTAACCTCCGCAATCTCCACCATCACAGGCATCACATCATTTTCTATGGCTTCGGGTGCTACATTTTGCGAAACCTTTAGGCAGCCACTTTCGTAGAAAATGAATCGTTTTCGTAATTCCTGCATTTCATCTTTTGTAAAGGGAGCTCCATCTTTTTTATGCGCTTTGATGCCCAATTTTTCCATGTCCTCCGTTCTAACCAGTTCGGTGGGGAGCGTTTCGTTGATGGTAAGCTGGCTTTTTTCTATTTTCCATACTTTCTTGTTGGGGTCGGCAGCATCCTGCACTTGACGAGAAACCTGCGCCACGTAATAATCAAAATTTTTCGCTGGCTTATTCCATTCTTCATTTACAGTGAAGGAAAGTTCCAGCAAACCGTCTTTTTCTGCTTTTTCTTCGTTATAGCTTTGCTTGCTTTCATGGGTATAGATAATGTGTTCAGCCTCATTCATCCCTTCTTTAGGAATTTCTTTCAGCACGTCAACTTTCAACAGTTCCTCGGTCATATTCACGGTATGCACCCAAATTTTGTAGGTTTTTCCGTAGAAAGCCGGTGTACGCAGAATGTCTTTGCCATCTTCCGTTGAAAACATGATGGAGACTATTTTCTGCTCGGTAGTAATCACCAGTTCTTCATTGGCATCTAACACTTCCAGGTAGGTCGTTTTTTCGTCAACCTTTATACTACGCGTCCCTTCAATCGGCATATCTACTGGAAGAACAATATCAGGGGATGAATTTGGCTGCGGTTCAATGGTAAAAATCAAACTGTATTGCGGATTGGGGTTGTCTGTAGTTTTTGGGATCGCTGCCAGTATTTTTTTCTTATAATCGTCGTTGGTTGTAATACGAAAGGAAGTTTTCCCTTCGCTGTTTAGCGTAACATTTTTCTCCTCTAACAGGTACTTATCTTTCTCTTTATAGAAATCACTATCCTTTCCTTTTACCCATATTTTTACTTTCAAAGCTTGGTTTTGCAATCCATCTATCTCTAAAAATCCATACGTTTCCTCTTCATATCCGGTTTCAGCACGTTTAATTCCTGTTTTATAAGCCCAAAGGGCGCGTTTTACTACAGACGCCAGAACATTTACTTTTGCTTCAATTTTCTTCGGCTCGGTATGATCACCGATTAAGTAGGCTGAAAGGGTATATTCACCCAGCGCATTAAAGGTAAGGGTTCCATCTTGGTGATGCGTTACCTTATCCGGAACGTCTATTTTTATTGCTTCATTGCCCAGCAGTGGGGTAATTCTTGCTAAAGTCGTATATTTTAGAGTGGTTCCTTTGGGTACCCGTGTTAGCGGGAGGTTAAACTGATCTATTACATTTCGTATTACCTCAAATCGGAAACAGTCAGCACCCGTAAATTTGGGTTCTTTGAGGAGGCCCAATGGTTTGGCATACCCTTCCAGAATATAAGAGCCAAAATAAGCAGTGCTGGGTAAAGAGGCATCATCATAGAGCATATTTGCCACTATTTTATTGATGGCGACCGTTTTAAATACGTCTGATCCTTCAAACAAGGTTAATCGCCCTTTTCCTTCTTTTTTTAGATACCAATATACAGGGTTTTGGGCAGGAAGATAGTTTACATTAAATTTAGAAGCGCGAACGTTTAATACATCACTAAACCTAAGTAAACTTGGTTCACCTTGAACACCTAACACACTTAATGTACTTTCTATTTTAAGCGTTATTGATTCGGGTTTTGAATCCGAAGGATCTGTAAAAGCCTCAACAGTATACTTCCCAGCGTTCTTAAACGTTAGCACTACTTTTGCGCCTTGTTTGTTTACCTCAACAAGATGCGCTGCCGCTGTCTCCGTAAAGCTGTTATACAACACCGCTTTTTCTTGTTTTATTCTCCAGTGAACCGCATTTAAAACAGGCTGAAAGGCTGCATGATTTAAAATTCTCATTCGGTCGGTAATGCTGCTGAGTTTCGGCGTTATGCTTATAGGAAAAGGAACATTGACCAAAGTAGAATCTCCGGGGGATATAATTTCTTTAACATAATCTTTTACTACTTCTATGTGAACAGTGCATTTTTCATCTCCGGGCTCCACTCCATAGGCTTCTATTCGGTATTTACCTTCGTCCAAACCTTCAAATAGAGAGGACATTGATTGATTGAACATACCGCCTAAATCGATGAACGTTTTGATTTTATCTTTGACACCATCGCCTTTAAACAGCGCCCATATTATTTTGCTCACGTCGCCTTTGAATTGGGCAATAAGTGAAAGATTATCCACTTCCCTAAGATTTAGCCAGGGGTTGTATAAACTTTTGGATGATTGAATATAGTAATACGAACCCGAAGGTTTTTCCGCCACGAATGGTAATGTCATCGAAACGGAATTTACAGCTGTTTTAACAGCAGAAGCAGATGACGAGGGCCACTGCGGCGAAGTATTGGCGATAGAAAATTCGTCGGCATTTTTGACATCTATCTGCGAAACATTCTTAACCTGCCCGGTTGTTGCAAAAGCAATTGTACCAGGAGCTTTATATCCAGGGCAACTGCCGGTACTCACATCCAGCAGGATTTTCATGCTTTTATTTAAGGCTACATTTTCATAGTAATCTTTGAACTTGATTTTGCATTTGGCTTTGCAGGGATATGTTTTTCCATCAGCTCCTATGCAATTCCCAAAGCCGTTTCCGCCACCAAAGCTTTCTGCTTTATTATCAAGATGTGTAGCTATGGGTTTTTCTTGCGCAAAATATTTGTTTTTGCTCAATTTTTCCTTCTGACTTTTCACTTCCATCGGAACGGCAGTTTCTTTGGAATTGTTTGTTGCAGATCTACTACAGTACGCTTTTGCTCCTTCTATAATGAGGTATCCTTTGTTCGCCATATCATGTATTTAAGGTTAAGTCATCGTAATCCTTTCATGGTATGCTGTTTTTGCTTCGTTTGACAATAGGAAATTGGCTTCCTTGGATGAATAGTGTTTTTCTTTGGAGTTGTACTCCATTTTTATCGTTAATTCCAGCTGATATTGATCTAGCTGATAAGGGTATTTATTCTTTAATGCAATCGCTAGTTCCTCAGGAACTTGTATGGTTGACACAAAAAGGGCTTCAAAACCATAGGCTTTTTGTTCAGCATGGATAATGCCTGTACATACTACATCGCCTATTCCTTTGATGTTCCATACGATTGATTCTTGGGTTTTATCTCCGTTGTTTAAATAGGATGGAGCAAATAAAAGTAGATTCCATAAAGGTTCTTTTCGTTTATTTGCATAAAAATTGGTTTCATCTTCAAGAGCCAATAAATACTGGTTTCTGAAAACAGCAATATTTTGGTATTCATATTGAAGGTTAGCGGTTTTACGTTTCCAGTTTTCGATATTTTTTTGGTGGTTTACAGCCCTTAAGAAAATTCCTCTTTCATCCACCTTTACTTCTAGTGGATAAGAATTTTGCTCCAACACATGCAGTATCTCCATAAATTTATTTTCAGATGAAAAAGCAGAAGTTTCTACTTTGTTTATCAACCAATTTTTTGTTTGATCTTCATTTATCTTTTCCTGAAGCGTAACGTTAAAAGATGAATGAAATTCTTCTGTTCCTTCAAACGATATCTCAAGTGTGTTTTCTACCTGATATTGATGGAATCCTAATGTATATTTCTGAAAAGGTTTTACTCTATTTTCTTTCATAAGTAGATAGTAAGAATTACTGTTAGTAATCAGGTAGTTACACTTATTTGTTTTTCATAGGATTTACTTTTTTGTATATCATACCCCCCTTGTCATATACACGCCCTAAACCTACAATGCCAACAATTCCTATTATTATGTATTTTTTCATTACTGTTCAGAAATAATATCCCCGATAATCTTCTCAGATTTTTTAATGATGCTCATCCTTGTTAAATTACTGAGGAATTTCTTTTACAAAATCTTTAAAGCCTATAGTATCAATAATAGCAGAACCATTTTCCAAACTATAGTTTTCCCTATATCCACCCAAGTCACTGCTGCCGTTGCAGCTTATTAAGACGGAGCCTATAAGAATGAATGTTAGAAGAGTTTTTATTTTCATCGTATTATTTAGGTAGAAACTTTTCATAAGTAGATGACACATCAACTGGCCAAGTACCTGCTTTTACATCTAGATATGCATCATCCGGATTCCATATTGCTTTATTTAGTCCACAATAATCAATTGGCATTTATTTTGAATACTTTAGATTTATATGATTTAGTAAATAGAAAATCAGGTCTAGTAAATCTGCAGTATAAACAATTGTTTTCCCTTATTTTTTCTAGAATGCTTTCGTCAGTAGAGAAGTTATATGTGCTTTTTCTTTCTTGATTAAGTTTAATAATGTCATTTATTATTATTATTTTATCAAGATCTTCTTTAGAGACATTAAAATCATTTTCATTCTTAATACACTCAAAGCCAAATGATAAATTTTTATTTATGGCATAGAAATTTTCTTTTGTTTCTATTTCTATTGAAACTTCTTTATTCTGAAGTTGAGTAATGTTATTAAATTTTATTTCGCTTTTCGTATCTTTCTTATTGTATGAAAAGATCAACAAGAAAATGAATAACAAAAAAGTTAGTTCTTTCATTTTATTCTACTTTTAATTGATTCGTAAATCATATCTGATGCAGATTTTCCATTACGCATTTTATCTGTAAAAATTAAATCTGCATCTAAATGACTATGTTTGGTAACATGCGAAATATTTGGTTTAGGATCCCTTGCTATATCTTTTGATTTTCCATATATTAAATCTTCTTTTATTTCACAAAAATCTTTACTGTACAGGCACAAAGTATAGGTTACTGTATCTTTCTTCAGTTTTCTTTCAAAAGCTGGTGTACGTTCTACTTCTTATACATGGTATTCTTTTTTAATTTTTTCAATTAACTCTTCGTCTTCTTCACTTTCAATTCTAGGGTGATTTGAAAAATAACTCAACCAAGAAATCGCTAATAGTTTAATCCCAAAATAAATTAGGTACAAATTATAGCGATACTTTATAGCCACTTTAGTGTTTTATTCATGATTCATTCCCATAAAATATTTTTGCGTATTAATTTCAAATATTCTATTTAATGCCCCATTTATTATAATTAAGCTTATCAAAATTTTTAGTTTCACGACCTTTTTTTAATATGTAATATCTTGGTGTTACAGTTTCAATATTTAACCCATAGTAATAATCTTTATCTTCACCATATAACCACCAATCTCCCGAACCTTCATTCATTTGAGTTGCTTCAAATGTTCGTATTGAGCTCTCCTTTGGAATAAAATAGTTTTCATCTGTATTTAAGTACCAAAAATTAATCACCAAATTTTTTAAAAACATAACAATGACAATAAGTACTATAATAATTAATAGCCAATTTTTATTTTTCATAGAAATACAAGGTTTCTTGTCCATTTAAAGCTTTTTTTAATAAATCTATAGCATCCTTTCCATACTTTTTAGCTATGGGACCAGAGCCATTATAACTCGCAAAAACTTTTTCTATTTGATCTAATGTTATCATTCCTTTTGCACATTGTCCAACAACCCTATCAATTAGTTGGCGGATGTGTGCAGCACCATAATAAAGATCCGCTCTCCAATCTAATCCTTGTACTCCGACATCTACATTACTATCATATATATAACCTATTCTATTTGCGATGTCTTTCGGCATTAATTCTTTACAATATGTATTCTTCGTGTAATTAATTGTATCTTTTAGTGTAGGGCGGCGCATATTCATAAAACCTGCAGATCCATCAGCTATCTTATCAGGTACCATATCCCACAGGGTTCTGTCAAGTTCTGATGCAGTGGTGGTTAATGTTCTCTCTCCAAATTGAAGGAATTGTTTCCATTTCGATGCTTTAGGAGCATTTTCTTGCTGAATTATAATAGCAATCATTTCATGGGGAATACCATGGTATTTTGCCGCATTTCTAATCCAATCTCTAATTGTTGAATCGGCAACGTAAACTAGATGCTTTAAAGGTTCATTTTTGGATGGGGTATGATTCATTATTTGGAATGGAGAAGGGAACTCTCCTTTGTAACTTTTTATATTTTTAGTATCTTTTATGGTCACAATATGTTCTCCACAACAAGTACATTTACATAATTTTACTTCAACACACATTTGATCCGTAGGACTTTTGAAATAAGCATATACTCGCATATTGTGACAAGGAATCTTTACCTGAATAGTTGATGTATTTCCTTTGAGTGAAGAATAATCAAAAAAGAGGGGAATAGATATTCCATTTATTTTTTTCTGCCATTGAAGCCTTTTATACTCACTTTTCGAAGCTGATCTATTAAAAGTTGCCTTGAACCAATATTTTAGTCCTTCTTTGGGTTTGTCTACCTTTTTACCATTATCATCTAAAGGCCCTTCAACCTTTGTCACCAGTAATGTATTGTCTTTTTTTGCCTGGTATTCATCAAATTTCTTACCTCCCTTTTTTCCATAAAATGTATTTTCGTGTGGAGATTTAAAATCCAGTGGACCATTCGAAGCATCTTTCATGATGCTTTCAGCTTCTTTGTAAGACTTTCCAAAAACATTCCGTACGATATTTCCGCCTTCACCTGCCATACTATTGCATTTTTACCTGTTTACCACTATTGATAAGGACGTCCGTTGCGCTTTCCACATTGATGGCATCTTTTGTACTGACATAAGAGCCAGACTCCATGTTTTCTGTAATACTCTTTGCTTTGGAGCTTCTTCCTGCTTCTGCAGTTTCGGTAATATTACTTGCTGTCAGATTGTAATCGCCATTGGCTGTTTCCGTAATATCTTCTCCAGCCATAATATTCACATTCCTCCGGGCAGAAGCGATGATATTTTTACCGGCATCAATTAGTACATTCTCCCCAGCCTTAAACGTCATATTCTTCGGCGCAGTCACCTGAATATTTCCTGCTCCATCCATAAAATACATATTCCCGCTGGGGTCGGTAATGGTTAGGCTTCCTTCGTTCTCCTCGTCGTCTATTTGTATTTTAACTCCGCTGCGCGTGATGATCGTTTTGAGGTGGTTCTTCTGTGCACCTCCGGCCGCAATTTGCCCATGAAAGGCCGAGCCCGTTACAAAAGGCCTATCGGGGTTACCGTTTTCAAAATCAACCATCACTTGGTCATTTAACTCGGGTATAAACACAAAGCCACGGTTTTTCCCCACCAGATTACTGCTTCCCGCATCCGGACTCAACACCCGAATCCAGTCTGTTTCCTGTCGCTCCATGCGGTAACTTAAATCGTGCGCCCAACCAATGAATTCTACTTTTACCCGGCCTTGATTCAAGGGGTCTTTGTTGTCTACCACCGTGGCCAGCATCGGGAAAGTAACCGGCTGCTCAAATTCCAGCTTTGGCGGACTTTCTGCCCCCGAGGATACGCCTTTGAAGCGATTGGTGTACAAGCCGTTAATCAGCAGCTCATGCTCCGAATATACAATCCGCATTTGCGGATGAATGGAACTTGCCCCTTGTCTTTTAAATTCAAAATCAACCAAGGCACCAATGCCCATTCTAAAGTTATTGGTTTCGGCCTCCATTACATACGACTCGGCTACTTTGCCTGTGGCCATGGCCTTGCCTTTTGCCATCAACAATTCCTGATCGGATTGAAAGGTTTGCATGGGAACCGCGCTTTCAAAAGAATACAACTTTTTAGAGCGGGTATACGCTTGTTGCGCTGTAGAACCAATATTTCCATTGTAATCTTTGGCACTTTGCTTCGCTTTTCGGTTCTCGCTGGTGTTGTAATCAAAAACAGCCGATTGCACCGGAACGGTTAACAACGAAAGGCTTACTTTGGTACAATCGCTACCGTAAATCAGGGGAACGGGCGTTTCATTTTTGGCTGCGCCAAACACCAATCCTCTTCCGTTGCAATAAATCCAATTGCCGGTTGCATCGGCTAAACGTTTTAAGTAATTCCAAGAGCTTTCGTTGTAGCGCGAGCTATACCAGATAACCGGATTGCTGCGTAGCGTATTGATGAAATAGGTGCGCATGCCCTCCATCGGCTTACATAAGGTATTGATGATGGTGGCCAAATTTTGCGAAGCGAAACTCTCAAAGTGTTTCGCTCCATCGAGCAGTATAGTGGGCGAGAGACCTTTTAATTCCAATACCCCTTCGGCCAATCCATCGTTTACCAGTTTTACCTCGGTAATGATGAATTTATTTTCCAAAGGGTTTTTATACGGGTCGCTGATGTCGAAAATGGACACCTCCGTTAATCGCCCCAACAAGTGATGGGCGTTATCGATGGTAAACAAACCCACTTCTTGTATCACTTCGTGTTTGAAATGTAGCACCAGTTCGTTGTGTTCGCCGATATATTGTTTGATATTGACTTTTAAAACCGGGGATATTTTTTTATTGTCGATATACACCCAACAGCCCATACGTTGGAGTTTCTTTAAAATCTCTGCCCCAGCAAATCCTGCAAATCCTGTAATAGCCATAAGCATTTTTTTATAGCGTACACAAACTCAAAAGCAGCAGAATAGCTTTCGAATGGATGTACGAAAACGGTAAATACTAAAAATGGGATGAATTATTTCCGGAAAAGGGAGGGGATGTCCGGTTGTGGGATGAATAAGGGCAGCGACCCTTAGGCTCTTTGTGGGCTGGCGGGATGCGCTGCCCTTAGGATTGCTTCGATACTGAAGCAGAACGGTTTAGGTGTTCTGATCAAAAGTTAGCTCAGCATTTCCTTCAACGGTTGATTTTGGAGATAAAACAACCACCAATTTGTAGGGTACTTCATTTGCCGAATTGTAAACAGAAGAGTAATACGTAATTGAACAATCTTTGTACGATGTTTCAACCAGTTTACCTTCGCCATGCGTACTGTACAAAGTTAATTTTGCATCAAAACGCTTGCGGCTGTTCGCAAATTTCTCGAAAATAGAAGTGGTGTCGTCTTTTCCTTCAATCACAAACCGGGCATCAGCTTTAGTGGCAAAGGCCGTTACACGGTTCCATTGATCTACCGGTTTAATGGATTCGAAATTTGCTTCAAATACATTGTACTCTTTACCATCGATGGTAAGTCTCGCTAGTTTTCCAGCATTGGTCGCCATAATCTTAAAATTAGGTATATAAATAGTTAATTATCACAATTATATATAATTAATCTTACAAATTAAAATTTGTTTATTTTATTTTTTCTGTAGTTTTTTATTTTAATTATGTATTTGTTTTTGATTTATTTTTGTATTCTTTTTCTTCTGACTGTAGAAGCCGGTTTAATGCTTTGAAAAGCTCCTGGTTTATCAAATAGGAGTTTCATTTTTTCAGATGAAGGTTTATTTGCGGGGAGGCCAGCGTCTTGCCGCCCAAATTCATGAAGCAAAGCCATTTCCTTTAAAAGTGTTTTACTAAATCCTTGCTCTAAAATCACGCGTAAATGAAGAGCTCTAATTCTTCCAAACCCAAAGAAACGAAATGGAACTTTTTGAATCGGGAATGTACTGCTGTCGCGATGCTCGTTATACGCAATGGATGTTTTTAAATCGTCCATATACGTCACAATCCTGACTTGTTGTTTGTGAAGGGAAATATATTTTCCCCAAATATTTTCATTAAAACCAAGATTTACCGTATGAAATAAGCGATTAATTAAGCTTCTAAGTTGGTGATTAGGCTGTTTAGGGGTGTAATTCGTAAAGAAAATAATCGTTGAGGCGCTTTTAATGGCAAGCACAAGTTCCCTTAAATCTGATTCGAGCGATTCAAAACTATGTTTTTCTGGAAAAGGTGTCGCAGAGAAAACCAAGTTATCCACGTAGAATAAATCACTTATTTTACCACTTTCGGCCACGCCACTATCGTATGCTTTTGCGAAATAATCAATTTTATGGTTATTTGATTTAAAGGAGTTTATGATTACTATTTTATTGTGCATATTAAAAATGATTTAAGTTATAATCTGGCTACTAAAATTAATCGAGTATGCTCCAGCCTTTTTTTTCTTTTACCGCTTGCGGAATAACTTCTTGCTTTACTACAATATTTTCCTTGTGCTGACCAATAAACTCCAATAAGTTTAATTTGAGCCAAATAGATTCGATGTTTTTCAGCATGTTTTGTATTTGATATAAATACTGTCCGGTTTTGTTATGGTCGTAATTAATTTCAATGATTTCGGATAAACTTTTTTGAAAATTAATTGGTGTAACATCGCTCCATTCGAAGAAATAATTCAATAATTCTTCTTTTTCACTTTCTGGTAAAATGCTAAGTGCGGTAAAAAGGTAATTGGCAAATTTCGCCGTCGTATCAATCAAGGAGATAGGGGCTTGATGTTCTCCAATATTTCTAAAATAGAAGTAATGTTGATTGCAAAAATTTAAGATGGTTTCGCATATTACCTTTACATTTTGCGCAACTGTTGATTGTTGATTTTTGAAAAGTATTTTTTGAATCATTTGGAGCGAAACATTTTGCAGGTTATAAATGGTATACTGAATTGCCGTGTATAAGCTTGTTAACTTTATGTCGCTGTTAATGGTGGCACAAGGGGGGATGAAATCATTGTCTTTGATGAAATTTTCACCTTGTTGAATAATTCGACCAATAATTAGGATGTAACCGCCTAAATCGCGCGCATTTATGTTTTTGGCATTAGCCAATTGGATTTGGTAGTTGTGTTTTGTTTGAGGCTGACGAATGGGTACTTCTTCCGGATCAGGGCTGCCAACCGGCACTTGTTCAAATGGATTAACCGTTATCAGGACATAAAACTCTTCGGTTTTACCATCCATAAGGTCAACTTGTTTTGTTGAAAATTCAGAAAGTGAATGCACACTGGTTACATCGTTTTGAATAGAAATACGGACGCCCCCAGGAGTAATGGCTTGTAAACGTGATATATGTATTTGTACCTGATTAGTAGTCGTTTTGCTTACTGAAAATCTACTTAATGCATTTTCACCGCCCTCTAAAGACGGTAGTAAGCCATAATTATAAGGAGTTAATTGAACAGAAGCTACATCGCGTATGGTGTCAGTGTAATAATTATCGGTACTAATAAAGTGTGATTTGTTCACCTTCATGCCATCGACCCAGTTAACGGCAAGATATTTTTGTGGTATAATCATTTTTTGGGTATAGGATTTATAAATTTTCTATGTGGTGATGAATAACTCGCTTTGTGATAATTGTTACGTGCTCTTTAATATTGTTCTGCAGGATGTTTAATTTAGGGTTCATTAACCGTCTACGGTGGAAAAATGATTTTTTATAGTAAAATATCCAGCCAAAAGGCTGTTTTTGGTTATCCTCGAAATGAATATTTTGGTTCGGAAATTTAGCGTTGTAATCATCTATAAATTTCTTAAACCACGTTCCGAAAGGAGCATCGGAAGGTGCTTTAGCTTTTACTTTTGTGCGATCTTTATCATTTATTGCTCGGCTAAATTCTAATTCAATTACCATTAGTTTGGTATGATCTAAAGCATCGAAGTTGATTTCTGCTGCGCTTGTCTGGTACGTCCAAACGTCATAAATTTCGTAAGGGATATCAATAAAGGCTATGTAAGTCCAATAGAATAGTAGTGGAATGCAAAAACTGAGCATGCTTGTGGCGGCGATATATCCGTTGCCAATCTCACTTAATAAATTAAACAAAACAGCAAATAAATACATGCCCAGTAACATACTTACTGTCACCACTAAAATTTGAAAGAGCGCTTTATAATTTTTTACGCGGTCGTGGAAAAATACAGGGTACCATTTTACAAAACCGATGCCGGCAATGAAGTATAAAAACTGTGCAATTAGGTAATAAATAGGGACAAACTCACTTCCAGTAAGTCCCAGTGTGCTGGGGATACATAAAATTAAAGCAGTTACCAATACAAAAACAATCAGTAGCATGTTGCTAACCAATTCATTTTTCTTTTGAATAAATACCAAAAAAAAGGAAGCAATAAGGACTATTAAAGGGAGTAATAGGTATTGTAAAAAAATGGTTTTAACGAGCATACTTCAGTTAATGTTATAAGTAAAGGGTATATCCCAAAAGGCAACTCTCATGAGCTGGTGATAAAATAGTATCAGACTCCTTTTCAGTTACAATTTTAATTTGTGTAAATAAATTTACTGGGATGAATTGTTCGGATAATAGCTTAACAAGCTCAATGAATGCTGAACCTGGTAAAACTGATACAACCGATGTTTGAGGGATGGGGCCAATTTGAATTAGCCAATCAAAGACGCCATCGTATTGAAATCCCGAAAGAGTAGATTCAATGCCAAATCTGCAGGCACCAATCTCGAAAGATTCATTCTGAGTTCCAATAGCTTTGACTTCTACAATACTAAAAATTTTTACATCGAAACCAAGAATAAAAGATAGAGCTTTTTCAGTCCAATCTCTATTTCCCCGTACGATGTGAAGTATTGGTAAGATGTAAATGTAAGATAATGCGGTTGAATTTGATAATTTTTTTAAAATTGGCCACCCTTGCTGAAATAAATGCAGCAGATTATCGTGATTTTCTTTCTTGTCAAACATCAGCTCAATTAATAATGCTTGCATTTCAACATAAGAGGCTTCTTGTTCGAAGGGTAAAAAGAAAAATTTAGCTTCTTCTTGTTTTTTTCTTTGAAGACGAATTTCGTTGATGACATCTTCTTCTGTTTTCTCGAAGCCACCCAATGTGCTTGGGTGAAATACATTCTCCGGAATCGCTTCGTAAATTCCTTGGCGAAAAATCTCGATAACAGTATGCTCTTTTAAATCGAAGGCTCCTTGTGCTTGGTACACATTTAGGATGTCTTTGCTGTGTCCACGCGCATCCAACCCCAGTCGTTTAAATATAATATGGCTAAAATCGGGTTTGTTTTCGAGCAGCGAGACAGCAAATACTTCAGCTTTAATATCGAGCTCAATATTGTCTATTAAATTCATGTATTAGTATAATTTATTTTTGCATATTTGTCGCTAAATAATACGCAAGTATATAGATATATTGTCTTTATTTATGTGGAAAAAGTTAAAAAAATTTTTTTTTATTCAAAAAAAGGTAATAGCTTTAGCGTACGCTTCTCATCCCCTTTTAAGCGATTTAACGCTTTTTTTTTCAATATTTTCCGATCTTCTATTCATTTTAACGATTGTTTTAGTATGATTTTTAATATTGTATGTGCATTATTATTCCTATTGTTTTTTGTCTCGTAATTTGATGATTTTTATCTGGCGTTTTGATTCGCTATATAATAAGATAAACTAATTTGTTGAGTAAACTTTTAAGTTCAATTACTTAAAAATTAAATGAAGAATACACAATTTGATTCAACGCTTGAATTTAACGAGACGTTACTTTCTACTTTAGAAATAGCTAAAGGCTTTGCTAAAGAAAATTATAACAGTACTTATGGGCCAGCCCACGTATTGCGTGCTTTGCTGCATAAAGAATCAGGTTTGCTTGATCTTTTGCTTGTTTTGGAAAAAGACATTCATTATTTGATTGATTGGGCTGAGGTTCGAATAGATGAACACCCAAAAGTAACTACGCTTCCTAGCGAAGTTTTGCCCCACGAAGTAATTTATTCCTTAATGAATCATGCCGATGAATTTAGACTTAAATTAGGTTTGTCAGAGATCAATCCCTTGTCAGTTTTGGCGTCTCTAGTGAAACCGGGTGTTGGTTTTAACCATGCGCAATTAAAATCGTTGCCCCTGCGGGATAGTGAATTGTATGAGATGTATCAAGAGAAGTCCGACGGAATGTTGCCAACAAGCAGTGTTGCAGCCGGAACATCTGGACAAGATTATTCAGGTATTGCCAAACAACAAGATATACTGGAAAAATATTGCATTGATAAAACTGCATTGGCTCGGGAAAATCGATTAGATCCCATCGTTGGGCGAGAAAGTGAAACCCGACAAATGATTGAAATTTTGGGTCGCCGAAATAAACCAAACGTGATCATAGCCGGTGAACCGGGAGTAGGGAAAACCGCTTTGGTTGATGGTTTTGCTCAGGCCATAATAGCCAATTTAGTTCCAAAGCATTTGCAAGATGCGCTTCTCTTAGAGCTTGATTTTGGTTCGTTAATGGCCGGGGCTAGTTATAAAGGCGAAATTGAAGATCGTTTGAAGAAAATTATTTCAGCATTAAAGCAGTATCCTAAAGCCATTTTGTTTATAGACGAAATGCATGTTTTCCTGGATGAGAAAGGTTCCATAGGATCGGGTGCAGGTAATTTGCTGAAACCTGAATTGGCAAGGGGAGAAATAACGGTTATTGGAGCCACCACATTAGAAGAATACAGAAAAATTATTGAACCGGAGCAAGCTTTTAATCGCCGATTCGAACTCTTGAAAATACACGAACCTTCTGTAAAATCGGCAACTAAAATGCTCGATTTATTAGCTCCTAGATACGAAGCACATCACGAACTGAAAATTGATCATCATGTTTCGGCAGAATGTGTTCGTTTAGCAAAAAGATATATAAAAGATAAACGGTTACCCGATTCAGCGCTTGATCTCTTGGATCGGACGATGGCTGCTGTACGCATGATGAACGAAGCATCGAAAAGGGATGTCGAAAAATTAAACGCTGAATTTGAGAACATTTTAACCGATGAAAAGGAGAGCCAAGTAGAAAAAATAGCTACGCTAAAAGGGCTTGCCGACCAGATACCGCATCAGTTAAGCCCGATATTATATAGCCTTTTAAATAACGATACAGATGTAGAACGATTGTCCGATTTACAGCAAATAATTGCGCATCTGCGGAGCTTATTAGATAAGTTATCAGAATTGGCTGAAGAGAAGAAAGAAATTATAGGTAAAACCGAAATTTCGGCCATTGTAGCCGCTAAAACGGGAATTCCCATCGGAAAAATTCAGAGCCAAGAGAAAGAAAAAATGCTCAATTTGGAAAGCCACTTAAAAGTACGCATGGTGGGGCAGGAGCATGCCCTTAAAGTTGTTTCTGAGGCAATTGTTGAAAGTAGAAGTGGGATTAATAAAGTCGGCCAGCCAATAGGTTCATTTTTCTTACTGGGGCCAACCGGAACCGGGAAAACGGAATTAGCAAAATCTATCGCCGAATTACTATTTAACGACGAAAAAGCGATGATACGCTTTGATATGTCTGAGTTTAAAGAAGAGCACGCTGCTGCACTTTTTTACGGAGCCCCTCCGGGCTATGTGGGCTATGAAGAAGGCGGTATGTTAGTGAATAGAATACGTCAACAACCATATTCTGTAGTATTATTCGATGAAATTGAAAAGGCACATCCTTCGGTCTTTGATATTTTTCTGCAAATTATGGATGAGGGCCAAATTCATGACAAGCTGGGGAAGGAAGGCGATTTTAGTAACGCGCTGATTTTATTTACCTCCAATATTGGCAGCGAATTTATAGCCGAAAAATTTGCTGGAGGAGTTGTCCCTCAGCCGAATGTTATACTTGATTTAGTGACGAATTATTTCCGCCCAGAATTTTTAGCGCGCTTAACCGAAATAGTGCCGTTTAGTCCAATCGATGAAAAAATGGCTGTTCAGATTTTCGATATTCAAATGCGATCACTGCACGATGCATTAGCGAAATTAAATATTGGCTTAACCATAACCGAGCAAGCGAAACACCAATTGGCGCTGGATGGCTTTAACGCAAAATACGGGGCCCGTCAAATTAGTGGTGTTATCCGCAAGGAAATCAGAAGGCCAATTTCTAAGATGATTGTTGCCGAAAAATTAAAAAAAGATAGCTCGATTATCGTTGATCTTGATGCGGAAGGAAATATTCAATGGAAAATAGATGGATGATAGCAAGCTCTTTGGAAGGATAAAAGGCCCTTGCCAGAGAGAGCAATGGTGCTACTTTGGTCTGGAAACAGACAACAAGTGAAATTTGGTGGCAAAGACGAATGAACTTTTTTAAAAAAATAAAGAATAAAATAATACAGTTTTTCCCTTCTAGAGATTCAGATGAGGAACCGGAAGGAAGGAATAAGGCTTTTATTAAATTTTCAAAACCTGAAATAAAAATTAAAACAAAAACTATGTCAAATTACAGTTACGGCATTGGCGGAAATGAGGTTACCGTTGATGCAAATGAAGCAATTCAACAAATTCAACACAATAAAACATTGTTGGTTTCGAAATTAACCGCTGAAGAACCCATTCAACCAGAAGCGATTGGTGGTTTAAAAACCATTGAAGATGTATTTAACCACTTTAAACCATCTATCGATATAGAAATGGAATCCTTAGATGGTTTAACCACCAAAGAAAACGTATCCTTTAAGAATTTAGGAGATTTTACGCCAGTAAACATTATACGTCAAAGTGATTACTTGCGCAATCAAAGTTTAAAAGAGCAACAGTACAATAAAATAAACAAGCAATTGAAAGTAAACAAAGTGCTTAAATCAATGCTGGAAAACGAAGAAACCAAAGATGCGGTAATTGAAGCGTTAAAACAATTGGCTCAAGAGCTTGAAAATAATCAATAAACTCCTTTATAAATTAATCTAAAAATAAGACGACATGGCACAAGTACAGAAGAATTCGGCTTCAAACGTTTCAACTCGTGAAGGAGAGAAATTAGTAGAACCATTATTAAAATTAGCCAAAGCGGGTGGATTTAGTTTCTTAGAAGGCACCATCGATGGAATTGCAAACTTAAATCCCGATCGTAAGGCTAGAAAACAAATATTCTTAACCGATATCGAAAAGAAAAAGGAAAGAGAAGATTTATATAAAACCATTAATATGTGGGTCGATTTGTTAGAAAAAAACAAAACGGTTTCTGAAATGGTCAATACTTGCAAAGAAAATGCTGATGTAGCAGGCAAAGAGTTGAAAAAAAATCTAAGAAGCACACTTTCAGCTACGCGCGAATTGGAAACATCGTATCGTACCGTTTCACAATTTTATAAAAATACCGAAGTAGATAAAGTACATAACGTAACCATTTTGAACGCAACTGAAGAGCAAGTAAAAGATTTAGATAATCCTTTATTTGTTGATTACGTTTCTTCAACCTTAAAGCAAAGCTTCGATCGGCTGGATTTGCGCGAAAACTATTCACTATTAGTCGTTCCGGGTTACTTGGGTTCTAATAAAGTGGTCGAAAAATGGTCGAAAATGGCCTATGAAAATAAGGTAATGTTGATTACCGATTTTGCCAATTTGGATAAGCCAGATGATGTAGTAGAAATGTTTAATTCTGCGAATTTAACAGGTGGTGAGGCATTCAAAAGTAACACCATCATGACCTGTAACTATTTAGTTGGAAGAGGAAAGACAACGGAAATTGAAGAAGCAGATGATGTGATGATTCCAGGATCAGCTTCATTGGCAGGTAAAATGTATACGACCTTAATGAGCCAAGTTACTGCTGGTAAAAAGCATGGTGGTATTAATGAAGTAGATGCCGTACGTTTCGATTTAAAGAAATCTGAAATTTCGCACCTCGAAAAAATTGGTTTGGTTCCCATGGTAAACGAATATGGCAAGGTGATGGCTTTTTCTGCTAAAACATTGTTTAATGGCGATAATATTGGATTGCAAACATATTCAGTGGTACGCGTTTTTGACTATATCACCAAAGTATTGTTCGATTTTTTAAATCGTCGCGTATTCGAAAATTGGACCTCAAAAACGGAAGCGGATTTACGTGGACAAATTGTTCGGTATTTGGATAGCATTAAAGGCCCAGATGGCGGATTGATTGAGAAGTTTAAAATTGTTCGTTTTGAGCAAGACCCAATTCAAAAAGACAGAATTTGGCTCGATTTGCATATAACACCATACTTCCCTGCAAAAAGTTTTGTAATCAAATTAGACGGCCATAAAGGCGATGATGAATCGGCAGAATGGAATACCGAATATGCACAAGGATAGTTTGTAGATCTAAACTGGAGGAGTGTAAACTTTCTTCAGTTTAGATTTTATTAAAAAGGGGGAACATTGGTGAATATATTGAAGAGGGATGGTAAACAAATATCCTGTATTCTGAGAAATACATTTCTTTTAATTGGGATGATTGGATTGTTGACAGGAGAGGGCTGCAAAAATCGTGAAGGCAAAAAGCCAATAGGAAAGAAAGAGGATTTGTTTAAGGAGAAACAACGGATTGTGCAAACATCCAGTGAAGTGGAGGATGTTCCTTTTGCAGATATTTTTCAGGTATATGAAAATAGTGATTTGGTGGTAACCTGTGTGCCATTAAAAATAGATAGTGTAGTAAACAAAAGTAATAAAGCTATCTTTTTTTTAGTGGGGACACGCGTTGTTAACGTATTGAAAGGAAAACAGAAACCTCAAGAAATACTCTATTACATCAGCAACACAAAACCACAATTTAAATTGAAGGATACTGTCGCAGCCTATTTAATCGCTTTGCGAAATAAAAAATTATTAGCCTATAATTTTAACTGGCAATGGAATGCAAACGCTCCTTACTTAAATCAGTATGCGGAATTGGGTAATCCAAAGACAGGCAAAAGAAATCGATTGGCAAAAAGAAGGAAACGTAAAGTAAGAGAATTAGCCTACATAGAACCCATTCGAATTGATCCCCATATAGATACCACAAAATTTAACACCATCATAAATTTTAGTATTACGCAATAACCATGAAAGCAAAAAACAGGCAAGAAATTTTAAAAAAATCCATCCATTTCTGGTTGTTGTTTGGGATATTAATTTTCTTTTCAATTGCGTCCATAGCATTGTTTTATTGGGCTTCACAAAAGCAAAGAGCGGCCTTTAATGAACGATTTATTGCATACAAAGGCATTGTAAATAAACAAATTCTGTTAAATGAAAAAGTAGATTCTTTATATCAACAGATGACTTTGTTAGATCGAACAAGGGTAGATAATACCTTGTTTTTGGCTAAATATATTTCAGATAATAAAGAGGCCATTATCCGAAGTATTGGAAACGATAGTACCGCAAATTTTACGGCGTACGCACGTATAGCCAAAAACTTAAATAAACTATTGTTGCTCAAAGATTCTATTGTACGAATAGCCAATAGGGAAGAAATGTTGAAAAGTGATTTGGGAGATTGCATCCAGAAAAACAAAAAAATAAGTACCGATATATCCGTAAAAACCCGACGCAGCTTTAATTAAGTCACATATGGAAGAAGAAATAAAACTTAATCAAACAGAGAAAAGACATTATTTTATTTATCTCATACTACTGTTCCTAGTGGTGATGACCATTTTGGTTGTGCTTATTTTTAGGAAAAATCCCAATCCTTTCGCCTCTGTTAATTATGCTGATTTATCTTTTGTAGAACAAGAAGGATATTTTTTAAAAAAGCAGAAAGAGGTTGTTCCCATGTACGATTCGGTTTTTGTAAAAATTGAAGGCATGCAAAATACCCCAAGTAATTTGGTGCTCGAGATTGATATCAAAAATCAAATTAATAATCTCCATGCGTATTACGATGATTCGCACAATAGAGACCCCCGTTTTATGGGTTTTAAACAAATGGCATTATTTGAAAAAATGCATTTTGAAGACATGATTATTATGAAGAAAAAGTTAGAAAATATCAGGCTTTTTCAGGCGCAATTAGATCAGTGTCAAATAGGATATAAAGATAAAGAAACACGATTAAATCAACTGAAAGCAATAGAGCAAGGCTTACAACAGAATTAAAAGCCGAAACGCTCAGATTTCAGCAACTCATTATACTATAGAAAATAAAAGTGGAGAGATCATCAGACATAGAACCCTTAAACAATCAAGTCCGTCAGGACTTTAAAAATAAGAATACCTATAAGGTCATTTTATTAACCCTTTTAATCGGTGGGATATTAGCCTTCCTTATTTTTGGAGCAAAATTGTTTCTCCCTTCTTCGAATGACATAAGTGCGAATGTTTCTCCTCGCTTAGTATCTACCAGAGATTCCATCGTGTTTCAAGATTCTTCGGAGTTTGCGAATGAATGGTTATGGACATTTGGAGATGGAAGTGTTTCGTTTTCTAGAATAGGTAAACATCGGTATCAAAAGGCCGGAAATTACATCGTTCAGTTGAAAATAAATTCAAAATACTTAGACTCTTTTTTTGTAACGGTTAAAGACACGGTAAAGATTCAACAAGTAATTGATTCTGTTGCCACCATAGAAGCTCCTTCGGTAGGGTTACAATTTGAAAATTTAACTTTCAGAGCCGTAGGAGCCGGAGTAAAAGCATACAGGTGGAAATTCGGAGAATCCAATTACATCGATTCCAAAGAAAATTTTGTACAATACTATTACAAAGAACCGGGAAATTATACCGTTTTGTTGTATACCGATAACAGCGAATATCCAATACGGCATAAAATTACTATCCTGCCTTCTTTTAAGCTTGCTGAAGATAGTTTAGTTAATGTAGATGATGTGTATTCGAAATATGGCATCGATTTTAAAGCCCGACTGCAAAAAATTGCCGATGGAGCTCGCTTTAATGAACATTACTATTACTTGGTTAGCAAATATTTATGTGGAAATGAAAAAACGGCTGTAAAAATTAATGGACAAAAAATAAATGACTTTAATAGCTATTGTTTGGGCTTACAATTCGATTCCAAATTAACGATACAAGCGGTGAAATTGACGCCGAATGATGAGCAAAATTGCATAAAACTAATAGAAGTGAAGCAGAGTAGATAACCTTTTGGTGTCCAGGAAAAATATATGAACGTTAGTAAAATAAATGTGCGAGTAAAAGCTATAGATATAATTAAAGTCGCTCTTTTGATTTTAGGCATACTTTTCATGCCTTTTTGTACGTATGCACAAGTAGGTTTAGGGATTTTTAAATCCAACCCAAAGGTAAAGCTCAGCCCCTTAACCAAAAGTTATCGGATAAATGAGTTGGATATTGAATTTGACGAAGGTTTTTTTAATGAAAATGTACCGTGGTACGTGTTCTCAGACCGAAATAATAACACTACTTATCAGTCGCCTGAAAGTGATATACAATTGAAAAGGCTTGATTTTTTGCAGCCCTGCTATGTCATTAATCAGAAAAACGATTATTTGGAGCTAATTAAGTACGATTCTTCGCTTTTGAATAATCCAAAAAGCAGAAAGGTTGACCGAAAATCGGCAAAGTACTTAGGATGGATTCATAAAAGTAAATTGCTCTTGTGGAGAACCGCTTTAAAGGAAAGTAATTCTAAGTTTTTTATTAAAACTATTAGCTGCTTTAAGAGCGATAAGATATTTACCAATTTTAAAAAGTATCTCACAAAGGATTCAGTCATGCTTTTTAGTAATCCATTAAGTAGCGATACACTTCAAACAAAAGCCCCGGTTGAGAGCATTTATTTTGTTTTTAAACAATCAGACGACGGCAAGGAATATCTAATGGGCAAGTCGGAGCAAATTACCGCAGATAACGTAAAGGATGTTGTAGTGGGATGGCTACCCCGCGAAATGTTGCAGTTTTGGGGAACTCGTTTAGGTTTTCAACCGGCGAATGACGGAACGGCCGATTTTTATTGGTCTGAATTTGAAGTAGGAAGAGCCGATTCTACATTTGTTAAACCCTATTTAACGAAGTATGAAGTAAATCGCAATAAAAATAGATTGCAAAATATTTACCCCGTTCAAAAAGTACTTGCAGGAAATAACGATACCACGCGCTTTATTAAAACGGGCCTTTTAACCAATGTGCTCGATAAGTCAAAAAATCAAATAACCAATATTTTGGGAAGACCTATTTCATATCCTAAATATGAGGATATCGTACAGGAACAGCAGCACCTTAACGTGGTTTTTGTGGTTGATGGAGGAGCAGAAAACGGAAAGTTTATGCCATACGTACTAACATTAATGCAAAATATGCAAATGTATAGTGATACAACCCACCAGTTTCAGTCGCTTAAGTACGGAGCCGTTATTTACAAAGATAATATGGGGGGCAGCTGCACGCAGAATTCAACTCTTTCTTTAACAAATAATTTTAATGCCGTTGCTCGGTTTATTCAAAATCAGCAGCAACAAATTGGACAATGTAACGATGGAAATGTCACGCAATCTGTTTTTTCAGGTTTAAGGCAAGCGTCGCAACTGCTGGAAAAAACTAAAAATCAAAGCAATGTTATTGTATTGATAGGTGGAGCAGGAAACGATTTTGATAATGGCTCTGCCGGATGGAATGAAATTATCAACCGATTGAGTTATGTAAATGCGCGAATGCTGGTATTTCAAACCCAAAGTTTATCGAATGCTGCCTATAATGATTTTGTATTACAGGGGAAAGATTTGGTTGTAAAATCTGCCGCTAACATCTCATTACTTAAAAAGGAAAAAATTGTCGACGTTCGCGATGTACATCAGGAATCGGTATTTGGCTTAACAAAAAGGGATTCAGGAGTATATTACCTCGATTATCCGAGCATGGCCATGACCCAAGGATACGTTATTTTTCCGGAGCGCGGAGAAATTACCCAAGTATCGCTCTTGAAAGATAATTTAATTGTTTTGTTGAATATGATCGCATTAGACAATGCTAAAATTGGCGGTTCCCTAAACCATTATTTTAGCAGTGTCGGAATCTTGAACACAGGAATTGATCCGGCTTATAAAAGGCATTACTCCAGCTACCGCGATGAATATTTACCATCCTCATTTTTAAAGTCTGTTAGCAAATTAAAAGAACCCTTTTATTTGCCGGGATGGATTCGCTATCAAATTGCGCCTGATTCTGTAAATAATATCCGTTTTGGCGTCATGATTTCGGAGGAAGAATATCAGCAAATTACGGATAATCTTCAGATGTTAGCTCGTTTTCCTACATATAAACTCAATTATAGAAACGATATCTATAATCATTTAAAGGAGGTTATTGTAAGCTATTTGAAAAGGAAGAAAATAAAAGTAGAGAAAGGAAAAGTGACCAATTTGTCGGTTGCAGAGGTGCTTGAATCCCTCACTGGGAATAAATCAGTGAATCCTCTTTGGCATGCAAAAACAATAAAAATGTTTAAACAAAAGAAGAAGATGACGATGAGTGAAGTACTGATGTTTGTAGATGAATGTAAAATGAAGGCTGCTTGGTTGCAAGAAAATAGGGTAAATGATGCATATCGGTTTTACAACAATGGTAAAGTTTATTACTGGCTACCGGCAGATAAGTTACCTTAATTTCAAAAGAGGGAATAATATGGTTTGTTTAAAACAACTAGTGCCAATCATGTGCGGAGCATTGCTATTACTTAGTAAACATGCCTTGGCAAATGAGTCAAACATAAGAATCGCATTAGTAGATAGTACGTTTGCTTTTAAAATGGATTTACGTTATCCCGAGGAGGTTAGCGCAGCGAATAGAAAGTACATGGAAAACTATATCCTGTCGTATGCTAAGCGTTGCAGTCAGCTCAAAGAGAAAAATGCCAAATTGCTTAGTTTTTTCAATAGCCGTTTCCATGAATTTGGTATTCCGAAGGAGTTTGCAGCTTTGGCCATTATCGAATCAGAACTTGAACAGTACAGTGTGTCAAAAGCAGGGGCGGTTGGACCTTGGCAATTTATAGAAGCGCAAGCTGCGGCTTTTGGTCTGCAAACCAGTAAGCAAGTAGACGAAAGAACCGATTTCTACAAAAGTACCTTCGCTGCTTGTAAATTATTAAATGAATTGTATGCTCATTTTGGCGATTGGCTTTTGGTTGTTGCGGCCTATAATTGCGGGCCAAATCGTGTTGAAAAATCCATGATTAAAGCTCAGTCCAATTCATTTTGGGAAATAGAAAAATACTTGCCCAAGGAAACCCAATATCATGTTAAAAAATTTATCTGTGTATCATACCTGTTGAACAACACAGAACCTAATGATTGGCTTCGTAAACGCAAGTTTAAAGCCAAAGAGTCCGAAGTGATTAATCAAAATTATTTAAGCTGTACGGTGTCATCTGGGTATTCATTGGCAGTTATTGCCAAAAAAATTCAGGTGTCGTATCAAGAGTTAAGTTTTTTAAATCCGGATTTTGAAAAGTTAAGATCAACAAAAAGCGCCTGTTTACTTAAAATCCCAACCGATAAAATGGCGGATTTTAATTTTTATAAAGAGGATATTTTAAAAGAGTCAATTGAAGAAATGATGAATTCTAATAAAAATTAATATGTATATAAAATTTCCCGTTCAATTTGGCGATGTCATCGAAGGTAGAGAATTGGAAACCTGTAGTTTGGGAGAAAGCATTGCGCAACACCTTCAATTGTTAATAACGACACGCTTTGGCGAGAATCGGTTTGATTTTGAGTATGGAAATAAAATATGGGAACTAGAGTTTCAGCATAGCATTACCAATGAATCGTGGGAAGAGCAATTTCGTACGCACTTAATAGATTCAATTTTGAGCTATGAAAATCGAATAGAAAAACCTGTTGTTCAAATATTTAGTGAAATGGTGGAGAAAGAATGGCCAATGAAAAATTTTACCGAGATACGGAAAAAAGTAATTGTGCTGATAAAAGCAACTTTAACCGAAAGTAAAGAAAGCTTTAGCTTTAAAACCGAGTTGTATTTAAGCCCGATGTCTGTAGGATAATTAATTTAATTAAAAGCATGAGTAGAAGTAATTCGCCTGTCAATCAGTTTACTAAAGAGGGTATTAAAACCCGAATGATTAATAATGCCGTAAATTTATGGGGTGTTAAAAACGCCACGGCATTAGATCCTTTTGTAAAGCTTTTGATCGAAGCATTTTCTGTTGAAATTCATCGCTGCGGCAATGAAGCGCAAAGTATAGAAAGCCGCTTGTTGGATAAAATTGCACGTTTACTAACGCCCGATTTATTGAGCATGCCTAAAGCTGCTCATTCCATTATGACAGCGATTCCGTCATCCGGATCTTTATTGTTACATCCACAAACGCATTTCTATAGCCAAAAAAGGGTGGTAGAACCCAATGGGGTAATGGCTAGTAATCAAACCAATATTATGTTCACACCGGTTGATTATGTGAAACTCGTAAATGGTCGAGTGCGTTATGTAGTTGGAGGTCGTCAGTTTTTTGAGGTAAACGAGCATCATGCCAAAACGCCCTTGCTGCATACTGCAAATCCACTAGAGTGGGGAACTGCCTACATTGGGCTGGAATTGGATGAATCGGTACATGATTTAGAAGGATTAAGCCTTTATTTTGATTTCCCGGCCTATCAAACAGAATCTTGGGTGTATCAACTTTTGCCATTGTGTAAATCAGCACTAAATGGAAAAGAAGTTTTATTTACACCAGGACAAGAATATCCCTCGCCGCATAATTTGAGTAAAGAACAAATGATTTTTCGCGATTACGATTTAATGTATCAAGTAACGCGCGAAGTAAAAAGTCAGTATCAACATAAATTTTTAACTTTTGGACCTTCTGAAATTACCCATAATATAGCCGAAGCAGAGGATAAATATCCAACTGAATTGATTGAAATTTATGGAATGGATATGTTACGCAACAAGGTGAAAAAGAATGTGGTTTGGCTTCGCCTTCAATTTTCAGCGAACTATACGTATGATATTTTAGAAAACATGGTGGTTTGTCTAAATGCATTTCCAGTCATTAATCGATCTATCAAAACGAACAGTTATTACTTTGGCTCTTTAAACGGTATTTTACCACTCCGAACTGATTTACATGAATATTTTATGGCCGTATGTTTGGTAATCGATTCGAAAGACAGAGTATTTAGCGATATTCCATTTAAACGTGCTAGCGGTTTGGGGCAAGGCTATTATTCCATGCGCCATGGTGGAGCCGAGCGTTTTGATAAGCGAAATGCCTTGGAAATGGTGCGCTATTTAATTGAGCTTACCCGCGATGAAGTAGCCGCATTTTCATCATTCAATAACGATTTTATTGTGAATGCATTGGCCGAACTTTCTACGCAATTGAGAATGTTGAATAGTAAAACCGATCAATTAGGTATAAATGTAAAAGAGGTGCCCACTTATCTAATTGCTGAACCTTATGAGGATACAGAAGAGCTGAAAGTGGATTATTGGGTTACGCAATGTGAGTTGGCCGATAACATTCGTGCGTTTACGAATATGGCACTGCAGAGCGATGTAGATTTAAATCGGTCGACAATTTTTTTATTACTAGATACCGAAGGTGGACGAGAAAAGCTGCAATCAGGGGCACAATTGGATGCCTATCGATTTGCGTTGGTAAGCCGCGGGGGAAGATTGATTACAACAGAAGATATTCGAAACTTCTGTAAGTACGAATTGGGAGATAAATTAAAAACCGTTCAGGTGGAGAAAGGAATTGTATCGTCTCCGCATCCAAAAGAAGGGTATGTACGAACGCTGGATATCAAATTAAATCCCAACCAACAGGCAAAATTTAATCAAGAAGAGTGGGGCTTTATTGCACAAACACTTGAGTCAAAAATTAGAGCCAATAGCCCAGAAGGTATTCAGTATCGCGTTTTGGTAAACGAAAATTAGCAAATTAAATAGCTTACTATTTGTAATAGTATGAAAAAGGGAGAAGCTTGTGATGCTTCTCCCTTTGTGCTATAAACTAGATTTCGTTATTTAAACGAACCTTCGTGATTTAACAGTTTGAAATAGTCTGTTAGATTCGTATTAAGCGCTTGTTCTAAGGAAGCTTTAAGATCTTCAGGCTGTGGATGTTTGTTTTTCCAATTATTGAAATACGTATGGAAACCATCCATCATTTTATCTTTTCCTACCGAGCTTTCTAGAATGTACAACCACACAGCCGTTTTCATGTATGAAACTAAACCGTATTCATCAGAAGAAGCAAAATCAGCCGCAGGCGTTTCAATAGCCGATTTCATGGGAATGTTAGATAAAGCACCATAAATGCGGGCTAAGAAATCATCAGCAGATAATTTTTTAAGTTCAGCAGGAATTGCATCGCCAAAAATCGAATTAGATCTGTATTTTTCTGCCTCGTAGCGGAACTGAACGTAGGTGTTTAAACCTTCGTCTTGCCAAGTATGCATGCGCTCGTTGCTTCCCAACATCCCCATAAACCAGTTGTGCCCCACTTCGTGCGCAATTACTGCATCCAATCGTTCCGGGTTTGCATCCGGACTGGTGATGAGTGTTACCGTTGGATATTCCATACCGCCACTCGCATTGTTTTTAGGGCCTTCAATAGCTTGAACGACTGGATATTCGTATTCACCTACCCATTTGCTGTAGAACTTGGTCGCATCTTTAACATAATCGATGCTATTTACCCAAATACTTTTTTTCTTGTTGTGGTAATAGCTAAACGCATCAACAATTTTGCCCGAAGCAAGTTTTACCGTATCGTACTGAATAACCAAGTCTTTGTCGGCAAACCAAGCAAAATCCGGAACATCCTTCATGATATAGCTTAAGGTTTTGTTTCCACCCTTTGCTGGATACATTTCTGGAGAAGCTTCTCTATTGCTCGCGTTTTTGGTGCCAATTTTTTTATAGATTGCATGCTCATCTGCATTTTGTAAAACACCAGTTGCGGCAACAACATAGTGCGAAGGCAACGTAATATTCACTTTATAGTTGGCGTATTCGCTGTAATATTCGCCCATGTCAAGATAAGGAAATTCGTGCCAGCCATTTTTGTCAAATACTGCTGGTTTCGGGTACCATTGGGTTACCATAAATTGCGTTTCTGCATATCCAGAGCGTGAAAAATAGGTAGGCAATTTCACGTTGAAATCGGTTGTGATGGTGATGGAATCGCCCGGTTTTAACGGTGATGGAAGGAGAACTTTGATAATATCGATGTATTGAGGATTGGGATGCGGTTCTGTACCAGCTACCTTTCCGTTTACCTTAAAGTTTAATCCATCAATACTTCCATAAGCGATATTTTTTAATTTTTCCTTGCGGGATGTATCGTTTTTTAATTGATTGAAAAGTGCCGTATTTTCGTTTTTATAGGCGTTTGGCCAAATGTGAAACCAGATAAAATTTAATTCAGATGGGGAGTTGTTTTTGTAAATAATACGCTCTTTACCTGCTAAGGATTTTTCTTTATCGTTTAGCGAAACATCGATGGTGTAATGTAGATATTGTTGCCAATACTTTTCTTGCGCAAAAGTGGCTAAGGAAATAAGGGATAATAATAGCGTTAAGAGTTTTTTTTGCATATTAAATTAATTTTTGGAAAGATAATAAATAGATGATAGATAGGATGTACTTAACCGATGAAAATAAGGCTTCATGTTGAAAATTACGCATTGAAAATTAAGGAAATGTGGGTTCCACGATTTTCAGTTGAATCAATTTTTATATCTATCACATGAAAGGAGGCAATACTTTTTACAATTGCCAAGCCTAAACCAAAGCCATTTTCTTCCGAATTGCCTCTCTTGAAACGATCAAATGCATGGTTTAAAATTTCTTTAGACATTCCTTTCCCGGTATCAGAAATAGTTAAAACATAGCTTTCGGATTGATAATTCCCTTTAATTGAAATAGTCCCGTTTTCAAAGTTGTATTTAATTGCGTTTCTAAGGAGATTAATTAATAAAATATGAATCAAAACTTGACTGCCTACAAATTGATAATCGTCCTTCAAATCTATTTCATACTGGATGCCTTTCGTCATTATGCGGTCTTCAAGCTCTTCAAACGCATCGGTTATTTCTTGTTTAAGGCTGATACTTTCGGTTTTAACATATTGATCATTTTCAACTTTTGAAATGAGCAATAAGCTGTTAATGATAAGTTTTAAACGTTGAAGTGTTTTAAGCGAAGCATAAATTTTATTTTCATGTTCTTCGGGAATGTTGGGAGTATTCAACATGTTCTCGAATCGCGATGTTAAAATTGAAATAGGCGTGAGCAATTCATGCGAAACATTGGCAATGAATTGCTTTTCAATTGAAAACAATTCATTGATTTTACGCATAAGCGAATTGATACTGTTGTCGAGAATTTTAAAATCGTCGGTACTTGTGGGGATATTACCGTAATTGTAATGGCTTGGGTCATTAACTAGATTAATCTTTTTATCGATAATTTGATAGAAAGGTTTTAACAGGAAATTCGAAAAGGTATAATCGGCAATGAGCGTGATTAGCAAGGTTATTACTAAAACAATCAGCATGTAAAACCGAATAATGCTTTTCAGCGTTTCAAGTGTGGTAATACTCTCACCCAGCTCTAAATTGTACCAATTGTTTCGATATAGAAATTTATAATTTAATATCCTGTACACTTCCACATCGCCTTCAATTTCACGTTTTTCAGTACTTATTCTGGTTGTAGAATCTTTGGAGCTATCCGGTATATCTGTTAAAATGATAAACTCTTCTTTTAAGATATTATAATCGGTAAAAGATTGTTGATCAGCAAGTAAGCTATCGATTTCTTTTTTGCTAAGATGCTCGATAATTTTGTTTTTCTTTTTTACTAGCCTGTTTTCGAGCTGATTATTGGCGATTTTATTCAGGGAGAAAAGGATGATGGTTCCTAAAACCAAAATAATAGCCACTTTGGTTACCGCATTGTACAATGAAAATTTAATTTGAAGTTTCATTCAATTGAAGCGGTTTTGCTGTTTGTACCTAATAATTTATGCGATACCCGATGCTTCTTACGGTCTCAAACCATTCGATCGGACAGGCGGCGGCTAACTTTTTTCGTAGATTTTTTACGTGTACATCCACAAAATTTGAGTCAGAATTTACCTCTAAAATGTCGCCCCATACGTGTTCCGTTAAACTCATTCTCGACACAACCCGATTTTTGTTAAGTACCAAATAGTTGAAAATTTCAAATTCTTTCTTGGTTAAATTCAAGCGCTCTTCTCCAAAGGCCACGGTTCTGTTTTGGATGTTTAAGAGAAAGCCATGAACATCAACTTCATTCTTTTCGAGTTTGTGTTTTCTTCGTGTAATGGCGTGCATACGAGCCAAAAGTTCGTTGAGCGAAAAAGGCTTTGGTAAATAATCGTCGGCACCCTCGTCTAAACCTTTTATGCGATCATCTACTTCGCTGCGGGCAGTTAAAATAATCACGGCATCGTCGCGATCTTTAAGCTGCTTTAATTGTTTTAAAATAAGGAATCCATCTCCATCGGGTAAGCCTAAATCAAGCAAGATGAAGTCGTAGCTATTCACGAAAATCTTTTCCTCAGCAGAAGATTTTTTCCATGCATGTTCTACGATAAAGCCTTGGCCACTTAAAAATTCATCCATTTCTAGCGCCAAGCTCTTTTCATCTTCAACAATCAATACGTTCATGTAGGGGATATGTTATGATTAATGACTTGTTTCCTTGCCTGTAACGAAGATAATGTTTTTTAGAATGACCGCACATGCTTCTTCAATTTCTTTTGTACTAATGATTAAAGGAGGTGCAATGCGCATGGAGTTGCTGCAATGTAAAAACCAATCGGAAATAATGCCATCTGCAATACAGGCATCAATGATAGCTTTATTTGTTTCAAAACTATCAAATTCAACAGCCAGCATTAAGCCTTTTCCTCGAATTTCTTTAATGCTTGGGTGTTGCAACAGCTGTTTAAAAAGTTCGCCTTTTGTCTCTACTTCGTCTACAATTTTTTGATCTACAAGTGTGCGTAGAGTGGCTAATCCAGCAGCACAGCAAACGGGATGCCCTCCAAAAGTTGTCATATGCCCTAAAATTGGGCTGTGCGATAACACTGACATGATTTCTAAGGAGCTGATAAAGGCACCAATAGGCATTCCGCCCCCAATTCCTTTCGCTAATAACAATACATCCGGCACAATATCAAAATGTTCAAAAGCAAACATTTTTCCACTACGACCAAAACCCGATTGAATCTCATCGAAAATTAACAGCGTTCCGGTTTCTGTACATTTTGCTCTTAAAGCTTGCATATAACTTCTGTCGGCTACGCGGATACCAGCTTCACCTTGAATGGGTTCGATAAAAACAGCAGCAATTTCAGTGGTTATTTTTTCAAGGTCAGCTAATTTATTGTGTTCTATGAAGCTTACATGTGGTAAAAATGGCCCGTACCCATGCGAATAGGAATCGCTTTCCATTAAGCTCTCAGCGCCTTGTGTACTGCCGTGATAAGCATTTTTGCACGCAATGAATCCCTTTCTACCGGTAAACCGTTTGGCTAATTTCATCGCCCCTTCTACGGCTTCTGTTCCTGAGTTTAAAAAGTAGGTGCAACTTAAGCTTGGTGGCAAAATTTCAGCTAAAGCCTTCGCAAAATTTACCTGTGGCGTTTGTACATATTCGCCATATACCATCAAGTGCATGTAGGTTTCGACCTGTTCTTGTATAGCCTTGACCACTGCCGGATGACAATGGCCTATATTGCTGACGCCGATACCGGCAATCAGGTCTAAATGCTTTTTATTGTTTGCATCGTATAAATAAACTCCATTGGCCCTTACAAATTCAAGCAAAAGTGGTTCAGGAGAGGTTTGCGCATTGTGTTGTAAAAACAATTGACGTTGTGTAAGCATGCAGCAAAAGTACGTAAATGAATTAACTCACAAATCAAAACCCGTGCTTTTATGCTGCTTTTAATAAACCTATAGCGGCGTTCTAAGAGAACAAAAGTTACTTGTTCATGGAGTTAAAAATCAATTAGAACTTGGCAATTGAAAAGGGATTTACCTCCAAAATTGTCAACTTGCCTATCGCCATATAAAAGCAAAAGGTTTAGGATGTTTAAAGCCGATTAAATTCGGATATGCCTTATAACAAAACACCGAATCCATTGCTGAATTCGGCGTTTTTTTTCTTATTTCGGTCCACGGTTATCTCTATATCTATTTAGTAGTTCCCGTTTAAAAGCTTCTTGAGCTCGGTAATATTTTCCTACCGTTTTTATCGGTAGTGCCGATTTAAGTTTATAATAATATTTCTTTTCAATATTTAAATCCCGTTGACGGAGGTCAAACTCACTGGTAATTAAACTTTGAATTTGTGCATCGCTTAAATTGTCAATCTCATCAACCTTTTTGAAGGAAATCATTTTCTTCATTTTTTCTTTACGCAAGCTATTTTGTTCAGCTTGCATATCGTTATAAATTGGCCAGAAAACCTTTGCTTCTTCCGGCGATAAGTCTAGTTTTTTTGTAAAAAAGGCAACTTTTAAGGATTCGATTTCCTCCATTTTTGGACGTTGTGCAAAAATTAAAGAAGGTAAAAGGAACAGCAAAAAAGCAAACAATAATTTTTTCATTGCATTAATTTTTATAATTCTTGAGTTAAATCATTCGATGAATAATTGCTCAGTATGTAGTTTTCCATTTCTGTATCCGAGGCAGAAATTTTTTGAACCGTACTGCTTGGTTGAGCTTCTAAATGTTCAATAATGGTGCTCTCATCAATATCGTACAACATCTGTTCATTTGCCATTTCAGCTGAACGAATTTGCGCTTCTGAAGAGAAATTATTTTCGTAATAATAAAAACCAAAAGTTGACAAAAGCAACACACACGCAGCGCTGGCATATTTTACTAAGCTTCGGCGCCAAAGTGGAATAATTTTGGCTTCTTTTTTAGTTTCAACTGCCGCAATACGCTCGTTGATTCTGCTTTCTAAGGTGTTGAAATAATTTTCAGGAACGGTAAAGCTGTTTTCCGGTTTAACAGCAGCTAAAGCAACTACCGTTTCTATGCGTTCAGATAGGTTTTCAAAATAGTTTTCAGGAACCTCAAAACCCGTTGTTTGGTTTTGGCGTATTTCATCCAAATAAATTGCCGTTTGAATGACATTTATGTTGGCATCAAAGTATCCCTCTGGAACAATAAAAGGATTTCGTTTCGCCATCTCCGCAAGGGTAGGAGCGTCTTTCATCCAATCGTTATTTTCTATATTTTCCTTCATCACAGATATATGATACAATTAATACTAAAAGGTTTAATCTGTTCCGCCATCATTTATAATAAAAGCTTCAATTTTTTTTGCCGCAATATGAAAGGAAGCTTTCAAGGCGCCAACCGATGTTCCCAAAATCTCAGAAATCTCTTCATATTTCAAATCATCAAAGTATTTCATGTTAAAAATAAGCCGTTGCTTTTCTGGTAATGTTAAAATGGCTTGTTGTAATTTGTGTTCCAACTTATCGCCATTAAAGTACGATGAAGCCACTAAATTTTCAGCCAATTCCGTAGATACTTCGTCTAAAGGTGTATTATTTTTCTGCTTCTGTTTGTTTAAGAAAGTGATTGATTCATTTGTCGCAATGCGATAAATCCAGGTATACAGTTGAGAGTCGTTTCTAAACTTGCTTAAGTTTTTCCAAACCTTAATAAAAACCTCTTGTATTAAATCATCACAGTCATCATGATTTAATACCAATCGACGGATATGCCAGTAAATTTTTTGCTGATATTTTTTTAATAACAAATTGAAGGCCTCGTTACGAGTTTTCTCGTCCGCAAACAGCGCAATAATTTCAGCATCTTCAATGTGTTTCATGTACAGGTATTCTTTTTATTAAATAACAAAGGCACAATATACAAAGTTTTACTTTGGATAGTTGTGCCCTTGCGCAAGATGTATTTTAAAGCTTATGCTTTTCTTTTCATTACTTTTTGTACGGCTTCAATAATGTTAACCGCATCTAAGCCATATTTGCTCATTAATTGATCCGGAGTACCACTTTCACCAAAAGTATCGTTTACAGCAACAAACTCTTGTGGGGTAGGTAATTCTGTAACCAATAAGCGCGCTACACTTTCACCTAAACCACCAAACTTATTGTGTTCTTCGCAAGTAACTACACAACCCGTTTTCTTTACAGACTTTAAGATAGCCTCATCGTCTAAAGGTTTAATCGTGTGGATATTGATAATTTCGGCATCGATTCCCATTTCAGCTAATTTCTCACCTGCTTCAATCGCTTTCCAAACCATGTGGCCAGTTGCAATAATGGTTACATCGGTACCTTCGTTTACCATCCAAGCTTTACCAATCTCAAATTTTTGGTCAGGATCTGTAAAAACAGGAATTACTGGGCGACCAAAGCGTAAATACACCGGGCCTTCGTACTCAGCAATAGCCATGGTTGCAGCTTTGGTTTGGTTGTAATCGCAAGGATTAATAACCACCATACCCGGCAACATTTTCATTAAACCAATATCTTCTAAAATTTGGTGGGTAGCCCCGTCTTCACCTAATGTTAAACCTGCGTGGGAAGCACAAATTTTAACGTTTTTATTTGAATACGCTACCGATTGACGAATCTGATCGTATACACGACCGGTCGAAAAGTTGGCGAATGTTCCCGTAAAAGGAATTTTACCACCAATAGTCATACCTGCAGCCATACCAATCATATTCGCTTCTGCAATTCCAACTTGTGTAAAGCGCTCAGGAAAATCTTTAATAAAAGCATCCATTTTTAATGAGCCCACTAAGTCAGCACATAAAGCAACTACGTCTTCGTTTTTCTTTCCAGCCTCATGTAAGCCAGCTCCAAAGCCCGAACGCGTGTCTTTTTTCTCTGTGTAAGTATACTTTTTCACTATTTTATATCTTTTTATTTAAGGCAATTCAAAATGTAATGCCCAAACCCAAGGGGTTTTTGTTAGTGTAAAATTTAATTTTTTGTATTCTGATTATTCAGATGAATTAATAATCACCTAATGTTTCAGGTAATTGAGCCAATGCAGCCTCTAATTGTTCATTGTTAGGTGCCGTACCATGCCATTTGTGCGTGCCCATCATAAAATCAACGCCTGCACCCATTTCGGTACTCATTAAATTTAAAATAGGTTTACCTTTTCCTGTTAACGTTTTAGCGTAATGCAAACCATCTAAAATCGCTTGCATATTGTTTCCATCCGTATGGATAACGTGCCATCCGAATGCTTCAAATTTTGCTTGTAAACTGTCTAATGAAAGCACTTTTTCAGTTGGGCCATCAATTTGTTGACCATTGTAATCAACTGTTGCAATTAAATGATCTACTTTATTAAAAGGAGCAAACATAGCAGCCTCCCAGTTTTGACCTTCTTGCAATTCACCATCGCCCATTAATACATATACTAGCGATTTATCGCCATTCAGTCGTTTGGTTAAAGCAGCACCCACAGAAACCGATAAACCTTGGCCTAATGAACCAGAAGCTATCCGAATACCCGGTAAATGCTCGTGTGTAGTAGGGTGACCTTGTAATCTCGAATCTAATTTACGAAATGAAGCCAATTCACTCTTATCAAAATAACCAGCATGCGCTAAAGTACTGTACCAAACCGGAGAAATATGTCCATTTGAAAGGAAAAATAAATCTTCATCTTTCCCGTCCATTGAAAAGTCCGTCTTATGGTTTAATACCTCAAAATATAATGCTGTAAAAAAATCTGCACATCCAAGTGAAGCGCCCGGGTGGCCCGATTGGCACCCATGAACCATTCTTACGATATCTCTTCTTACTTGCGAAGCAATATCTTCTAGTTCTTTAATTGTATGTTTCATTAAAATTTAATATGAGGTTTTGATATTTAGCAAAGTTAATGTTTTAGCGCTTATATCAAAATATGCCTTTTATTATTTATGCAATCGATAGCATAAATTAAAATAGTGTTGATTTTATGTTAATTAAGAGTTTTTTTGAAAATCAAAGCCTGCGTTTTATAGCAATGTTTGTCCTGCTGCCACTTCAATCTTTTAAAAGCCTAAAATTTGAAGCGTTTTGCATTCATTCGATTATTTTCTGCTTTTTTTGACGGCTGCTTTTAAAAGGATTTTCGTTTACATCAGGTTTATCCGGCGGTTTTGGCTGCTGCTATCAAAGAAAAATATGATTTCGAGAAAATTATTTGCCCTCAAGTACATCCATAACCTGCTGGCTCGAGTTTTTGGTATCTACTTTTTTAATAATGTGCGCAATTTTACCTTCTTCATCAATAATAAAAGTTGTACGAACCGTGCCCATGTATTTCTTCCCATACATGTTTTTTTCAGCCCAAACCCCGTAATCGTTTACAATCTTTAAATCCGTGTCTGCAATTAGCGGAAAAGGTAAGTTGTGTTTGGTAATAAACTTTTGGTGCGATTTTTCATCATCCACACTCACACCTAAAACCACCATTCCCTTTTCGAGTAGCAGTTGATGGTTATCTCTAAAACTACAGGCTTCAGCCGTACAGCCTGGTGTATTGTCTTTTGGGTAGAAAAATAAAATCACCTTTTTACCTAAATAATCTTTCAGTGAAATATCTATTCCAGACTGATCTTTCGATGTAAATGCAGGCGCTAAATCGCCTTCTTGTAACTCTGCCATATTTTTTTCAGTTATCCTCCAAATTATTGGAGCTTATTTAAAAAAGGAAATCGAATATCTTTTTGTATTCTCTTTCATATCTACAACAATTAATTCAAGCTGATGTTTTCCACTTTTGGTTCGTTCATCAAAAGTATGCCATAGGGTACTGCTTTTTGTATCAAACTCCATTAATACCCATTGGCCATCAATGTATCCATTAAAGCTTTTTATCCCCGAAAGGTTATCCGAAATTCGGAAAGTCATTTTCGATATATTGGCCATGTTTTTTCCATCGACAATGTTTGTTGGAACAATTCGAGGAGCTACCGTATCACTGCTAATATAAAATGAACCAAACGTTCTGGGGTTTGCTTTTACATAGCCATTTTCAAATTCGCCACCTTGCGATGAACCATTCGTATTCACGATTACCGCTTTGTTCCTTAAGTGTTCCGGTAAGGCATCGGCTTTTATCCAAAGGTTAAAGCCTACATGTAGCGGCGTAAAGCGGTTGTGGATTTGGTAGGTAGCTGAATAGGCATTTGCACCAGCTTTTGGCAACACTTTAAACGTAAAGTTTACATCACTGTAAAGCGTTCCATTTGGAAATTCAACTTTAAAATCATCGGTAGAAAACGTATTGGCTTTATTGTAGGTAAATATATTTTCTGCTGGGTAGCTAGGAGGAACAGTAGCAACCGAATTTCCAGCTTTTACCGTGAAAGGTAATACGGAGGCATTGCCGCTGGCATCGGTAATAATGTATTTCAGTTGATGCGTTTGCCCATCGTTAAAAGTAATCCGTCCGTTATTAACTAAGCTACTATAAATTTTAATCGGGTTACCCGGTTCAACGAAACTTTTTTGAATGCTTCTTTTGGTAGTTAAGTAAGTTGGGTAATCAATATGAGCATTTATTCCTTTGCTGTTTTCAAAGGCAAAACGCTCGAGTGCTGACGTATAAACCATTTTCCCATCCAATTCCAACTGAATAGAGTATACGCCATTTGTACCCGATAAACCGGTATGTCTATCGGTGGTAACCACTCCAAAGCCTACTTCTCCTGTTAAATTAATAGGTGCTGTTGTTTTGTAATTTCCATTAGCGCCGGTTAGGGCAATCGCTTGTTTAGGTGTATTTTCATTAAAAACTTTGCCATTTAAACGATATACATACATGCCATGAATTACTGGCGGAATATTGTCGGGGATTGAAATACCAAATAATTGTGGATTAATGGTTTCTTCTGTTTTGGTATCGCGGATTTCGAAGTGTAAATGTGGACCTCCTGAGCTACCTCTATTGCCCGACCAAGCAATAATCTCACCTTTATGTACTGGAATCAGCGTAGCATCTGGAAATTCATCTATTTCAAAAGACTTCTTTTCGTATTCAAGATTTTTTACAATAGGCGCTATCTTTGGCGAAAAGCGCTGCAAATGTCCGTAAACAGAGGTATATCCGTTGGGATGATTGATGTAAAGTGCAAGCCCAAAACCACTGTTTTGTACACGCAAACGTGAGACGTATCCATCGGCCACGGCATATACCGGATAACCTTCTCGTTGGTTGGTTCTAAAATCAATTCCTGAATGAAAGTGATTGCTTCTTAATTCGCCAAATGAACCGGCAAGTGCCGGAGGGGTAATGTCAAGAGGCTGCCTAAAATCCATTAACGGATAGCTGTTTTTACTGAAAATCTGCTGAGCAAAAGTGGCTGGAGCAACAAATAAAGAAATTGCAAGTAACAGAAATGGATGGCGTAGGTATTTGTCCATTTTTATTTTACGTCAAAGTTTAACAGTTGTTTGCCTTCAAGCCATGCTTCTAATTTGTCGCCTTGCTGAACCTTTCCTACACCTTCTGGAGTTCCGGTGAAAATTAAATCACCTTTTTTTAAGGTAATGTATTGTGATACGAAGCTGATTATTTTTTCGAATGAAAACAATAAATCTTTGGTGCATCCCTTCTGGCGTCTTTCATTGTTTATTTTTAATTCAAAATTTAGATTGTATAAATCTTCGAATTCGGCTTTTGGAATGAACGTGCTAATGGGGGCGGAGTTATCAAACCCTTTTGCAAGTTCCCAAGGCAATCCTTTTTCCTTGTGTTTGCTTTGGATATCTCTTGCTGTAAAATCGATGCCCAAACCTATTTCTTCGTAGTAGTTTGAAGCAAATTTTTCGGCAATATGCTTTCCTTCCTTGCTAATTTTTAAAACAACTTCTAGTTCGAAATGAATGTCGTTCGAAAAATCGGGTAAATAAAAGGGCTTATTATCTTTAAGTACGGCAGTATCGGGTTTCAAAAATATTACCGGTACCGTTGGAATAGGATTGTTCAACTCTTTGGCGTGTTCTGAATAGTTGCGGCCTATGGCAATAATTTTCATTGGCGAATTAAATTTGAAATAAAATAATGAAAGGTAAACTGGGCTTGCTATAGCCAAGCTTCAATTTAGTCAAAAGTAAAAAACAAAATGGTGTTTATAAAACAGATATACGTTTTACCTGACTTTCAGAGCCGGCAATTATGCGTAAAAAGTAAATTCCGGTGTTTAAACGACTTGGGATGGTATACGTTTTGGTTTGTTCACCGGCATTTAAGCGCTCATTGCCAAGGGTTGCTACTTCGTTCCCCAATAGGTCAATGATTTTTATAGTGGTTTGGGTACCGTCTTTTCCAATCGTTAAAAGAATATTTAATTGATCTTCAACCGGATTTGGATAAATTTTTAACACGGTTAATAGTTTTTCTTTTGTAGCGTTTGGTGCAACGGATGTGCCTTTTGAAACAGCGGCAAACGTGTTTAAGGTTCCGAAACTCGAAAAGTAAGCTGGTTTATAGGGCTGAATGTTCGCTTTAATTTCAGGAATTTTGCCAGTTTTTTTGCTTCGAGACTTTAAACTAATGTGAATACTATCTGATTGTGCCCAAGAATACATACTGCATACTAAAACCATACACAAGGTAAGTGCAAGTTTGTAGAGTAGCGTTATTTTTGGGTAGAGTTTCATCAAATTCGTTCAACAAAGTTATCAATTTAATACAAAGAAATTAAACATTTTAATGATAAACCATAATTTAACACAATTTAACAAAAAAATCTAACTTTCTAAGAGGCTAGGAATAATTTCCCTTTTTTGAGTGTAAAATGCTATTTTTAAGGGTAAAAACTATTCAGCATTGTAAGTGTTTAAAATACACTATAATTTCGTTGTTAAATTGTTCTAGTTAGTTTACATTTGCCGCACATTAATATCAAGGAAGTGTCAAATCATAAAAATGTCAACGCGTTAACTGCCGGAGGAGTCTTGGTAAGTTTAGGAATTGTGTTTGGAGATATAGGTACCTCGCCGCTCTATACACTGAACGCAATCTTCACTACCATCCTGGGTGGAAGCCAAGAAGTAAACCCTGTAAATGTTTTAGGAGTACTTTCCTGTATTATCTGGACTTTAACCTTGCAAACAACTGTTAAGTATGTAATTATTACTTTACGAGCCGATAATAAAGGGGAGGGAGGGATTTTCTCGCTGTTTTCCTTGGTAAGGAAAAAGGCAAAATGGCTAGTAATTCCTGCCATTGTAGGTGGCTGTGCGCTTCTTGCCGATGGTATCATTACACCCAGTATTACGGTAACTTCGGCGATAGAAGGTTTAACCAATCGGTTCGATGTGCCGGTAATGCCAATTGTATTAACCATTTTAACAATCCTTTTTATTATTCAGCAATTCGGAACCAATTTAGTTGGAAAACTATTTGGTCCAGTGATGTTAATTTGGTTTACCGTATTAGGTGTTTTGGGCGTATCATTCATTGTCAAGGATCTCAGTATTTTAAAAGCCCTTAATCCATATTATGCTATTCATTTATTGGCAACGAATAGGCTTGCATTTTTAATTTTAGGCGGGGTGTTTTTATGTACTACCGGAGCCGAGGCTTTATATTCTGATTTAGGTCACTGTGGTAGAAACAACATTCGTATAAGCTGGATTTTTGTGAAATTAACCCTTATTTTAAATTATTTAGGACAAGGTGTTTGGATTTTACAAAACAAGGCAACGTTTGTGCCGAGCTCAAAAATGAATCCCTTTTTCGAAATTGTACCCGAGCAATTTCAAATTTCAATCGTTATTTTAGCCACCATGGCGGCCGTTATTGCCAGTCAGGCGCTCATTAGCGGGTCGTTTACTTTAATTGCTGAGGCAGTACGGTTAAACCTTTGGCCAAAAATTAAAATTGTTTATCCATCGAATCAAAAGGGACAATTATACGTTCCATCGATCAATTGGATGTTGTGGATTGGCTGTTGCGGAATTGTATTGCTTTTTGAAAAGGCAGAGAAAATGGATGCTGCTTACGGGCTATCCATTACGATTGCCATGCTCATGACTACTATTCTAGTGAGTTATTATTTGCGGAGTAAACGTTTTCCGAAGTATTTAATTGCGACTTTTTTCTGCACCTATTTGCTTATTGAAGGTACCTTCTTAATTAGTAATTTAACTAAGTTCTTACACGGAGGTTGGGTTACCGTATTGATTGGCTCGTTCTTATTTACGGTTATGTGGAGCTGGTTTGTGGCGAGAAAAATTAAAAATCGTTTTGTGAAGTATGTTGAAATTGAAGACTATTATCAGATTTTAACGGAGTTAAGTAGCGATGAATCGGTGCCTAAATTTTCGTCTCAATTGGTGTATTTAACCAGTGCAAATTTTAAAACTGAAATCGAGTCGAAAATTATTTATTCTATCATCCAAAAGGAACCAAAAAGGGCAGATGTGTATTGGTTGGTGCATGTGGATGTGATGGATGAACCTTATACCATGGATTATAAAGTTGAATTCTTAATTCCAGGTAAGTTAATTCGCATCGATTTTAAACTGGGTTTTAGGGTTGAGCAGCGTGTTAATTTACTATATCGTAAGGTGATTGAAGATTTGGTTAAAAATGGAGAAGTGGATATAACGAGTCAGTACACTTCTTTGAATCGTCATAAAATTGCCGGTGATTTCCGTTTTGTTATTTTAGAGAAACATCTTTCTAAGTTTACAAATTTGAGTTTCTACGAACGTACCATTATGGATTATTATTTTATCCTGAAGAAATTAAGTTTATCGGAGGAACGAAGTTTTGGTTTAGACAGTAGTTACGTGGACGTAGAAAAAGTTCCGTTAATTTTTGTGACACCAGAAGATATTGAGCTGAATAGATTACCCGTTTAATGAAGAATTATTTAATCATATTGGGCATTGTTCTGTTCGTTTTAGGACCAATCGCAAAAATTAACAATTGGCCTGTACCAGAAATTTTTCTTGCCGGCTCGCTCACTGGGCTGATTTTGCTGACGCTATTGGCCATCAAGAAAAAGGCATAAAATTGAAATCCTTCGTTATTTTTAACGGAGGATTTTTTTTATTCATCCTTTTTTCAATAAGAAAAAAAATAGATAAGTTGTTGTTATTTAGTTATATTAGATATTGAATAAATAGAAAAATTAATTCATCATTTACCTTTAAATTAACAAAAATGACAACACTTCAAATTAATCAAACACTGGCGGTAGGAAAGGATTGGATGGATGCAGCAATTGGCGTAGTAACTGTTTATGGTCTCAAAATCCTGGCGGCCGTTGTAATTTATATTATTGGAAATTGGATTATTAAGAGGCTCACTAATTTAGTAAGTAATCTGCTCGGTGCCAAACAATTTGATGCTTCTTTGCAGCGATTTTTGATTTCTCTTTTTAAGGTTTCACTTACCGTCTTAATGTTCTTAGTAATAGCCAGTCAAATTGGTGTGGATATTACCGGTTTCGCTGCGCTGTTAGCTGGTGCGGGTTTAGCTATTGGAGCGGCTTTAAATGGGTCGCTTGGTAATTTGGCCGGTGGGGTAATGATTATGATTTTTAGGCCTTTTAAAGTAGGCGATATGATTGAAGCGCAAGGATTGGTCGGTGTTGTGCAAGAAATTGGAATTTTTAATACCACCATGCTTTCTGCCGAGAATAAAACCATTATCCTTCCAAATGGTGCCTTATCAACTGGTGTGATTACCAATTACACTTCTCATGGTAATTTGCGCGTAGATATGGTTATGGCCATTGCATTGGATATGGATGTTGAAAAAGCAAGAAAGGTTGCAGTAGAAGCGATGTTACAACATCCCAAGATTTTAAAAACGCCTGCTCCGGAAGTAAGTGTGTTGAAGATTGCGGATGGAATGACTACGCTTGCCATTCGGCCTTATACGCTTCAGGGTGATTATTGGGAGGTGTATTTTGGTGTTCTTGAAATGGTTAAAAAAGCATTCGACAGTAATGGTATCGCCGGCCCTGTTCCAACAAGGGTACTCATTAATAAAAGTTAACTAGAAAGTAATACAAACAAAAAAGAGGATTTTAAATCCTCTTTTTTGTTTTAATCTTATGCTTTTTGCTGAGTAGCTAACTTGCTATTCTTATAACCATACAAGAAGTAAATAACCAATCCAATAATTAGCCAACCTGTAAACCATTCCCAATTGATTAAGGGAAGTTCGCACATCATGTATAAGCAGCTCAATAAACCTAAAACAGGAATCAAAGAAAGATTCTTGGTAATGCTAAAGTAGGTAATTACGAGGCAAATGAATATAAAAATCCACATGGGTATTTTGTGTTTGAATAAATTCCAACCACTTTCATATCGCTTTGTTAATGGTGTTTTTGAGGTAGCGATAAAATGTTCGTATTGATCTGCTGGAAGGTTGCTTAAATAAGACTCCGCATCTAATTTTTCACCTGTTAAAACTTGAGGCTGAGCATGTTGGATGATCTCGTCTTTCACCATTTTAAGTTCATTAGACGATAAAGCCGTCACAAACGTAACCGGATCAATTGTTTTTTGGCGGTTACTAATAAACGCATTTGTTTCCGTTTTAAATGTGGTAAAAGCCATTGCAATAGCTCCTACAAATACAACAGGAATGATGTAACGACTGTTCACATACGGGATTCTAAATTTGCCACGTTGCACATCAGGTCTGTTTTGTAGCACCAAAACACCCGCACACACCAAAACAAAGGCAAATAAGGTTCCTATTGAACACAAATCTGTTACCGTGGTTAAGTTTAAAAATAAGGAAGGAACTGCGACTACAAAACCTACCACAATGGTAGAAAAAGAAGGGGTTTTGTATTCAGGGTGTATTTTAGAAAACGATTTTGGCAACAATCCATCGCGACTCATACTCATCCAAATACGCGGTTGACCCATTTGGAAAACAAGTAATACACTGGCCATAGCAAATACGGCACTTACAGCAATAATTCCACTCATTAATTTCAAATCAATTTGATCGAAAACAAAGGCCAATGGATCGCCAACAGCTAATTTATCTGAGTTTACGATACCGGTTAAAACCAAGGAAATGGCTACGTAAAGTATGGTACAAATAATAATGGCCCACATCATGCCTCGTGGCAAATCGCGTTGCGGATTTTTACATTCTTCGGCCGTGGTTGAAATGGCATCGAAGCCAATATAGGCAAAGAAAACAGCCGAAACCCCTTTTAAAACTCCCGATACTCCGTGGGGAGCAAATGGGCTCCAGTTATTGGTGTCCACGTAAAAAATACCAACTGCTAAAACCAATAAAATTACAGCTAGTTTAACAATTACCATCGCGTTGCTCGCATTTCTACTCTCTTTCATGCCGCGGTAAATTAACCAGGTAATTAAAATGATAATCCCTAAAGCAGGTATATCGGCAACAAGATGAAAGCCAAATAGGGTAGGAGCATTTAGCCAAGCATTGTTGGTGATGGCAACCTGTGGGTCTAAATCGCTCAATCTTTTGCCAGCAGCCAAGAGTGCTTCGGCGTGTTTATGGCCGTTGTATGCGCTCAGATAATCCATCGTCATCCAATCGGGAATGTTTATTCCGTTGATGCCTAAGGCAGGTATTTTAATGGAGGATAACAAACCTGTGAAATAATCGGACCAGGAAATAGCTACCGTGATGTTTCCAATGGAATACTCCATGATAAGTGCCCAGCCAATTATCCAAGCAACTAATTCGCCAAAAGCTACGTATGAATAGGTGTAAGCACTGCCCGACACAGGCACCATTGAAGCAAATTCGGCATAAGCAAAAGCAGCAAAACTACAGGCAATCGCCGTAAAAATAAATAAAAAAATTACGGCAGGTCCACCGTCCGCACTCGCTTTTCCTATGGTGCTGAAAATACCCGCACCAATAATAGCCGCAATACCAAAAGCAGTTAAATCGCGTACGCCAAGTGTTTTATGTAAGGTATTCTCATGATCTCCGTACCCTTTTGAAGTATCCTGAAGAATTTGAGAAATAGATTTCTTTCTGAATAATTTTTCGAACATTCGTGTTAGCTTGTTTTCTCCAAACTTAAAAAAAATATCTCATTTAAATGCCCCTGTACGGTTTGGAAAATTCAGATATGAAAATTTTCTTGAGGTTATTTATCCAATGTTGTAGTTGAAATGTAAAGTAGGTGTTTTTGCAATGTAAAATTTCCAGAAAACCCATGCAAATGGGCATTATTTCGGTAATCTACTCAATTTGTCGCTTCGCAAAAGAGTACTTTTGCAATCTTTTTTACAAAATCTACCTTTTCAACAGTTTATACTTATGTTAGCAGATATAGCCGTTCAGCCAAAAATTAAAAATCAAGGTCTTGCTACGTTAATTGCTTTTGCGTTAATTCCTTTATCGGGTTTTGCCACTGACATTTATATTCCTTCTTTGCCTACCATGGCTGCAGAAATGCATGTTTCGAGTATTCAAGTTCAATTGACATTGAGTATTTTCTTAATTAGTTATGGTATTTCTCAGTTATTTATTGGTAGTGTGCTGGATAGTTTTGGCCGATATAAAATTGGTTTGTACGCCTTGCTTATTTTTGCCTTGTCGTGCGTGGTTATAGCGGTTACGCACAATATTTACCTCATTTATTTGATGCGCGTTGTGCATGGTATTTCAGTTGGTGCTATTGTGGTAGCGAAGCGGGCGTATTTTGTTGATGTGTTTGAAGGTGAGAAGTTGAAACATTATTTGAGCCTTTTCTCTATCATTTGGTCAACGGGGCCCATCATTGCTCCTTTCATTGGCGGATACTTGCAAGCAGCATTCGGGTGGGAATCTAATTTTTATTTCTTGGCTGGATTTGCATTGATATTGGCTGTATTAGAGCTGCTGTTTGGGGGAGAAACGCTTAAGCATTCCATTGCGTTTAATTTGAATAAAATTACCCGTGTATATGTTGACATGATTAAAACATCGAGTTTTACGTTGGGCATCGGAATGCTGGGTTTGGCGTATTGCATGGTGATGATTTACAACATGACAGGACCCTTTATTATAGAACACGAGTTGCATTTTTCGCCGGTAATTGCCGGATACAGTTCGTTGGTTTTAGGCTTTGCCTGGATGGTAGGAGGATTTATCGGAAAGGCTAGTATTCATAAACCATTTTTTAAACGATTAAGCATTAATTCAGGAATTCAATTGATTTTCGTTTTATTGATGATACTGAGCACTTTTTTTATACAAAACTTGTACACACTAATCTTTTTTGCCTTTATTATCCACGTATGTGCAGGTTTTACCTTTAATAATTACTTTACCTTTTGCTTAAGTAAATTTCCCAAAAATGCGGGGATTGCATCGGGTTTAACCGGAGGGATAACCTATGTAATTGTTTCTTTCTTTAGCTATGGAATCGTTAATTTATTACCAGCCAAAGATGAGCAAACCCTAAGTTATAGTTATTTGATTCTGATTGTTTTATCGTTAATAGTGATGGCTTTTATCCTTAAAATACGAAAACAAGAAACCACTTAATAACGAATCTGCGGAAAGCCTAACTTTCTATTTTTAAACTTTCCGCAGGTTCTATGTTAGCCTAATTTATTCAATTCTTCTTTCACAAATTCCGCTAATTCTTTTACATACGCGGCACTAAAATCGAATTTGATTCCTGCCGTTTCGTAAATTTCATTCATCGGTTTCGTATAGCCTAAAGCAAGCGCCGCTAAATATTGTTCTAAGGCTTTTTTCGGGTTTTCTTTGTAGTTTTTCCAAACAGCAATAGCGCCAAGTTGTGCAATTGCATATTCAATGTAGTAGAAAGGCACTTCAAATAAATGAAGTTGTTTTTGCCATACATTGCCAAATTGAGTTTCTAGCTCATCCCAATTTGCAAAACCAGCGCCAAAACGGGTGTAAATTTGTTTAAAAGTTTCTTCGCGGTCTGCCGCTGTATGAATTGGATTGGTATAAATCCATTGTTGAAATTGATCAATCACCGCTACCCAAGGCAATGTTTTAAGTACATCGGCTAATTGCTCTTTTTTAGCGCGGATTAATTCTTCTTGATTGTCAAAATAAACATCCCATTTATCCATCGAAATTAATTCCATGCTCATAGAAGCCAACTCAGCAACTTCTGAAGGGCAATGTTTAAAGTCGTTTAATTCTAAGTTGGCAGTTAAGAAGGTATGAATGGCATGCCCTCCTTCGTGTACCATGGTAGTTAAATCGCGTAGCGAGTTGGCCGAGTTCATGAATATAAACGGAGCTCCTGTTTCCGCTAACGGATAGTTGTATCCACCTGGTGCTTTTCCCTTTCTGCTTTCTACATCAAAAAGATTATTTTCTTTCATGATAGCAAGCTTTTCACCTAATTGTGGGTCAATTGCATTAAAACATTCGATTGTTTTATCAATCAGCTCAGCACCATTGTTAAATGGCTTTAAAGCGGGCTTTCCGCTGATGCTTACTTCTAAATCCCAAGGTTTTAAATCTGTTAAATGAAGTGCTTCTTTACGTTTATTGGCTTGTTCTTTTAAAATTGGTACAATTTCTTTTTCAATGGCATTTGCAAAATCATAGCAATCTTGCGGGCTATAATCAAAGCGTCCCAAGGCTTGGAACATGTAATCACGGTAGTTCTCAAAACCCGCGTTTAAAGCCACTTGATTTCGTAAACGAATTAATTCATCGAATAAGATGTTTAAATCATCTTTATCAACCAACCTACGTTGTTGAATGGTTTTCCATGCGTTTTCTCTAACCTCGCGATTTAAATCTTTAATAAAGGTAGCCGCTTGTTCCAAGGTGTATTCTTGGCCATTAATCTCAACACTCATAGCACCCGTAATGCCTTGATATTGCTGTTGTTTAACCTGTAATTCTGTAAAGAGTTCAATGTTGGTTTCGCGGTAAAGTTCAAGTGCTTTTTTGATGGCACGCGTATAAACAAAGTATTTTTCTTTATCTAAATCATTTAAAAACGGGCTATCGTTAAACTTTTTATTCAGTTCATTACTGATAGGAGAAATTTTAGGCTCTATCTCAGTCGCAAAATATTGAAAACGCTTTACTAACTCTTCGTTTGCCGTGTCGCAGCTCATTTTAATGTAGCGCCATGCAAAGTCTTCCTCTAGTGCAGCTTCAATTTCTGAACGATCTTTTAGCCATTGTTCTAAATCAATAGCACTTCCAATTTCGCGGTTTTGAAGTTCGATAAAAAGAGGTTCAAGATTCTCCCAAGTATAGGTTAAATCTTGTGGGATATATGTTCTGGTTTTCTTTTCTATTTTCATTTGAATAAAGTTCTAAAACAGTTAAAGGGTTATTTTACGCGCAAAAAAGTATCAATTAAGAAGCAAACAGCAAATATAACCGAGGCCATTCCATTGGTGGTTGCAAATGCCTTATTCACTTTACTGATATCGGTTGGTTTTACCAATAGATGCTGATAAATTAATGCCGCACAAAAAAAGATAACACCTGCGTAATACATAAAACCGAAGGTGTTTTCCATTAAAAATATAGGTGCAATTACACAAGCCGCTGAGAAAATATGTAATAGAACCGACACGTTTAAAGCATTTTTTATGCCAAGTACCGAGGGGATTGAATGTAATTTTTCAGTACGATCGAAATCCTCATCTTGTAACGCATAGATAATATCGAAACCGCTCACCCAAAAAAGTACCGCAAATGAATATAAAACAGGCACCAATGCAAAATGATCGGTTACGGCAATATAAGCACCAATGGGTGCAAGGGATAGCCCTAGACCTAAAACCAAATGACAAAGCGCTGTAAAACGTTTGGTATAGCTGTAAAAAAGTACCACAAACAAGGCTACTGGCGATAAATAAAAGCAAGAGCTGTTGATGAAATAGGTACTGATGATAAAAAGCACACAATTGATAATAACAAATAGCAGAGCTTCTTTTGCACTCACTTTTCCTGCCGGGATGTCGCGCATTTTTGTGCGTGGATTTTTAGCATCGATGTTTCGATCTAAATAGCGGTTAAAAGCCATGGCAGCATTTCTGGCGAACACCATGCAAAGTAAAACCAATAAAAATTTATGCCATTGAAAAGGATTATCGGTTGTGGTAACGCCCAAAAAAAAGCCAATCATGGCAAAAGGTAAGGCAAAGATGGAATGTGCAAATAATACAAGTGAAAAGTATTTTTTCATTTTATGTGATCAGTAAATAAAGAAAATTTACGTAAAAAATTACAACGGTTGTTTATGATAACGATGCGATTAAAACTTTTTATAGTCGGTCGGTTCAACAAAATGTTCGTTTACTTCGCTTACAAAAGACAGAATCTCTTCTTTGCCCAATGCTTTTTCAGATGAGGTAATAAATGTCGACGGAATTTCTTCGAACCATTGACTGAGTTTCTTTTTGAAGGCTGCCACATTTTTCTGAGTGGTGGTCATACCTTGTTTATCGGCTTTGGTAAAAATTAACGAGAATGGAATTTGTTGTTCGCCCAACCAGTAACAAAATTCTAAATCAATTTGTTGTGGATCTAAACGGCTATCAATCAGTACAAATACGCATTGCAAGTTTTCGCGTTTGGTTAGATAGGCACGGATAAATTTCTCCCATTTCTCGCGACTGGTTTTCGAAACTTTTGCATAGCCATATCCCGGTAAATCAACGATGTACCAATTTTCATTAATCAAAAAGTGATTAATTAATTGTGTTTTTCCCGGCCGTTGTGATGTCTTTGCTAAGCCGTGCTTATTAACCAACATGTTGATCAAGGAAGATTTACCCACATTTGAGCGACCAATAAATGCATACTCGGGTAATGTAGGAGCAGGTAAAGCCGAAACTTGCGTGTTGCTACAAATAAATGTTGCCGTTTTGATAATCATGCTACAAAGGTAGGGTTTTGTGTCGGAACTAAGAAGCTTGTTCGACGAGGCTATTTTGGGGTATTTTTCTTTATTTACTTTGTTGTTCCTAACCAGGATGATTCGTGCCAACTTTCCTTACTTTTAGCTATCTTTGCCGATATCATGAATCAGAATATCACTCCATACCAAGTTGAAAATGCAACCAAAAAAGAGCAAGTTGCAACCATGTTTAACAATATTTCAGGTACTTACGATTTTTTAAATCATTTTTTATCACTGGGTATTGATGTGCTGTGGCGTAAAAAGGCAATTAAAGAATTGGTTGCCCTTCAGCCGCGCAAAATGTTAGATGTTGCCACCGGAACAGGCGATTTTGCTTTTGAAGCCATTAAAAAACTACAGCCCGAAAAAGTGGTGGGTGTTGATATTTCGGAAGGTATGCTAGAAGTTGCCAAGAAGAAAATAGCCGAACGTCATTTGACTGAAGTTTTTTCGGTGCAACTAGGCGATTCAGAGGGTTTGCATTTTGAAGATAATACATTCGATGCAATTACGGTTGGTTTTGGCGTGCGTAATTTCGAACACTTGGAAGAAGGTTTGCGAGATATGCATCGCGTATTAAAACCAAATGGAAAAATTGTGGTACTCGAATTTTCCAAGCCTCGCGTTTTTCCGGTTAAGCAACTTTATAATTTTTATTTTAAAAATGTTACCCCGTTTTTTGGTAAATTGTTCTCAAAAGATTCACGCGCATATGAATATTTGCCAGAATCGGTAGCGGCTTTTCCGGATGGTGATGATTTTCTTGCGCTCATGGAAAAAGTTGGATTTAAAAATACCAAACAAAAAACTTTAACGTTTGGAATAAGTTCGATATACACTGGGATTAAATGATAAAAAAAGTAAGTTTCCTTTCCATCATCCTTTTACTTTCAGTTGGCACATTTGCCCAAAATTGGGGCGGAGGCGTAGATGACGATGATTGGACTTGGGGCTTTAATTTTCAATACATTTCTGGAGAATACAAAATTTTAAAAAAGGCTAATTGGCGCGATCGATATCTTGATCCACAAGATGGAAATCCTGTAACGTCTATTCCAACAGCAATTTACAGTCAACCCACACAAGGCTTTGGTTTGGGATTTATTATCAATCGAAACATAAGCGATAACTTGGATTTCCGGGTAACACCCTCGTTAATATTTAGCGACCGGATCATAAGTTATGAATACGAACCCCAAGGGCCTATTGTTTTAAATAATGGACAAATCAAATCATTCTCAAATGTTATTGATAAGAAAGTTCAAGCAACCATGTTCGAATTTCCCATGGGGATAAAAGTGAAGTCGGATAGGATGAATAATTTTAGAGCCTATTGGATAGGGGGAGCAAAATTTTCGATGGACATTGCTTCCAAGAAGAAAACCTTTGACGACGATGCGGCACCATTGGATAAGTTTGTAAAAAATAAACGGAACTACCTTTCTTATGAAACGGGAATTGGCTGCGATTTTTATTTCGAGTATTTTAAAATGTCGCCCGAAATTAAATTATCCTACTCAACAAGCGATGTTTTGGTGCATGACGATACACCTTTTGCGAATCCCATTGAAAAGTTAATGCTACGTCAATTAACGTTCAGTTTAATTTTTCAGTAGCCGTACAAAACAAAAAAACATACCTTTGTTCATGCTTAAAATGAATACGTCGAGTTAAGCAGTTAAATTCATCATTATGACTAAAACCGTACTTATTACAGGCGCCACTTCGGGTATTGGCGAGGCATGTGCGCAGATATTTTCGCAACAAGGATATCGTTTAATTCTGTTAGCGCGTCGTGAAGAAAAACTTAAAAAAGTAGCACATCACTTAGAAGCAAAATATGGTGTAGAAATTGTTCAGCTAATTGCCGATGTACGTCAGAAAGATACGGTAACAGAAGTATTGGAGTCTTTGCCACACGCCTGGAAAAAAGTAGATGTTTTAGTGAACAATGCAGGTTTGAGCCAAGGTTTAGATCCCATTGATAAAGGCAATACCGATGACTGGGATACCATGATTGATACCAATGTTAAAGGCTTGTTGTATGTTACTAAAGTTGTTTCCAACTGGATGATTCCACATCAAGAAGGCCACATTGTGAATATTGGGTCTATTGCAGGGAAAGAAGTATATCCCAATGGGAATGTATATTGTGCTAGTAAGCATGCTGTTGATGCCTTGAATAAAGGAATGCGCATGGATCTGCTTCCGCATGGGATTAAAGTTTCGGCTATTAATCCGGGTATGGTTGAAACAGAATTCTCGCTGGTACGTTTTAAAGGAGATGCCGAAAAAGCAAGCAAGGTATACGAAGGCTTGGAGCCGCTTATTGCCAACGATATTGCCGATGCAATTTGGTACGTGGTAAGCCGTCCAAAACATGTTAATATTAACGACTTATTAATTATGCCATCTGCACAAGCAACGGCAACATTGGTTAATAGAATTTAATTCAGTAATTTAAGGTTTGTAACAGGCCAAATTAAAAAAGATGATACAAATAGATCAAGAAATAAAAAAAGCCATGTTGGCTAAAAACGATGCTCAATTACGTGGTTTAAGAGCCATAAAGGCGGCTTTATTATTAGCCAAGACAGAAAAAGGCGCAAGCGAGGAATTAACCGAAGAAACAGAAATTAAAATCCTTCAGAAACTGATCAAACAACGTCGCGAATCGGCTGATATTTACAAACAACAGAATCGCGAAGATTTGAGCAAAGTGGAAGAGGAGGAAATAGAGGTAATTAGTCAATTCTTGCCAAAACAATTGAGCAGAGAAGAGGTTGCGGCTATTATTGTTGATGTAATCAAACAATCTGGCGCAACTTCAGTTAAGGATATGGGCAAGGTTATGGGATTGGCAAATAAAGCCTTATCCGGCAAAGCCGATGGAAAGCTAATTGCTGAATTAGTGAAAGAGAATTTAGCGTAATACCAGTATCATGCGCAGCTGTAAAGATTGATTATGTTTTTAAAATCTTTATTTTTGCGACGTAAAGATGGTTTTTGTACCGTTTTCGATTTTATTTCAGAAAATAAGTACATAAATGCCAAAAATTAAATTTAGTTACTAACTTAGTAGCAAAGTACCATCCATAAGATATATGAAATACCCGATAATAGAAGAAGACGGATTTAAATTTATAGAAGCCGGAGAAGGTGAAACACTGGTACTATTGCACGGATTAATGGGCGAGCTAAGTAACTGGGAATGGGCTATTGACCATTTTAAAGACCGTTACCGCATCTTGGTTCCCATTTTACCTATTTACGATTTACCTATTTTAACACTAGGGGTTAAAGCACTTTCTAGATATATTCATAAGTTCTTCAAATTTAAGAACTTAGGTCAGGTGGTGTTAGTGGGTAATTCATTGGGTGGCCACGTAGGCTTAGTATTTACAGTGGCACACAAGGAGTATGTTAAAGCGTTGGTTTTAACCGGAAGTTCTGGTTTGTATGAAAATGCTTTTGGAGGTTCATTTCCACGTAGAGAGAGTTATGATTATATTAAAGAGAAAGTAGAATTAACGTTTTACGATCCAAAAACAGCTACAAAAGAGTTAGTTGACGATGTTTTTAAGACGGTGAATGATCGATCGAGAGTGATTCGTATTTTAACCATGGCAAAATCGGCAATCCGCCACAACATGGCAAAGGATTTGTCTAAAATTACCATCCCAGTATCTTTAATCTGGGGCAAAAACGATACTGTAACTCCTCCGGATGTAGCAGAAGAATTTCATCAACTATTGCCTAATTCAGAATTGAATTGGGTGGACAAATGTGGGCATGCGCCTATGATGGAACAACCTGAAATATTTAATGAATATTTAGATAAATTTTTAAACAGAGTTTTGTTAAAATAATGTTTGCAGCAGAAATCATATCGACCGCGATTCCAACATTGAAAACGAGCGATACGGTGCAAAAAGCTTTAAATTGGATGAACGAATTTAAATTAAAGCATTTGCCCGTGTTAAGCCAGGGTTCTTTTTTGGGTTTAGTGCCAGAAGATGATTTATTGTCAGTTGCAGATCCTAACACTCTATTAAAAGATTTATCGCTGAATTTGCTGCACGTGTTCATTGTTAGCGATGCACACAGTTACGATGTGATTCGCGTAGTTAACAAACTCAAATTAACCTGTATAGCGGTTTTAGATCAAAATAAAACCTATTTAGGCTTAATTACAATTGATAAAATTGTTGATGCAATAGCGAGTAGTTATGCTGTAAATGAACCCGGAGGTATCGTGGTACTAGAAATAAGTAATCGCGATAATTCATTAGCGCACATTGCCCAAATTGTAGAGGCTGATAATGCGCAAATACTTTCATCGTCGGTAAATTCATTCGAAGATTCAACCCGTTTGGAAGTTACACTAAAAATTAATAAGACAGAGATTACCTCGTTGGTAGCCTCTTTTGAAAGATACGATTATATCGTCAAAGAAGTGTACAACAATACACAGGTAGATAATGGTTCAAAAGAACGATACGATTCTTTGATGAATTATTTAAATGTTTAAAAGCCTGAATATGAGGATTGCTATTTACGGGAGAGAATTTAACGATACCGTTTTACCGTATGTAAAAGAAGTTTTTAGCCATTTAAATCAGCATCGTATTCAACCGGTATTGTATTCCAAGTTTAAACACTTCTTACAAGGCAGAGTTGATATTCCCGAAAATACAGGTGTTTTTCACAATCATCAGGAATTAAAAGACCGCGCAGATGTACTTTTGAGCTTAGGCGGCGATGGCACCTTGTTAGATACCCTGTCGTTAATCCGCAATTCAGGTATTCCCGTTATCGGAATTAATTTCGGACGCTTAGGCTTTTTAGCGAGTATTAACAAAAATGAAATTGAATCGGCTTTAAAAGCCTTAATTAATCAGGAGTATACACTAGATACTCGTTCATTATTGGTTTTAGAGTCGGAAAATAATTTGTTTGGAGAAGAAAACTTTGCGTTAAACGATATTACTATTCATCGCCGTGATAACTCTGCGATGATGATTATTCATGCCTCGATGAACCAGGAGTTTATTAATTCATATTGGGCAGATGGTTTAATTATCGCCACACCAACGGGTTCTACCGCCTATTCATTAAGTTGCGGAGGTCCGATTATTTATCCCGATTCGGAGAATTTTGTTGTGACACCTATTGCACCACACAACCTTAATGTGCGTCCGGTGGTGCTGCCCGATGATAATGAATTGTCGTTTGAAGTAGAAGCACGAGAATCAAAGTTTTTAGTTTCTTGCGATAGTAGAACCGTTACTGTTGAAGGAGCTGTAAAAATTACCATTAAAAAAGCCAATTTTTGCATTAACTTAATACGCCTTAACAATGAAACCTATTTGGGGACGTTAAGGAATAAATTGCTTTGGGGTATTGATACCCGTAACTATTGAGTATGACATTATTAAAACCTGTTTATATCATCCTTTTAACATCGTTTCTTTCTATTGGTGCCAATGCGCAAGAATCGAATTGGGAAATTGGGATCATGGGCGGGGGTGCTGGCTACATAGGCGATTTAAATCAGAATAACCTTCTGAAAGTAACAGGGTATTCGGCTGGAATATATGGTAAGCTCAATTTCAATCAATATGTAGGCGTTCGTTTAAACTATAATCATGGTATGATTTGGGGAAAAGATTCTGAATCATCCAATCAACAATTTAGAGAGCGAAATTTGAAATTTAAAAGCTCGTTAAATGAAGTAAGCACAACGGTTGATGTCAATTTTTTTAACTATCGCTTGCAAGGCGGCACACGGCAATTTACTCCCTATTTATTTGTAGGTGTCGGAGCTGTTCTTTTTAATCCAACAGCATCGTATGGTGGAACAAATTATGATTTGCGCGATTATTATACCGAAGGGCAACAAGAAAAATATAAAAACATAGTGTTAACACTTCCTTTTGGCGGGGGCTTACGCTATAACTATAAAAACGAGTGGTCGGTATTTACCGAGTTAGGGTATAGAACGGCTTATACCGATTATTTAGACGATGTGAGCAATCGATATCCGGCTATTAGTTCTGTTGTTGGTGAGTCGCCTTACTACTATAATTTGTCTGATCCTACACTTAATTTGTCCAGCAATGTGAATACATCGCCCAAAGCAAACACTCAAAGAGGAGATTTTAGAAAAAGGGACACTTATCTATTTGTTAGTGTGGGCATATCTTTTACCTTTGTAACCTCAAAATGCTATTCCTTTTAAGCTGATTTTGATAGAATTAATGGGATTTAAAGAACTAATAGACAATAACCGCTTGCCAAAACACATTGCGGTAATTATGGATGGGAATGGCCGTTGGGCCAAAGAACAAGGAAAAGTGCGTGTTTTTGGGCATGAGCACGGCGTACTTTCTGTGAAAGATATTGTGGAAGGGTGTGTAGAAGTGGGAATAGAATACCTCACTTTATATGCCTTCTCAACTGAAAATTGGAGCCGTCCGAAAGAAGAAGTGGAGGCTTTAATGCAGATTTTAATCTCGACCATTAACAAAGAAACCGAAACACTTAATAAAAATAACATTAAGCTAAACGCTATTGGAGATATCGCTTCTTTGCCACAACAATGTATCGATGATTTAAAAGAAGCCATGGAAAAAACGGCACATAATCAAAAATGTACCTTAACACTGGCATTAAGTTATAGTGCTAAATGGGAGATTGTGCAGGCAGCAAAGAAAATTGCGGCAGCTGTAAAAGACAATACCTTATCCATAGACGATATAAATGAACAGGTGTTTTCTTCTCAGTTAACAACGGTTAATATTCCCGATCCGGAGTTGATGATAAGAACAAGTGGAGAGCACCGCATTAGCAATTATTTGTTATGGCAAATGGCCTACACGGAGTTTTATTTTACCGATGTTTTATGGCCAGATTTTAGGCGAGAAAACCTATTTGAAGCAATTGTAGATTTCCAAAAACGTGAGCGTCGATTTGGTAAAATTAGCGAACAATTAAACTAATTTTTCTTTTAACACTTTTTAACAAGCGTTTAAGCTAATTTAGCACCACTTAATACGATAAAAGAAACCATTTTAAGGAGCCTAAAAATAAGCTCCTAAATTGGTTATTACTGAACAAACAATTTAATGAAAAGAATATTTCAAGTTTTAATCCTCGTACTTTTAGCCGCACCGGCCTTTGCTCAAATTCGTCCTCAAGGTCAAGCGCCGGCAACCCCCTCATTGAAGGTTGGTGGTTTAGATTTGGATTATTTTAACCCAAGAGAATTTATTATTGGGGGTGCTACAGTAATTGGTACACAATATTTAGATAAAGACGTTTTGGTTACCTTAACTAAATTATCGAAAGGCGATAAAATTCTACTTCCGGGAGAGGCTACCGGCGACGCAATCAAGATATTGTGGGCGCAAGGATTATTTGATGATGTGAAAATCAACATTGAAAAATTTGTTTCAGATACCGTTTATTTCGAAATTGAGGTGGTTGAAAGACCTCGTTTAAGCGCAATTGAATTAAAAGGAATTCGTAAAGGGGAGAAGACAGCTATTCAAGAAAAATTAAATGATAAAACTGGGAAAATTGTAAACGATAACTTGTACAATACAACGACCTCTATTATCAAAAAATATTTGCTAGATAAAGGACATTTCTTTACCAATATCGATTATACTACACGTAAAGATCCAAATTCTGAAAACAGTGTAGTGTTAGAAGCAAACATTAATAAAGGATCACGTGTTAAAGTTAAACACATTGATTTTACTGGAAATAAAGACTTTAGTTCGGCCAAGTTGCGTAAATTCTTGAAAAACCCGAAGCAATTTGCTTGGTGGCGTTTTTGGGGTTCAGGTAAGTTTGCAAAAGAAAAATACGAAGAGAACAAAGTAAAATTAATAGCAAAGCTTCATGAAAAAGGCTATCGCGATGCAGCATTGGTAAAAGATTCTATTTATCAATACGATGAAAAACGTGTTAGCATTAAAATGGATTTGTATGAAGGAAAGAAATATTTCTTTGGAAATATCAGCTGGGCAGGAAATGCCATCTATCCGGATAGTATTTTAAGTAAAGTACTACAAATTGAAAAAGGAGACATCTTCAGTGAAGATAAGCTGAATAAGAAGTTAAATGGTGGCGGCGAGAATGGAGGAGACGTTAACAGTTTATATACAGATAATGGATATTTGACTTTCAATATCGATCCGGTACAAACAAAAATATACGGTGACACAGTAGATGTAGAAATGCGTATCATTGAAGGTCCGCAGTATACCAATAACCGCATTACCATTAAAGGGAATACCATTACAAACGATAAGGTTGTGATGCGTGAAATTCGTACAAAACCGGGACAAAAGTTTAATAAAAGTGATTTAATTCGGACCATTCGTGAGTTAGGCCAGTTAGGTAATTTCGATGAAACGAAAACCGTTCCTACGCCACGTCCTAATCCAAGTGATGGTACCGTAGATATTGAATACGCATTAGAAGAGAAACCTTCGGATCAAATAGAATTATCAGGTGGTTTTGGTGGCGGCCGCGTAATTGGTACCATTGGTTTAACCTTCAACAACTTCTCATTACGTAACATTTTCAATTTTGATCAGTATAAGCCGCTTCCGAAAGGAGATGGTCAGAAACTAAGTTTGCGTGGTCAAACAAATGGTAAATACTATCAATCGTATAGCTTCTCGTTTTCTCAACCATGGTTTGGTGGTAAAAAACCAGTTAGTTTTGGGGTGAGTGCATTTACATCGTTAAACTATGTACCGTATTCAAGCTCGGGGAAAAGCCCATTGGATCGAAGAATTCGTTTGAATGGTGTAACGGTGAGTTTAGGCCGAAGATTGAACTGGCCGGATAACTTTTTCCAATTATCAAATGCGCTAAGTTTTCAACAGTATATTTTAGATAATTATACCGGATTTTTATTCCAGACAGGTACTTCGTATAACATCAACTTGTCAACAGAATTCAGTCGCGATTCAAGAGATTCACCAATTTTCCCAACATCGGGTTCATATAATCGTTTTACTGTTCAATTAACACCTCCATATTCTTTAATGAACAATGTGAATTATGCAACCGCATCTGATGAGCGTAAGTATAAATTTACCGAGTACCATAAATGGAAATTTGATTCGCAATGGTATCAGCGTGTGGCGGGTAACTTAGTTATTAAAGCACAAGCACAATTTGGTTTCTTAGGGTATTATAATTCTGCGGTAGGTCAATCAGCATTTGAACGTTTTAAATTGGGCGGTGATGGTATGCAAGGGTTTGATTTCTTACAAGGTTCTGAAATTATCGCTATGCGTGGATATATTAACAATGGGGTAATTCCAAATGGTTCAGATCCAAATATCGCACAAACCTCTGGTAGCCCAATTTATACCAAGTATGTGGTAGAAGCACGTTATCCAGTAATTAAAAGTCAACAAGCAACCGCATTCGTATTAGCTTTTGCTGAAGGTGGTAATACTTGGAATCAGTTTAGTGATTTTAATCCGTTTAACATCAGAAGATCAGCCGGTATCGGTGCGCGTATTTTCTTGCCAATTTTTGGCTTATTGGGAATTGATTATGGTCATGCATTCGACAGTATTCCTGGCTTAAATGATGGTGGTAAACAAAATTTCACCTTTAGTATTGCACAGCAATTAGGTGGATTTTAGATATTGATTTATTAAACATATTTTGAAAAGGCAACCCAAAGGTTGCCTTTTTTTATTAATTGATTATTTAAATGAAAAAAAAAGTAAAAATGAATAATTTTCACATGTATAATTGTATAATTAAATTTATATATATAATAAGTTTAATTTGTTTTAAAAGTAGTATTATTAAGTAATTTTGAATCTAATTTTTAAAATTTAAAACAATTACTATGAAAAAAACAATTAGATTAGTACTAGCAATTGCATTCATATGTTTTATTGTAAGTTCATGTAAAAAGGATTACTCTTATAATCAAAATGAATCGATTGTACGAGATGAAAGAAATTTGATGAAAGATGTTACAGTTAAAGAAGGTTTATTAAGTTTTAAGAATCATGAGAGTTTTAGTAAAATATGGAAATCGTTAAATAATATACCGCTTGAAAAAGTAGATTCATTGTTGAGCAAGTTAAATTATATCTCCTTAGAAAAAGATACACTTGATGAAAATATAAGATGTAATTTGAAGGATCCAGTGATTAGGCGGTTTCTCAATAAAAATGGAGCATTACATATTGAGGATAAAATTTACTTATATAGCGAAAATAAGGAATATACCATTAAAAACTCTGATTTTGAAGTTTATAAGAAGGGCGTTCAAAGTAAAAATCTTTCTCAAGAACTGGATACAAATAAGGTTTTAGTGAAAACCATTGTTACTGGAAATCTTAGCGTTAAGTCAGATGGAAGAGATTTGAATATTATGTCTTCATCTGCTAAAATTACCAAACCCACCACTTTGGCTATTTTAACTGGAGGGACCCAAGTGAATTATTCAAATGAATATAATAACGGGAGACCGGAACGGGTACTGATTTATGCATGGGCGGAAAATACCTCACTAGGCTCTTCATGTGGGGTTTCATTAAAAGGAGAGGCGTATAGAAAGGGTGGTCTTTTTGGGAAAAAGGATTGGAGGAGTGATGAAATGTATTACGCCAGAATACGAGGTAATTATACTATAACTCATTATGGGATTTTTAGTGAGAGTTTTGATACTGGTGAAACATATGGTATAGCAGAATGTAGAAATACTTTTTCGTCTGGTCAATCAGGGCTTACTCCTGTGATAAATAGAATGAGTGCTACTTATGAGTGGCAAAAAGCTCCTCAAAACCCTAGAGAATCTTTTTATAAAAATTTTTAGTAATTCATTTTTTTGTTAAAAAAAGTTAAAAGCCCAAGTTTACTTGGGCTTTTGTTTTTAGATACTATCTTTGTGCACAATTATTTAGTACAATAAATGCTTCTAAATAGAGTTATTAGGACTTAGGTTATTAAAAATAGTTTTGTTTCGTTCCGTATAAGTATAAAGAAGTAGGAAACAAAACACAAAATTGCACACATATGAAAAAGAGTCTTTTAATCGCATTCCTAATTTGTTCAAGTTTTGGTGTCTTTGCACAAAAGTTTGCCTACGTAGACACGGAATATATTTTAAAAAATATGCCCGAGTATAAATCGGCAATGAATCAATTGGATGTGGCGTCAAAACAATGGCAACAACAGGTTGATCAAAATTTTAGTGAAATAGATCGGATGTACAAAGCCTATCAAGCAGATCAGGTATTATTAACCGATGATATGCGCAAACGCCGTGAAAATGAAATTATAGAAAAAGAAAAAAAAGCAAAAGAATTTCAACGTCAGAAATTTGGGCCGGATGGTGAGTTGTTTCAAAGCCGCTCAGCACTTTTAAAACCCATTCAAGATAAAGTAGCCGATGTAATTAAGCAAATTGCAAAAGCCAAATATTTAGACTTTATTTTTGATAAAAGTAGCGAGGCAACGATGATGATTTATGCTAGTAGTAGTTACGATTTGAGTAATGATGTAATTACCAAATTAGGCTATAAACCAAGCAGTGGAAAAAATTAGAATAAATTATTATATTCACGCCTTCATTAAAAAAAGTAAATTAGAAAAAAGTAAAATAGAAAGATGAGAAAGTTAATTAACGTATTCTTTGTAGCAGCGGGTTTATTGTTTACAGCGAATATGGCAAGTGCACAACAAAAATTAGGTCACATTAATTCCGAAGAGGTTTTTGCTAACCTTCCGGAAGCTAAAACTGCCCAAACCACTTTAGAAACTTTAGGCAAACAAAAACAAGCCGATATTGACGCAATGCTTAAAGAATATCAAACTAAAAGGACTGCGGCTCAGAATTTAGAGAAAACCTTAAGTGAGGCAAACAAAGAAGTAGTAGGAAAACAATTGCAAACTGCTGGTCAAGAATTGCAAGATCTTGAAGTACGCATTACCGATGCACAAAAAAAAGCACAACAAGATATTGCAAATAAACAAGCAGAATTGTTTCAACCGATTCAAACCAAAGTTGCTTCTGCAATTTCTACCATTGCTAAAGAAAAAGGATTAGCATATGTTTTTGATATTGCAAACGGACAAGGTGGTAATAACTTAGTATTTTGGGAAGGTGGCGAGGATGTTACTGCTGCTGTAAAAACTAAATTAGGTATTACGGCTACTGCAGCTAAACCAGCTGCTCCAAAAAAATAATCTAAAATAGATGTCCTAGAAAAAAGGATTCTATCTAAGTTTATATTAAAACGGAATTAAGTTTAACTTAGTTCCGTTTTTGTTTTAAAGGACTTTTAATTTTACGCATGAATAAAACAGCACCAATAGGTATCTTCGACTCAGGATATGGAGGGTTAACAGTATTCAAGGCCATTGCAGATCAATTACCCGAATACACGTATATTTATTTAGGTGACAATGCGCGTTCACCCTATGGTGATCATTCTTTTGATACAATTTACAAGTACACCTTAGAATGCGTAGAATGGCTTTTTAGTAAAGGATGCGAATTGGTCATCCTTGCTTGCAATACCGCTTCTGCAAAAGCGTTAAGAACCATTCAGCAAAAAGATTTACCAGCTCGTTATCCAAACAAGCGTGTGCTGGGCGTCATTCGTCCTACAGCGGAAGTAATTGGTGCATATACTAGCAGTAATGAAATAGGTGTTATGGGAACAAGAGGTACCGTAAACTCAGCATCCTATTTATTAGAAATCCAAAAGTTCTTTCCCGATATAAAAGTATTTCAGCAAAGCTGCCCCATGTGGGTGCCCCTAATAGAGAACAATGAACATTTAGAGCCTGGAGCCGACTTCTTCGTAAAGGAGTATTGTAACGCTCTGTTAGCACAATCAGATGAGATAGATTGCGTGTTGTTGGCTTGTACCCATTATCCTCTGCTACTGCCAAAGCTAAAGGCCGTTTTTCCAGAATACGTTAAGATTCTAACGCAAGGAGATATTGTGGCAAAAAGTTTAGTAAATTATCTTGAGCGTCATCCAGAGATAGAATCGAAACTGAGCCGGGGAGGAGAGAAAGAGTTTTACACCAGCGGAGATCCGAAAGTATTTGATGAGCAGGCCTCCATTTTTTTTGCGGCAGCGTTAAAATCATTTAAAATAAAGTGATTTGAACACATCGTGTTTTGCTCGTTTTTGAGTAACGTTGTATCTTGATTCTTTTAAACACAGGCAGAAGTTTCGTAAATAGCAAACATTATTTAGGCTCGTTTTTTGTCAATGGTCTGAATAGGGGTATTGTTAAACCGTTTTAGTGATTTTAGATTCAAAATTTTCCAAATCTGTCAGCTAAACCTCATCATTAAAAAAGAAAGCATTTTTATTTAGGTTGTGAAATTTTAAAAGGATAACTTTGCACTTTCAAACCCACACAATGAGTGATCAGATAAAACACGAATGCGGAATCGCTTTTATTCGCCTGTTAAAACCACTTTCTTACTACCAGCAAAAGTACGGTACAGCACTTTACGGCCTTAACAAATTATATCTTCTAATGGAAAAACAGCATAACCGCGGTCAAGATGGCGCGGGTATTGCCACCATTAAGTTGGATATGAAACCAGGCAATAGGTACATTAGCCGTTACCGAAGCATGGCATCGAATGCGGTTGCAGATATTTTTGAATATGTACAAAGTAGATTTGTAGATATACAAGAAAATACCCCTGAGTTAATGCAGGATACAGAATGGCTTAAAAATAACGTGAGCTTTATTGGTGAAGTATTATTAGGCCATTTGCGTTATGGTACGCATGGGAAAAACAGTATCGAAAACTGTCATCCTTTCTTGCGCCAAAATAACTGGATGACCCGTAACTTGGTTGTTGCAGGTAATTTTAACATGACCAATGTGGATGAATTGCTTGAGCAATTGTATGAGTTAGGTCAACATCCCAAAGAAAAAGCCGATACCGTTACGGTACTGGAAAAAATAGGTCACTTCTTAGACGATGAAAATCAAGATCTTTTCGATCAATACAAGAAAGAAGGACACGATAACGTAGCGATTACACAAAAAATTTCGGAGAATTTAAATATTGCCAATATCTTACGTCGCTCGGCAAAAACCTGGGACGGTGGTTATGCAATTTGTGGAATGGTGGGTAACGGCGATTCGTTTATCATGCGCGATCCCGCAGGTATTCGTCCGGCATTTTATTATTACGACGACGAGATTGTGGTGGCTGCTTCCGAGCGTCCTGCTATTCAAACAGCTTTCAATATTCAATTTAAAGATATTAAAGAAATTGATCCAGGGCATGCCTTAATCATTAAAAAGGATGGTGTGGTAAGTATGGAGCAATTCCGCGAACCTACTGAACGATTATCGTGTTCATTTGAGCGTATTTATTTCTCAAAAGGTAGCGATAAAGAAATTTATCAAGAACGCAAGCAATTAGGTCGTTTATTGTGCAAACAAGTATTGGATGCTGTTGGACATGATCTTAAAAAGACCGTTTTCTCTTTTATTCCAAACACGGCCGAAGTAGCTTTCTTTGGAATGGTAGATGGGGTTCGTGAATACATCCGGAATTATCAAAAAGATGTATTGTTAACCAAGAAAGAAGTATTAAATGATACAGAACTTGATGAACTTCTTTCTATGGCTCCTCGTGTAGAGAAATTAGCTATCAAAGATGTTAAGCTTCGTACATTTATCACGCAAGATGCGGATAGAAGTGAAATGGTTGCCCATGTATATGACACCACATACGGAATTATCAAAAATCACGAAGATACACTTGTGGCCATTGATGATTCAATTGTAAGAGGAACAACCTTGAAACAAAGTATCATTAAAATAGTAGACCGTTTACATCCAAAGAAAATCATCATTGTATCATCGGCACCTCAAATCCGCTATCCGGATTGTTATGGTATTGATATGAGCAGAATGGGCCAGTTTGTGGCTTTTGATGCAGCCATTCAATTGCTTACAGAGCGCGGAATGTGGCAAGTAATTGAAGATGTATATGCAAAATGTAAAGCATCTTTATTATTACCAAAAGAAGAAATTATCAACCACGTGAAGGAAATATATGCTCCTTTTACCCCGGAAGAAATTTCGGCAAAAATTGCTGAAATCATTACGCCAAAAGGAACAGTAGCAGAAGTTCAAGTTATTTATCAAACGTTAGAAAACTTACACAGTGCTATTCCAACCAATAAAGGCGATTGGTATTTTTCAGGAAATTATCCTACAGCCGGAGGTAACAAAGTGGTAAATAAAGCGTTTATCAACTGGAAAGAAGGAAATAATCAAAGAGCTTACTAAGCGATTAGATCTACAGCAAAAAAAACAGCCAAGGCAATTCGCCTTGGCTGTTTTTGTATTAAAGGGCGAGGGTGTAGGTTTCCGTTCTTAGAATAGACCCTCAACTCCGTTGCTTTCTTTTTTGTCTTTTGTTTTGTTTTCAGTGATGGGACCAGTATAGGTAGCATTTTCAATCTTTAATACAATCGGATTTGGCCATTGATTATTCGTATACAACCGTAGGCCGTTTACGGCGCTAATTTGTATGCCACTGTCCGTGTTCTCGGCTCGAATAGAAGCGTCAAAATCTTTTCTGTATTCAACTACCTGACTATTGTAACCCACTACGCTAATTTTGGTGGCCGCTGTTTGTTTTAAATTTTTGAGGACCAGATTTTTCCTCGTACCGTATTTCCAGTTAGGTCCACCGGGTATAAAGGCATAAATTGTATTGTTCTTCTTGTTTTCGGTAAACCAAATGTCGTCTTGTTTCATGAAGTGCCAAGGACGAACATCTCTAATCGATTCTTCGTTTACGAGATTCCACAGAGCCATTTCTCTTAGCAATGCTTCTTGTTCAATTTGAATTTCACCATTTGGCTTTGGCCCTACATTTAACAGTAAATTCCCACCCTTTGCGCGTGTTTCAATAAGCATGTTGATAATTTGTGTACCGCTTTTATGAGGATCGTTGGTGGGTTTATATTGCCAATCTGTTCCCATCGTAAAACACGCTTCCCACGGAACGTTTAAAATTTCTTTAGGCAAAGTTTGTTCAGGGGTTTTCATTTGTCCGCGCGTAACCACAATATCGGGTTGTAGTTTCCAGGCGTATTCTTTCAATCCATCGGCAGGGCCATCAAAAAAGATGACATCAATTTTTCCATAATTGCTTAAAAGCTCTTTTAGTTGGCTTTTATCTAATGCCATTAGTTTACTGTTGTTTGCCGGGTAATGCATGGGGTGTTGTAAACGGCCAATAGGGACATTCATCTGATAAAGCAAATGAAAATCCTCGGGAGAGAAATATACACCAATGGCGATTCCTTGTTCGCGGAAAGCCTCAAAAATCTCCTTCGTAATATCGCGTTTAAAAGGAGTATTCTTGATCGAGAAATCCGTGGTTTTGGTATTCCACATGGCAAAACCCGAGTGATGCTTGGCGGTAAAAACGACGTATTTCATCCCCGCTAGCTTAGCTAAAACAGCCCATTCCTTCGGATTCATTTTGTCAGGATCAAAGGTTTTTGGCAATTCGTACACGAATTTTTTCAAATAATCAGGGGAGGCGCCAACCATGGAATGACTAATGACAGCGCCCACTTGCGAATCGAAACTCCAATGAATGAACATTCCCAAGCCTAAAGAACGAAACCATTCTTCTCTATCTGGTTTGTTTTCGGTTTGTTGAGCTATTGATTTGCCGATTCCTATAAATAGAAATAGCAAGATAATACAGGTTTTTGATCGTGTAAGAATACGGATCAGTGTGTTTAAAATATGCATACTAATAAGGATATAGTGTGTAAAGGAAATCAATTTACCGATAAAGAGTCGTTAATGTAAATAAAAAGCAAGATAGGTTTTTATCATCAGCCATGCGGCGAAAAGGATGAGGATAACGCCTGCAATTTTGTTTAATTTTTTAAGTGCATCTTCTTTGATTCGATAGCGGAGCTTACTAGAATAATAACTTTTTGCTCCGTCTATACTTAATTGAGTAGCCATTGCTACGATAAAACACATTAATTTTTCATTGAACATATTGTTCAGTTTAACAGATATAATGCCGCTCACCACAACCCAAAACATTAGCGTTGATGGTGTTAGTATGCACATGAGAAAACCTTTTAATAAATAACCTCTTTTGCTTACTCTTTGTAAATTATCTGTGTCGTAATGGATGGATATACGCGAAAAAAGATAGTAGATGCCAACGGCCAATAAAAATATACCACCTATAATGCCAACATATTTGTCGAAACTGCTTTGATACGCTAAAAACTGACTGCCGAAGAGTACAAGACTAATGAGGATGACATCGCTTGCAATTACGCCAATGGCTAAAGAAAAACCCGCTTTGAACCCTTTTTCAATGCTGGTTTTAATCATCGCAAAAAATACAGGCCCCGTTAGAAACGATGAAATCATCCCCGCCCCAACACCTAGTAATATGGCTTCAAACATCTAACTACTTTTTTAACGTATGCGAATATGCAATTTTAAACCAGTAAAAGTCAAATTTATTTTGTTAGTCAGCTTGATTCTTTCGTGCTGTTTTTTTAGTTTTTTTCTTTATGTTTAGCCCTACTAAAACAATTTAATAAAGTATATGAGTACAGAACAAGCACAAACTAAGTGGGCGCAATTTATACCCTTGGTGACGGTATTTTTCTTTTGGGGCTTTGTAGCTGCAAGTAATGATATCTTAATTCCCGTATTTAAGCAAGCCTTCAATTTAACTCAATTCCAGAGTCAGTTAGTATCGTTTGCATTTTATATTGCGTACACGGTGGGAGCCATTATTTATAATATTATCTCGGTTGCGATGGGGCAGGATATTGTGAACAAGATAGGGTATAAAAATTCACTTGTGTTGGGACTAATTATTTCGGCCGCCGGAACCCTGTTGTTTTATCCAGCCGCGAATAGCGGTTCATTTACATTAATGTTATCGGGCTTGTTTATTGTTGCCTTGGGCTTTTCTTTACAGCAAACGGTTGCAAATCCGCTGGCCATTGCATTAGGGCCAATTAAAACAGGATCCCAACGATTAACTTTAGCAGGTGGAGTCAATAACTTTGGCTCAACAATAGGACCCCTGTTGGTTAATTTCGCCATTTTTGGTTCTGCAACCAATGTTCAGAGCAATTTGAGCATCGAGAGTGTGAAGGTACCCTATTTGATATTAGGGGTTGCTTTTTTAGCGGTGGCGGTGTTTCTAAAAATGTCGGCTTTGCCAGATAGACCAGCCTTAGTTGAAGCAACAGAGGAGAAAGGTGAGTACAGAAAATCGGCCTTGCGTTATCCGCAGTTGGTTTTGGGAATGATTGCTATCTTTTTATACGTAGGCGTTGAGGTATCAACAGCCAGTAATTTACCTGCTTATATGGAAGAAAAATTAGGTTTTGCGATTAAAGACATTGCGCCTTATGTGTCTTTATACTGGGCAAGTTTAATGATTGGCCGCTGGACTGGTGCGGTTGAAGCTTTCACAGAGAATATGAGTTTGCAGAAAATTTTACGCTTTATTGCTCCGTATTTAGCCTTTGGTATTTTCTTGCTCGTTAACGCAATTGCCAAACACGATCTAACACCATTTTATGTATATGCTGCGGTAATTTTGGTATTAATTGCCGCCGATATGGCTAGTAAAGGAAATCCAGCGCGCATGCTGTTAATATTTTCGATTGCAGGTATTCTTGCGTTAATCATCGGTATGTTTACAAAAGGAATGGTTAGTGTGTATGCGTTTACTAGCGTAGGGTTGTTTTGCAGTACGTTGTGGCCGTGTATTTTTACGCTTGCAGTAAGCGGTTTAGGGAAAAATACGAGTCAAGGAAGTAGCTTTTTAATTATGATGATTATGGGTGGAGGCTTTGTGAGTTTGGCTCAGGGATACCTTTCTAAATTTACTGGAATTCAAAATAGTTACATTATTGGGGTAATATGCTTTGCCTATTTAGCATTTTATGCCGTTCGAGGCGCGGCTATTTTAAAGAAGCAAGGAATTAATTTTGATGAGAAAATTTCTGGCGGACATTAATTTTTAATACAGTATTTTTACAGCCACAGAAATTTATTTCTGTGGCTTTTTATTTTTAATATGTTACATAAACCAAGTTTCGATTCAATATTTATGAATTTGGCTACCGAGCTGGCAGAGCGTTCACATTGTGTGCGAGCGCATGTTGGAGCGGTGTTAACCAAAGATACCCGCATTATTTCTATCGGATACAACGGACCGCCAGCCGGAACACACAATTGTGATGAAGAATGGCCAGAACATGGATGCGCGCGTGATAGCAAAGGAAGTTGCTCATTGGCGCTGCATGCAGAGGAAAATGCTATTTTGTATGCTTCAAAGAATGGAGCGAAAATAGAGGGTTGCACGTTGTATACTACCTTATCACCTTGTATCGCATGCGCACGTTTAATTTTATCTTCGGGGATAAAGTTGGTGTATTATTCAAAATCATATGCAGCTTATAAAGGATTGCCAAGCGATGAAGGCGTAGATTTTCTACGTAAATTTGGGGTCGAAGTACAGTTACTCTCCACCTAAAAGGCTAATCTTGAAAACTTTATAAGATTAGTTTGTATTTGGATTCAAATTTCAGGTTATGAAAACAATGACAGTTGGGGAATTTAAAACTCATTTTTCTGAAGTGGTAGAAGACATTCAAGCGGGTATCGGTATTATCCATTTGACAGGATGTTAATATGGCAAGCAATTCAATAAAATCTTACGCTAATATATAAAGATGAAAAGTAATGAAATATACCTCAGTTGGGTTAAAAATCCTTGGGTAAATTCTCGCTAAAAAATCTAAAATCTTAGCTCTTAAATCTCATATCTTATTGCTACCTTTGCGGATGCAAGAAAAAATCATAATCGTCGATTTTGGTTCGCAATTTACACAACTCATTGCCCGCAGAGTTCGCGAACTAAATATTTATTGTGAAATCTATCCATATAATAATCTTCCCGAGATTACAGAGGATGTAAAAGGTGTAATCTTCTCTGGAAGTCCGTATTCTGTGCGTCAAGAAGATGCCCCTCAAATCGATATCTCAAAGTATCATTTAAAATATCCACTATTGGCAGTTTGCTATGGTGCACAATATATTGCGCAGCACTCAGGAGGAAGCGTTCAAGCTTCATCCACTCGCGAGTACGGGCGTGCAAATCTTAACTTCGTTAATCAAGAGAACAAGTTATTTAAAGGGATTAATATCGATTCTCAGGTATGGATGAGCCATGGTGATACCATTACCGAAATTCCAGATAACTTTGAATTAATTGCCAGTACCGATAGCGTAAAAGTGGCTGCTTATCATATCAAAGATTCAGAAACGTATGCCATTCAATTTCACCCAGAAGTGACACACAGTATTGATGGTAAAGTACTTTTAGAGAATTTCTTGGTAGATATTTGTGGTTGTAACCAAGACTGGACTTCGGCATCTTTTATCGAAACAACCGTTGCGGATTTAAGAACGCAATTAGGAAACGATAAAGTGGTTTTAGGTTTGTCTGGTGGGGTAGACAGTAGCGTTGCTGCGGTTTTATTGCACAAAGCAATTGGCGAGAACTTACATTGCATATTTGTTGATAATGGCTTATTGCGAAAAGATGAATATGAACAAGTGCTTGAGCAATACAAGCACATGGGCTTAAACATTAAAGGAATTGATGCAAAAGATCGTTTCTTAGGGCAATTAGCAGGTTTAAAAGACCCAGAATTAAAGCGCAAAGCAATTGGTCGTGTATTTATCGAAGTATTTGACGATGCGGCTCATGAAGTAACTGGCGTAAGCTGGTTAGGTCAAGGTACTATTTATCCAGATGTTATTGAATCGATTTCTGTGAATGGCCCTTCGGCTACCATTAAATCGCATCACAACGTGGGTGGTCTACCTGATTTTATGAAATTGAAAGTCGTAGAGCCTTTAAAAACTTTATTCAAAGATGAGGTTCGTAGAGTTGGAAAAGCTTTAGGAATTGATGATAGTATTTTAGGCCGTCACCCTTTTCCTGGTCCAGGTTTAGCCATTCGTATCTTAGGTGAAGTAACTGCAGAAAAAGTGGCTATTTTACAACAAGCCGATGCTATTTACATTCACGAGTTAAAGGCAGCTGGCTTGTACGATAAAGTATGGCAAGCAGGTGCTATCTTTTTACCAGTTCAATCGGTAGGGGTAATGGGCGATGAGCGTACGTATGAGCATGTAATCGCTTTGCGTGCAGTTGAATCAGTTGATGGAATGACTGCAGATTGGTGTCATTTACCTTATGAAGTGTTAGCAAAAATTTCAAACGAAATTATTAATAAAGTAAAAGGAATAAATAGAGTTGTATACGACATTAGCTCTAAGCCACCTGCTACTATTGAATGGGAATAAACGATATTCTCAGAAATATATAATCATGAACCAACTGTAAACTATTTGTTTATAGTTGGTTTTTTTGTTTTTAGGTTTCGCTGTTATGCTCTAGCTAAACACGTTTGATAGAAATGGTGTAGATTCAAAAAAAATAGTAGTAGGAAGGTGTTAAAATCAATTTAATCAACCTTTTCTTGAAAACTTTATCGCTAAAAATAAAAGAATATATCATTAAGCTTAATACCTTTGCTGGCATATTTTTTGAAAGACATTTTTATGCAAAAGAATACATACGCCTTTTTTTTATTACTGTCCGTTTTAATTGCAGCTTGTTCTTCTAAAGTGCGTACACCAAAATCAGCGCCATCAAAACCCGTTGAAAAGGAGATTCCAGTTGAAAAATCGAATAAAAAAATTGAACAGGCGGGTATTTCATTACTTGTGCCTTTCCGCTTAAACGATGTCAACTTCAAAACTCTGGGTAAAACTGAAGTAGAAAAGTATGCAATGCCCATTGATTTTTACCAAGGATTTAAATTAGGTCTTGATTCAGCCGCAGGCAAGGGTCAAAATTTTAAACTGAATGTATTTGACACGGAAGACGATAATAGTCACATCAGTTCCTTGTATACAAATGATCGATTTAAGCAAAGCAGGTTGATTGTTGGGCCCGTTTTTCCGGATGGGTTGAAATATATCAGTAATTATTCAAAGGAAAAAAATATACTGGTAGTCTCACCTTTAGCGGCATCACAACCTGCTGAATTTAATAATCCGAAACTAGTATCCATAGTGGGCAATATAAATTTGCATGGCGAGAAAATAGCGCATTACATAGGCAAAACCATTAATTCCGCCAATACAATTATCGTGTTAATTAATCCGAAGAAAACGGAGGATGAACAATTTGCAGCGCCGATACGAAATTATTTCCAATCGAATGTTAAAGTTAGATATGAGTTTCAAGAATATGCATCCGTTTACAGCTTAGAAACCAAGCTACAAAAAGGGAAAAACTATGTAGTCGTTGTAGCATCGTCAGATAGGGCCTTTGTAGTTGCAACCCTTGACCGTTTGATAAAAATAAAAGCAAAGGGGTATGTCACAAACGTGTACGGACATCCAAATTGGGCTAAGCAAAATTATCCAACGGAGAAAGTAGAAGCATTGAATACCATTATCAGTTCGACCTATAAAGTTGATTATAAAAATCAGGCGGTTGCCAGCTTTATAAAGAAATATAGAGCAAAATATAGTTTTGAACCAAGTGAATATGCCTATAAAGGATTTGATATTGGATACTATTTCGGTACTCTTTTGGCAAATTATGGTGAAGATTACGCTAGCCAATTAACAAAAGTGAAATACAATGGATTACACAATGCGTTTTCTTTTATATATGACGAAAAATTAGGCTATATTAACACCAGTATATTGTTGTTGAAATATAAAAATTTCGGCCTTAACATGGTCCAATAAGCGGTAATAAACAATCCCTTTAAAATCTTTATGAGAGTAGAACATCAGGTAAAAGCTTTTGAGCAAATAGTTATTCATTACGATGGTCAGGTACCCTTGCATCGATTTTTGCCTGCTTATTTTAAACAAAATAAACAGATGGGTTCATCGGATCGACGTTGGGCCACTCGACATATTTACAGCTTTTTTAGATTAGGGAAAGCCTTGCCTTCTTTGAGCAATGAACTTCGTTTAAGTATAGGCGATTTTTTATGTCACCAAACCCTTAGTTTAGTGGTTGAAAAGAATTTGCCTGATTTAGTAGAACATAGTACACTTCCTTTTGAAGATAAGTATCCACTGATCCTAGCAAAATATCCTGAATTTAATCTGGGAGATGTTTTTTCGTTTCATCAGCACGTATCAGAAGGACTGGATAAATCGACGTTTTATGCGTCATTTTTTACCCAACCCGATTTGTTTATCCGCGTTGCGGAGAATCAAACTGCTGCGGTCTCTGATGCCTTGAATACAGCTGGAATATCGACTAATATCGTCACTAAAACAGCATTGGCTTTACCCAATGGAACGAAACTAGAAGGAGTTTTGCAAGAAGGAACGTATCAAGTTCAAGATTTATCTTCGCAACATACAGGTTTGTATTTTCAACCCAATAAATGGGATAAGTGGTGGGATTGCTGTGCCGCTTCTGGCGGTAAATCTTTGTTGCTACACAGTATCGAGCCGGTTATAGAGCTTTTAGTATCGGATTTAAGAGAAAGTGTCTTAATGAATCTTGATGAGCGTTTTCGTTTGGCTGGAATTAAAAAATACCATAAAAAGGAACTTGATTTGCTGAAAAACAACGACCAGATTTTACATCACTATGAATTTGATGGTATTTTGGTAGATGCACCTTGTACCGGGTCCGGAACCTGGGGACGTACACCTGAAATGCTTTCTTATTTTGATGAGAAAAGAATTAAACAATTTTCGACCATTCAAAAAGGAATTGTGCAAAACGTGGTCAAGTATTTAAAGCCCGGTAAGCCGTTGATTTACATTACTTGTTCAGCTTTTAAACAAGAAAACGAAGAAGTTGTACAACACATGCTCGACACGCTTCCTTTAACCCTAGAAAAAATGGAATTGGTTAAAGGGTATGAAAACAAGGCCGACACCATGTTTGTGGCGCGTTTGATTAAGAAAGATTAATGCAAACTTTTCTTAATGTGATTGACAAGCTCTATTAAAACAGCAATCGCACCGATTATGAGGGTATAGAATTCAAAACTATTCATATTATATTTGGTTTTCTTTTGACGTTCTAAAGGTTTTCCATCCAAGTCATTCGAGGAGCTAAAAATAGGCCTTCATTTACTTGTTTCTTGCCAGGAGTACTGCGGCCATCCTCAACGTATTTTTTTAACAATTTCTTTAGTTCTTTGACTACTTCTGGGTACTCGGATTGGATATTTTTGCGCTCCGAAATGTCGTTCTTTATATCATACAATTGGACAGCAGGCAAAGATGCAGGGTTTCCAGGATTGCTTGGACTCCAGCCCCCTGAACCTTCGCATAATTCTAATTTCCAGTTTGCTTTTTCGATGGCAAAGCTGCCGTTGATAGAATGATATACAATGGCAGGCCTAATTTGTTTTTTTGATTCAGGTTTAGAAAATAATTCGCTGAAATCGAAGCTGTCTTCTGCTTCATTATCTTTAAATTTATAATTGACTATACTAGCAAAGGTGGCCATAAAATCAACTAATGAAATGGTTTGTGTTACTTCTTGATTGGCTTTAATTTTATCCGGCCATTGAACCAAGCAGGGTACACGATGTCCTCCTTCAAAAATATCGGATTTTGTACCTCTAAAAATATAGCTTGGGTTATGTCCTTTGGCTAATAGCTCAGGATAATTCACATGTGGCGAACAGCCATTGTCGCTCGTGAAAACAAGGATGGTGTTATCTAGTTGGTTTGTTTTTTCGAGGGTGTTAAGTATTTCGCCAACATAATGATCTACTTGCATTACAAAATCTGCATATATGTTCAGTTTAGATTTGTGTAGGAATTCGTCCGTAGGTACAACTGGAGTATGAGGGCCAGTTAATGGCAGGTACATAAAAAAAGGCTTTTTTGTACTTTTCGCCTGGAGGATGTACTCTTTACTTTTTTGTAATAAAACAGGCATTACTTGTTTTTGGCTCCAGTTGGCAACTCCAGTCCCCGCTCTGCTGTCAAGTTTCGGTTCAAACGAATGAAAGGTAGAGAGTTCACCAATTAGATGGTTGTTTTCAATAAAGCAATAAGGGGGATAATTTGGTGCATCTACCCCGAAATAATAATCAAATCCATAGGCTGTTGGTCCTCCTGTTAATTCTGCATGATAGTTAAGGTTGTTTTGATTTTTGCTATCAATAGGTTTTTTACCATCGGTAGTTGTCCAATCAAAACCTAAATGCCACTTTCCAAAAATAGAGGTCTGATAACCTGCTGTTTTAAGCATGCTGGCCATGGTTGTTCTGTTAGCATTTATTAGAGGCCGACCATATGTTCCTAAAACGCCGTTTTTTAATGTTGAACGCCAATTGTATCTGCCGGTTAAAATTCCATAGCGCGAGGGTGTACATACAGAAGAACTCGTATGCGCATCGCTAAATCGAATGCCATTTTTAGCAATTTTATCGATGTTAGGCGTGTTAATTTTTCCCTCTGAGTTTAATGCGTGTATGTCGCCATATCCTAAATCATCTGCTAAAATGAAAATAATGTTTGGCTTTTTCGTTTGCGCTTGAATTTGAAAAAATAGAGTTGTTAAAATTAAAACAAGAATAATATTTTTCATTGATTTGTAGTGTGTTATAGGCCTGTGTTGTTTCTGAAGAGCTTAATCGCGATAGCCAGTAATATCACACCAAAAGCTTTGCGTAGGATGTTCAATCCAGTTTTACCAAGAATTTTTTCTAAACGTTGTGTGTTTTTTAAAACGAAGTAAACAAACAGCATATTGAGTAAAATACCGACCACAATATTTTGTGTGTCGTATTGTGTTTTGAGTGATAAAAGGGTAGTCATAGAGCCCGCTCCAGCAATCAATGGAAAGGCGAGGGGAACAATTGAAACGGTTTCAGGAATTTCTTCTTTGAAGAAGGTTAAGCCTAAAACCATTTCCATGGCAATGAAGAAAATTACCAAGGAACCTGCAATGGCAAAGGATGCAACATCAAGTCCAATTACACGCAACATCGCTTCTCCTGCAAATAAGAAGGCAATCATCAAACAGGTGGCAACCAATGCAGCTTTTTCTGATTGAATGTGCCCAGCTTTTTTACGCAGCTCAATAATGATTGGAATAGAACCTAAAATATCAATAATGGCAAACAATACCATGCTGGTAGATAGAATTTGGCTGAAGTGGAATTTCATATTGGCGTTGTGGATTTACACAAAGTTATAGCAATTAAGCGCATGTCAAAATAAATGGCATTAAAAAACCTCCTGATTTTCATCAAGAGGTTTTGTATCTATAAAATAAGCTTATTTATTCAATTGATTTTTTCGTAGAACAGAATTTTTTGTTCCGTATAAGAAATAAATAGCAATACCTAGTCCCATCCAAATAGCCAATCGAATCCATGCTTCAATTGGTAATGACGACATTAAGTAAACGCAAACAAGAATACCCATTAAAGGTACAAATGGAACTAAAGGCGTTTTAAACGGACGTTCTCTATCCGGATCAGTTTTGCGCATAATCATTACACCGATACAGACTAAAGAGAAGGCAAATAAAGTACCAATAGAAACCATGTGGCCCAAGTCGGTAACCGGAACAAAACCTGCAAAAATACTCACGAATAACATGAAGAAAATGTTGGTTTTGAATGGAGTTCTGAATTTTGAATGGATATCACTAAAGAATTTTGGTAACAAACCATCTTTAGACATGGTGTAGAAAACTCGTGATTGACCCATTAACATCACCAAAATTACTGAAGTATAACCTGCTAAAATAGCAATGATTAAGCCCATTTGTAACCAGCTGTAACCTGTAACTTTAAATGCTGTCGCGGCAGGAGAGGCATCACCTTTGAAAACTGTGTAAGGAACCAAACCTGTCATTACGTGCGAAAATAAAACGTATAATATTGTACATACCGCTAATGAACCTAAAATACCAATTGGCATGCCTTTCTGTGGATTTTTTGCTTCTTGCGCAGCTGTAGAAACTGCGTCGAAACCAATAAAAGCAAAGAATACAAGTGCAGCACCTGCAGCGATTCCTGAAATACCAAATTCGCCTTTTACGCCTGTGTTAGCAGGGATGTAAGGTGTATGGTTTGCAGGGTTAATAAATTTCCAACCTAAGAAAATGAAGATTAATACAACCGAAACCTTCACAATCACTAGGATATTGTTTAGGCTAGCCGATTCTTTGGTGCCACGAATTAATAATAATGAAAGTAATGATACAATCATAATAGCCGGCAAATTAACACCTCCTCCTTCTACCTCGGCAAATGATTTTGTGAGATAAAGGGGCATTTCCATGCCAAATTCGTGTAATAACTTATTAAAGTAGCCAGACCATGAAACGCCCACTGTGGCAGCTCCCAAGGCATATTCTAGAACTAAATCCCAACCGATAACCCAAGCCATAAATTCGCCCATCGTGGCGTATGAGTAGGTGTAGGCACTTCCTGCAACCGGAATCATTGAAGCAAACTCAGCATAGCAAAGTCCTGCAAATGCACAGCCAACTGCGGCTAATACAAATGACAAGGTTACTGCTGGGCCTGCATGATCGGCAGCCGCAATTCCTGTTAAAGAAAATAAACCTGCTCCGATAATGGCGCCAATGCCTAGGGCAACAAGGCTTGTGCTACTTAGTGTGCGCTTTAGTGTTCCCTCTCCCTTTTCAGCAGATTCGGCTATAAGCACATCAATAGGCTTTTTAAGATTCATAATTTGTTTAGTCTTTTGTGTTTGTTGATTTTATGATAATAAGCTGTAAACCTACTTAAAAAAACCTGAAATGTAAAAGGGATTTTGTTGAAAAATCCCTTTTACTAGTTAATATATTGATCATTTTACAACTAATGGCTTAAAGTATCGACTGTATTTACTAAAGTGTCGGTTGTAATGTTGCCTAAACTGTCCGTTTTTCGCTCAATTTTAATTTCTTTGCGTATTTCCTCTTGGTGTACGCGTGTATCGGCCTTAATAGCGATATAAGGTGCAATAACGAGTGAAACAATAGACATTAATTTGATTAAAATGTTCATGGATGGTCCTGAAGTGTCTTTAAAAGGGTCTCCAACGGTGTCTCCGGTAACTGAAGCCTTGTGTGGTTCCGATTTTTTATAGAATTTCTCACCATTGATTAATACACCTTGCTCAAACGATTTTTTGGCATTGTCCCAAGCACCACCTGCATTGCTTTGAAAAATTCCCATTAAAACGCCAGTAACGGTAACTCCGGCCAATAATCCGCCTAAAACTTCTGGACCAAAAGTAAAACCAATAATAATAGGTGTAATTAAGGCAATTGCACCTGGTAGCATCATTTCGCGAATAGAGGCTTTGGTAGAAATGGCCACACATTTTTCATATTCAGGTTTCGCTTTATACTCCATAATGCCCGGTATTTCGCGAAACTGTCGACGCACCTCCTGAACCATATCCATCGCAGCTTTACCAACCGCTTGAATACAAAGTGCCGAGAAAATGAAAGGTATCATCCCGCCAATAAACAAACCCGCCAAAACTGGAGCTTTGTAAATATCAATAGCCGAAATTCCAGCGATGCCTACGAAGGCTGCAAACAAAGCCAAAGAGGTTAAAGCTGCCGATGCAATGGCAAACCCTTTACCTGTAGCAGCAGTGGTGTTTCCAACGGCGTCTAGGTTATCAGTACGCTCACGTACTTCAGGTGGAAGTTGACTCATTTCGGCAATACCACCGGCATTGTCGGCTATGGGGCCAAAAGCATCAATGGCTAATTGCATGGCTGTGGTAGCCATCATACCGGCTGCCGCAATGGCTACACCGTATAAACCTGCAAAATGATAGGAGCACATTATGCCTCCTGCTAAAACTAAGATAGGAATAACAGTTGATTTCATTCCTACAGATAAACCTGCAATAATGTTCGTAGCATGTCCGGTAGAGGATTGTTGAATAATGGAATTAACCGGGCCTTTTCCCATTGCTGTAAAATACTCCGTAACCACACTCATAATGGTACCCACCACTAAACCAACCAAAATGGCATAGAATACGTTGGTGTTCGAAAATTCGTACCCGCGAAGGTTTAACGTTTCTGGTAACATCCAATCCACAATAAAATAAGAAGCAACAGCGGTAATCACTATAGAAGACCAGTTGCCTAAGTTTAAAGCATTTTGAACATTTGATTTCTCATCTTTAATGGTTACAAACCAGGTGCCTACAATAGAAAAAAGAATTCCCAAGCCACAAATTACCATGGGTAATAAAATAGGTGACATCCCTCCAAAATTATCACTCACAGTGATTTCTTGTCCTAACACCATGGTTGCTAAAATAGTGGCCACATATGAGCCAAATAAATCGGCACCCATACCGGCAACATCACCCACATTATCACCCACGTTATCTGCGATGGTGGCAGGGTTACGTACGTCATCTTCGGGGATACCCGCTTCTACTTTACCTACTAAATCGGCTCCTACATCGGCAGCTTTGGTGTAAATACCTCCACCCACACGGGCAAACAAAGCAATGGATTCAGCTCCTAACGAAAAGCCCGTTAAAACTTCGATGGCAGTTTTCATTTCTGTTGACGAAGCATCGGTAACATGAAAAAGCTGCAAGAACACGATAAATAATCCGCCTAAGCCCAATACCGCCAAGCCTGCTACACCTAATCCCATTACTGTTCCACCGGTGAAGGAAACTTTTAAGGCTTGTTTTAAACTGGTTCGTGCCGCTTGTGTGGTTCGTACGTTAGCTTTCGTAGCGGCTTTCATACCAATATATCCGGCAGTTGCCGAAAAAACGGCTCCAATAATGAAAGAAATAGAAATAATCCAACTGGAATGCATAGGCATCCCTTTAATTTCTGTAATGGAACCAGAATACGCCAAAAGAGCCGCGGTGAAGACAACAAAAATACTCAATACCCGCCATTCGGCCTTTAAAAAAGCCATGGCGCCGTCTGCAATGTAGCCGGCTAATTCTTGCATGTTTTTATCGCCGGCCTCTTGTTTGTTTACCCAGGCACTCTTGATTAACATCACTATAATTCCAACAAGACCTAAAGCCGGAATAACATAAATTAAATTGCTTTGTAAAAAGTTCATAGTTAATTTTTAGTATTAGATTTTTTAATCAATACTCTGCCAAACAAGGCCATTACATTGGTTAATAGCTTGTCAGGAACAAAATATTCGGTTTATAATTTGGTTATCTGAAAGCAATATAACAATTTATTCTTCAAGGTTATATATTTCCAATTATCCGATGAATTATTTTTTCTTGCGTTAAATCAATCGATGGAGTGAAGGCTATATTTTTTTTTAATAAATTAGCAAACAAACTAAACTATTGTTATGGAGAAAAAACCACAAGACCAAACGCCGAAAAAGGCACTTGGTCTTTTTGACGGCACGATGCTCGTTGTCGGATCGATGATTGGCTCAGGTATTTTTATTGTGAGTGCCGATATTATGCGAAATCTGGGCTCTGGTTATTGGTTAATTGTTGTTTGGCTTATAACAGGAGTGATGACTGTTGCGGCGGCTATTTCGTATGGCGAACTTTCTGCCATGTTTCCAAAGGCTGGAGGGCAATACACCTATTTAAAAGAAGTTTTTGGTAAAATGATGGGCTTTCTGTATGGTTGGGGGTTGTTTACCGTGATTCAAACCGGTACCATCGCGGCTGTGGCTGTAGCCTTCGGAAAATTTACGGCGTATTTGATTCCTGCTTTAAATGATGCTGCCCCAATTTTTCAAAGCGGGAGCTATAAAATTACCTGGATTCAAATACTGGCTATTGGCGTTATTTTGTTGCTTACGTATATCAATACAAAAGGTGTAGAAGGTGGAAAGTTACTGCAAAATATTTTTACAGGCTCTAAAGTTGTAGCTATAATTGGTTTAATTGTTTTAGGTTTCTTATTGGTAAACAGTAATTTTTGGGCTGAAAACATGCAATTTGGTTGGGCAGCTTTCAGTAATCTGGCAACAGATACCAGTGGAAATTTAATGAAGTCTGGTTGGGAATCTATTTCTGGGATGGCTATTGTTGGTGGAATTGCAGCAGCCATGGTAGGTTCGGTATTTTCGAGTGTAGCTTGGGAAAATGTAACGTTTATTTCGGGGGAAATAGAAAATCCTAAAAAGAATGTTGTCCGTTCGATGGTGTTGGGAACAACGGTGGTTATGATACTTTATTTGTTGGTTAATTTTGTATATCTCAATACATTGGGTAGGGATGCAATTGCGTTTGCTCCAAATGATCGGGTGGCAGTTGCTGCTTCTGAGCAAATTTTTGGTAGCGGAATTGGTACGTATATTATGGCTGTATTGGTTATGATTTCAACCTTCGGTTGTGTGAATGGTATTGTACTGGCAGGAGCAAGGGTTTTTCAAACCATGGCAAAAGACGGTATGTTCTTTAAAGCTGCTATTGATAATAATAAAAACGGAGTGCCCGAAAAATCGCTTTGGATGCAAGGAATTTGGGCTTCTGTTTTATGTTTAAGCGGACAGTATGGAAACTTACTGGATATGATTTCTTTTGTAATCGTATTGTTTTACATGATTACTGTTTTTGGCGTTATTTACATGCGGTTTAAAAAGCCTGATATCGAAAGGCCTTATAAAACATGGTTGTACCCAATTACCCCAATTGTGTATTTGTTGATTGGAAGTGCTTTCTGTTTGCTACTTTTAATCTATAAGCAACAATATACTTGGCCGGGTCTTTTAATCGTTTTGATAGGAGTTCCAGTTTATTTGATAATTAATCGGAAGAAAGCATAAATTTTAAGCGTGGCAGGTTTTCGAAATCTGCCACGTTTTTTTTTGTCCTCTGTTTTTAAACCCGGTAGGAGTGGATACTGGCCTGTGTGTAAGGCTTGCAGGCGTATGAACGAATAACGGGCTGCTGTTTGCGATGGAACACGGCACGTGCTTTTCAAAATCCTAAAACTTTGTTTATCATCTGTGTTGTGTTTATGTCGGTTGGCTTTTCTCTAGAAAGTGTTCTACCAATACTTTTGCTTATCTTTGCAGCCAATGGGAACACAGTTAGATTTAGGTATAAAAGGCTACAAAAATTATGGAATACACTTACGTGAAAAATACAATGGGCAACGTGTATTTAAGGTAATTGTTGACGGAGGTTTTACGTGTCCAAACAGAGATGGAAGTAAGGGGTATGGTGGTTGTACTTATTGCAATGTGGATTCTTTTACGCCTGAATTAAGTAGAAAACTGCCTAGTATACGCGAGCAATTGGAACAGGGTATGCAACGTGCCCGTACAATGTACAAAGCAGAAAAGTTTATTGTGTATTTTCAGCCTAATACCAATACCTATGCGCCTGCACATTATTTAAAAATGATGTACGATGAGGCTTTATCGGTAAATACCGAAGATATTGTAGGGTTTTCAGTAGGTACGCGTCCGGATTGTATTGATGCGGAAAAGATAGCTTTGTTAGAGAGTTATACCGATCGTTTTGATGTAGATTTAGAAATGGGAATGGAGTCTATCTACGATGATACGCTTTTGAAAATTAACAGAGGCTGTAGTCATGGAGAGTTTGTGGATGCGGTAAAACTGTTGGAAAATTCGCCCCTAGATTTATGTGTACATACAATTTTTGGCTTCCCTTGGGAAACCAGAGAGCAGATGCATGGTTATATTCATGAAATCAATCGTTTTCCGCAGATAAAATTTGTAAAATTCCATCATCTTCACATTGTGGAAGGCTCTATTATGGGGGTAAAATATAAAAAGGACCCATTTCCCTTATTTACATTAGAAACCTACACTGATTTGTTGTGCGAGATTATCCCGCTGTTGCGGCCAGATATCGTGATTCAGCGCTTGTTTGGTATTTCAGATTGGGAATTATTAATTGCCCCTAACTGGGGATTAAAAAAGACCCTCATACAGAATTATATAGATAAAGAAATCGAAAAAAGAGGAATTATTCAAGGTTCTTCTTTTATAAAGTAGTAAAAAGAAGGATTTTTCCTATTTAAGCCCGCGATATTCTCGTGGGCTTTTTGTTTTGCGGTATGTTTCGTTTGAATTTTTGTCATAATTTTATAATTATTTGGTTTTTTATTCTTAAAAAAATAAATTTTTTTATTTATTAATAATTTTTTTGTGATTATTATAATGTTTTGATTGATTTTTTTGATGTTTTTTGTGTTTTTGGTTGATTATTATGTAGTTATTAGTTAAAATTTTATTGTTTTTTGATATTTATTTATAATTTAGGTAGGAAATTGTATGAAAAACAATACCTTTTTTCTTGAATATTGAAATTTATATTAACTAATCATCCATAAACTAAACAAACAATTATGAAATTAAATGTTCTAAAAAAGAAAATTCCTTCTTACCTCATTATGGGTATGCTTTCGTTTCTTGTGGTTTCTATTATTCAGCCAAATGTGGCGTTTGGGCAAGAGACGCCTGCTTCTGAGCCCGCGTTGCCGCAAAGTGTAGCAAATATTTTATGGCTTTGCTTATGTGGTTTCTTAGTTTTCTTTATGCAGGCGGGTTTTGCGATGGTGGAGGCTGGGATGACTAGAGCAAAAAACACCGTGAACATTATGATGAAAAATCTACTGGATTTTTGTTTTGGTGCGCTGTTGTTTTGGGCGGTAGGTTATGCGATCATGTATTCTAGTGGCGATTTCAATTTCTTTGGCTTTGATACTGCTTTGTCTTTTTTGAGTTCGGCTAATGCGCCATCAGATGCAGCAGGCTATTCAGTTAGTGCAGCTTGGTTGTTTCAGGTGGTTTTTGCAGCAACTGCAGCAACTATTGTTTCAGGTGCTATGGCAGAGCGTACAAAACTTATTTCATATATCGTGTATTCTTGTATTATTTCAGCTATCGTATATCCTATTAGTGGTCATTGGATTTGGGGTGGTGGCTGGTTGAGTGATATGGGTATGAGAGATTTTGCAGGTTCTACGGTGGTTCACTCCGTTGGGGGTTGGGCATCGTTGGTTGGTGCTATGTTGGTTGGTCCGCGTTTAGGTAAATATGGTAAAGATGGAAGTATACGTACGATTAAAGGGCATAATTTTCCGTTAGCGGCTTTAGGCGTATTTATTTTATGGTTTGGTTGGTACGGTTTTAATCCAGGATCAACTTTAACAGCGGTTGCCGGTATTTCACATATTGCGGTAACTACCACATTGGGTGGAGCTGCCGGTGCGGTTGCAGCTTTAATTACTTCTTGGATTGTGTTTAAAAAACCAGATGGTTCAATGACTTTAAATGGTGTATTGGCAGGATTGGTTGCAATTACAGCTCCTTGTGCGTCGGTAAGCACAGGAAGTGCAGTGGTAATTGGTCTAGTGGCCGGAGTTTTGGTTTTCTTTAGTTGCTTATTTGTGGAGCGTACATTGAAAATTGATGACCCTGTAGGAGCAATAAGTGTACACGGTATTTGTGGCGCATTTGGAACATTGGCTGTGGGTATTTGGGGGCAACACTCCATTGATGCAGCATATTGGACTGAAGAGACTGCTATTAAAGATGGTCTTTTCTTTGGCGGAGGTTTCCATCAATTGTATGTGCAAGCGGTTGGCGTATTTTCTGTAATGATTTATGTGTTAGTTGCCATGTTTGTTGTATTCTTCATTATTAAGAAAACAATAGGCTTACGTGTGTCTGATGCAGAACAAATAGAAGGTCTTGATATTGGTGAGCATGGAAATGTGGCATATGCCGGATTCATGATGGAAGAAGAGATAACAGTAGAATAATATTCTAAAGCTTCCAGGGTCATTCACATGTTGACTTTGGAAGCTTTTAAAATCAAACCCTAGTAAAAATGACAAAATTAAGGAAGGCGATTAGTCCGGTATTGGTTTTTATTCATGATAGCCGATTTATCGGAGTGATGTTAATCATGTGTACGGTTGTTTCCATTTATTTTGCAAACACCGCTGCTTTTGCTGAAAGTTATCAGAATATCTGGGAGCATGAGTGGCCTGCTTCTGTTGCGGGATTGAAACTCCCTGAAAATTTAGGTAGCTGGATAAATAACTTTTTGATGGCTTTCTTCTTTTTGATAGCAGGGATGGAAATACGTAGGGAACTTCAAAGTGGAGAATTATCGAGTTTTAAAAAAGCGGTATTGCCGTTTGGTGCTGCGTTAGGAGGGATGGTTGTTCCGGCGTTGATTTTTATCGCATTTAATTTTCAAACGGCCTATATACGTGGTTGGGGGATACCAACGGCAACCGATATAGCTTTTTCAATTGGGATTGCAGCGCTTTTAGGTAAGCGGGTTCCGATTTCCTTGAAAATATTGCTGATGGCCTTGGCGATTATTGATGATTTGGGTGCTATTTTGGTAATTGCCTTATTTTATGGCGGACACATAAACGTATTCTTCTTGATTTGTTCTGCTGTAATTTACGGGCTGTTGTTGGCTTGTACCTACTTTAAACTCAAATTTGGTTTCATGCAAATTATGCTTTCGCTCCTTTTATGGCTTTGCTTGTTTAACTCGGGTATCGAGGCTGGGATATCTGGTGTATTAGTCGCGTTTGGAGTGCCTGCTCAGATGTTGGTTGTTATCGAAAAAGCCTTGCATAGGTATGTGAGTTTTTTGGTGCTGCCGCTATTTGCGCTTGCCAATACGGCAATCGTGCTTCCTTCACAACTTACAGAAGCGTTAAACAGTAAAGTAGCAGTAGGCATTATGCTGGGTTTAGTGGTTGGAAAGCCATTGGGTATTTATTTGTTTTCACGGATGCTTGTATTTTTTAAAGTAGCGAGTTTGCCGGATGGTATCAGTTGGAAGCAGATTTTGGGAATGGGGTCATTGGCGGGGATTGGTTTTACGATGTCAATTTTTACTACCATGCTTGCTTTTAATGAGTTGATGGTTCAGGATATAGCTAAGGTGGCCATTATTGCAAGTGTTATTATTTCGTTGGTTTTTAGTGTGGTGTATTTTGCTGCATTGGGTTTTAGCCTGGATTTCAAAAGGTTTACCATGCGTTTCGCAAAATCACAACAAAAGCTGACTGTTTCAGAATTTTAATTGATTGTTTACGACTAAACAATAGGTAACATTTATTTTTTAACCCAAACAAAAAACTATGAAATTTAAAACCCTACTAACTTTAGCTGCTTGCGTAAGTACTTCTGTAGCGTTCGCGCAAAGCACTCCTTCACCATTAGAATTATCTGGTTCAGTAGATACGTATTACAAGTACGATTTTGCTAAACAGGCGGGCAACATTAGTGATGTTACCTCTTTTGCCTCTGACCACAACTCGGTTTCTTTAGGTATGATCGATATCGCTTTAAAGAAGAAAACCGGTAAAGCATCTTTTGTTGGCGAAATTTCTTTTGGCCCACGCGGTCAATCGCAATCCATTCCAGATGCTGCGGCAAATGGTTCGTCGTTTAACATTCAAAACTTATATGTTAATTACGATTTCACAGATAAGTTTTCAATGACGGCTGGTTACATGGGAACTTTTGTCGGCTATGAAGTAATTTCTCCTGTCGGGAATTTTAACTATTCAACCTCTTATTTGTTTTATAATGGTCCCTTTCAAAATGCGGGCATAAAAGCAACCTATAAGTTTTCAGACAAAGTGAGCTTAATGGCAGGTTTGTTTAGCGATTGGAATTTGTATACGGCAACACGTGGCGTGTCAAGCATTGGTGCGCAATTAATGGTGGCTCCGGTAGAAGGCTGGACGGCCTATTTGAATGTATTATCGGGAGCAGGAGCAGGTGGTTACGGTACAGTTTTAGATTTAACCACGGCCTATCAAATTACCAAAGCCTTTAAGTTAGGTTTAAATGCTGCTGATTACGATTTAAAAGATGATGCAGGTGGTTACACAGGAGTAGCTTTGTATCCTCAGGTTGCATTTAGCGAAGCGGTTAGCTTGGGTCTTCGTGCAGAGTATTTTAAATATAAGGATGTGGGTATTGTAAAAGGGCCGGAAGTGTTAGATTTTACTCTATCAGCTAACATTAAATCAGGAGGCTTAACCTTTATTCCGGAGGTTCGCTTAGATCACAACAGTGATGGCGGTTTTGGTTTTGTGAATAAAAATGGAACGTTTGCACCTAACGCAGGTCAATTTTCATTGGCAGCGGTATATGCTTTTTAGTTCGATTTAATTTTTTTACTTAAGCCGTCGATTTTTTTCGACGGCTTTTGTTGTTTTTGGAAGATTATTTAAAATGTGTTGATGTTTTGGTAAAACAGGTAGGTTGATTGAGTTAAATTTTTGATTTATTTCATTTTTTTGATTGTTTTTTGGTTGTTTTTATAAAAATTTAGTTTTTAAGATATAAATTTTTGATTTTTTAATGACTAAATGGTGATAATTTGTATTTTTATAAAAAAATTAAATCAAATAGTAACTAAAAAAAAATTAAACTTCAAACTATGGCTAAAATTTTAGTTAAACAGTATGCGCCATTTGTCATTTTGATGATAATCGCAATCTTGGCGTTATTTATTCCTTTATTACCCAACTTTGATGAAGGGAAGTACAACGCAGCAGACATAGCTTTTATGCTAATTGCAGCAGCATTAGTGTTTCTGATGACTCCAGGTCTTGCCTTCTTCTACGGGGGGATGGTTCATCGTAAGAACATTTTATCAACCATGATTAAAAGTGTGGTAGCTGCAGGTATTGTAACAGTATTGTGGATTGTTGTAGGCTTCAGCTTAGCATTTGGAAAATCAATCGGCGGTTTTATAGGTGACCCAAGTACGTATTTCTTTTTTCAAGGCGTAAATTCTGGGCCAGCTTGGAGTTTAGCCGCAACCATCCCACTTTCGTTGTTTGCTGTATTTCAATTGATGTTTGCCATCATTACGCCAGGATTGGTAGTAGGTGCTGTTGCTGAACGTATTCGTTTTACATCGTATATTTTATTTATTGTCCTGTTTGCTTTATTTGTTTACTCGCCTTTAGCACACTGGACATGGCATCCAGATGGAATATTGTTCCAAATGGGCGTTTTAGACTTTGCAGGGGGTACAGTAGTACACATTTCAGCAGGTATGGCTGCCTTAGCAGGAGCTTTGGTTTTAAAACGGAGAAAAACGCACATGGAACATATCGAAGTTCCACCTGCAAATATTCCGTATGTATTAATTGGTACTGGTTTATTATGGTTCGGTTGGTTCGGCTTTAATGCAGGATCGGCAGTAGGTGCAAGTAGTTTAGCAGTTTCTGCATTTTTAACAACCAACACAGCGGCAGGTGCTGCTGGTTTATCGTGGATGTTTTTCGATGTTGCACGCGGCAAGAAACCTTCAGTATTAGGATTCTGTATTGGTGCAGTAGTTGGCTTGGTAGCCATTACACCAGGTGCAGGTTTTGTAAGCATTCCATCTAGTATCTTTATTGGTGCTATTGCAGCGGTTATTTCTAATTTGGCTGTTTCTTGGAAACAAAAAACAAGTTTAGATGATACATTAGATGTGTTCCCTTGTCACGGTGTTGGTGGTATTGTAGGTATGTTGTTAACAGGTGTATTTGCCACTAAAACTGTAAATGCAGCAGGTGCTGATGGTTTGTTTTACGGAAACCCTACATTCTTCATCACGCAATTAAAAGGAGCCGTAATTGTAATTGCATTCAGTTTTATCGTTTCATTCGTCATCTTCAAGGTAATCAACTTAGTACAACCAATTCGTGTAACAGCAGAAGAGGAAGAAGAAGGTTTAGATGCTACGCAACATAACGAGAAGTATACACAAGGTACGCTAATCGTTGATCAAAAAGAGATTTTCATCAAAGACAGTTCGGTAGAACCTTCGTTCTAATCGCATTGCAAAATATACCGAGATTTTATACTTCTACATTCTTAAAATCTCAGCCAAATTAGTCGGTTCCAGTCAGATAGAACCGACTAATTTAACCGAAAACAACTATTAACCATACACTAAAAATCATTCTTATGAAAAAAATTCTACTCGCTATGCTTGGCATGGCTAGCACGACGTGTGTCCTAGCGCAAAGCACTCCTTCACCATTAGAATTATCTGGTTCAGTAGATACGTATTACAAGTACGATTTTGCTAAACAGGCAGGCAACATTAGTGATGTTACCTCTTTTGCCTCTGATCACAACTCGGTTTCTTTAGGTATGATCGATATCGCTTTAAAGAAGAAAACCGGTAAAGCATCTTTTGTTGGCGAAATTTCTTTTGGCCCACGCGGTCAATCGCAATCCATTCCAGATGCTGCGGCAAATGGTTCGTCGTTTAACATTCAAAACTTATATGTTAATTACGATTTCACAGATAAGTTTTCAATGACGGCTGGTTACATGGGAACTTTTGTCGGCTATGAAGTAATTTCTCCAGTTGGGAATTTTAACTATTCAACCTCTTATTTGTTTTACAATGGTCCCTTTCAAAATGCGGGCATAAAAGCAACTTATAAGTTTTCAGACAAAGTGAGCTTAATGGCAGGTTTGTTTAACGATTGGAATTTGTATACGGCAACACGTGGCGTGTCAAGCATTGGTGCGCAATTAATGGTGGCTCCGGTAGAAGGCTGGACGGCCTATTTGAATGTATTATCGGGAGCAGGAGCAGGTGGTTACGGTACAGTTTTAGATTTAACCACGGCCTATCAAATTACTAAAGCCTTTAAGTTAGGTTTAAATGCTGCTGATTACGATTTAAAAGATGATGCAGGTGGTTACACCGGGGTGGCTTTATATCCTCAGGTTGCATTTAGCGAAGCGGTTAGCTTAGGTTTACGTGCAGAGTATTTTAAATATAAGGATGTGGGTATTGTAAAAGGACCGGAAGTGTTAGATTTTACTCTATCAGCTAACATTAAATCAGGAGGCTTAACCTTTATTCCAGAGGTTCGTTTAGATCACAACAGTGATGGTGGTTTTGGGTTTGTGAATAAAAACGGAACGTTTGCTCCTAATGCAGGTCAATTTTCATTGGCGGCGGTTTACGCTTTTTAGTTCAGTTTATATTTTATAGTTTAAGCCGTCAGTTTTTAATTGGCGGCTTTTTATTTGCATGCACCATCATTTCAATTCTGAAAATTATAGTAATTTTATACAAATTCAATATCATGAAAAAATATACCTTTCTTTTGTTTTTACTTCTCTTGTTTACCAAGTTGTCCGCACAGCAAAAAGAATTTTCTATAGATGAAAGTGGAAAGTATATCTATTATGAAGTGGTGAGCACAAAGGCAACACCAAAAGATAGTTTGATGCAGCGCGCCAATTATTTTGTTAAAAAATTATATAAAAAAACACTTAGCCTTAACCAGAAAAGTGATACCTCAATTTTGGCAAAAGGAAAAACGGTCATCGATAAAACCTTATTGATAGCCGGTCATCCTAGTGGAGAAATTCAATATAATTTTAATTTTGAAGCTAGAAATGGCAAATACCGGTTTTGGTTAACCGATTTTAATTTTATTCCATACCAACGCGATCGGTACAGTAATTATGTTCCTACCTCCGATTACCCTACACCACTGGAACAAAAGGCTGGAAAGCTAAACGCTGGAGAATGGAAAGATATTGTAGACGGAGCCTATTCAAAGGTCAGCAAATTTGCTGATGACTTTAAAAAGTGCATGGCTACCGCTGCCACTATTACTGTTCAACCAGTTACGAAGCCAAAAACGGTATCGACCGATAAGTGGTAAATAAGATTTGTGAAAATCTTTGTTTAGTTGTTTTCTAAACCCTTTTAGTAATTGTTTTCTCAATCAGTGAAAATGTGTGTCAGATACTGCACTTTTTTGTATTTTGTCACAAATTTTGACCAAATGAAACTTTACAAATTAGCTATCCTTGCTATTTTGGCATGGAGCGGATCCTCTGCTTCCTCCCAAACGAAGCAAAATATCCTTGTACCAACACCGCTTGAATTCGTTCAAAATTCGGGAATGTTTACGTGGAATAGAAACACACAGCTTTCAGGAAATGATCATTTCATTGGGGCAAATGAAGAGTTAAAACGCATCACATCGAGTTTTAAACAACTGAATGGTCCCAAGAACTCCATTGTTTTAGTACATGATAAAAGTATTTCCAATAGCGAAGGATATCGTATCGAAATTGCAGCACAGCAAATAAAAATACTGGCTCCAACATCCCAAGCGGCAAATTGGGCCGTTGCGACAGTAAAGCAATTAGCAGGAATATCCATATTTGAAGCCAAAGAGGCTTTGTTACCCTGTGCAAAAATTGTGGATCAACCAAAATATCATTGGCGTGGCATGCATATCGATGTAGCCCGTCACTTTTTCGATATGGAATATTTGCATAAACTGGTAGATCGATTGGTGTTTTATAAGTTTAACAAATTGCATTTACATCTTTCAGACGATCAGGGATGGCGTATCGAAATCAAAAAATATCCAGAATTAACAGAAAAAGGAGCCTGGCGTACGTATAATAAGCATGATTCAGTTTGTTTAGATTTGGCCAAAGACAATCCGAATTTTCAACTGCCTGAAAAGCACTTTAAAATGGTAAATGGTATAAAACAGTATGGAGGATTTTATACCCAGGAGGATATGAAAGCCCTTATTGAATATGCCGATAAGCGAGGAGTTGAAATAATCCCTGAAATTGATATGCCGGGTCATATGATGGCAGCAATAAAACAATTTCCATGGTTAACAGCATCCAAAATTTTGCATACTGGAGGTGATTTTTCTGAACCCATTTGTCCTTGCAAAGAAAGTACGTACACCTTTGCCGAAAACGTTTTTGCTGAAATAGCCAATTTGTTTCCAAGTAAGTACATTCATTTAGGGGCAGATGAGGTTAAAACCGATGGCTGGAAAGATGTGCCCGAATGCGATGAAATAATGAAAAGAGAAGGACTTAAAAATTTAGATGAGCTTCAAAGTTATTTCGTGCGCAGAATGGATAAATTTTTTGCCAGTAAAGGAAAAAAATTAATTGGATGGGATGAAATATTGAAAGGCGGCGCACCTACAAATGCTACTATCATGTATTGGCGCGCATGGGTGCCAGATGCACCCAAAAAGGCTGCCCTAAATGGAAACGAAATGATTTTATTGCCTGGCGAGTATTGTTATTTCGATGCCAAGCAAGATGCAAACTCTTTAAAGAAAGTGCTTTCTTTTGATACCGATAAATATGGGTTAACAAATAAAGAAAAGGAATTGGTTTTAGGTGTACAGGCTGCAGCATGGAGCGAGTACATTCCAACAGAAAGTCAATTTGAGTACATGGTATTTCCGCGTTTATTGGCCATGGCAGAAAATGCATGGGCTACGCAAAAACCTAGTTGGGAAGTGTTTTCTCAAAAAATGAATCGTCAATACCCCATCTTAGATGCACTCAAAATTGGTTATCGAATGCCAGATTTATCTGGTTTTTCAGCGAATAGCGTATTTATTGATCAAACCAATCTGAAGATAATAAATCCGTTGAGTTCATCTGTGATTCACTATACAACGGATGGATCTAAACCAACTGAACAATCGAAAATATATGTAGGGAACGTAGAAATTAAGCAAGATATGGAGGTTAAATTCATCCCTATTAGGCCAAACGGAATAAAAGGTGATGTCTATACAATTCATTACAAAAAGCAGCCTTACAGTTCAAGTAAAAATTTAATGAATCCAGCAAAGGGTTTAAATTTTTCCTTTTATCCGAAATTTTATAGAAGTGTAGAGGCTATTTCAGAACAGGATAAAACTAGTTCATCTATAACTGAAGCAATTGAAATTTCAGCTGATACCAAAGGGAAAAGTTTTGGTACGAAACATCAAGGTTATTTTTATGCGCCCAAGGATGCTATTTATACGTTTTATTTAAAATCAGATGATGGAAGTAATTTATACATCGATGATACTTTATTAATTGACAACGATGGTTTGCACAGTGCGTTTGAGAAATCGGCACAAGTAGCTTTAAAGGCAGGCTATCATCCTTTTTTACTGAAGTTTATCGAAGGGGGAGGAGGTTTTACGCTCAATCTAGAATACGAATATGAAGGCATTACACGCCGATCAGTACATGCAGCAGATTTTGCGCACTAAAAGAGTAATTAAGTTGCTTTCTAATCAAGAAAGCAACTTTTTTTATTAATGTACCATTTTGTCTGCACAGGTAGAGCTGGCAAAGGCTTCAGGTTTAGCTTTAAAAATAAAGCCCATACTCAAAATATATCCCATGGCATCATTTAATGCCTTGTTCGATTTAAAGGATGGATTGGTGTTGATATCAGCATGAACTTCGAGCGCTACATCGTAAATATCTAATAAATCGCAAATAGAATAAGCGGTTTCAATAGACTTTTGAACTTCGGTAAGCATTCTTTCTTTGATGCTGAGTTGCTGTGTGCTTTTCTCTTGATGAATGTACATAAAACCACCATGATGTTCTCTTAACAGAACAATTACCGTAGCAAAATCAGTAATAAGACCTTTCACTTGGGAGTCGGTACCAATGCATACTTTCAATTTGTAACCGTTCTCTGTTTCGCGAAGGATTGCTTTTTCTACTTCTTCTAAGATGGATGAATGAATCATTTCACCGCTAAATTTTTTCCATGTCATAAAAACGCATTTTTCAAATTAATGGTTTGGTAATCTGCTTTTTATAAATTTAAGGTCATTACATTAAACTTATGTTAAGTTTTACGGTTTATTTTTGAACAGATGCTTAGTTATCAACAAGTTAGTGTTTTTATTGCAATAAAAGTGGTTTTTTTAGATCAAAAATCGTTTTCAAACGTTATGATAATATGTTTAATTAAATTCTAAGAATATGAAAGCTGAGTTAATTCAAGAGTTTAAACTGTTACAAGAAAGCAGAGCCAATAAATATGCGGATGAATTAGGCGACCGATTGATCACCTCTGTTAAAAAAGCCAATGAAAAAGTAAAATCTTCTATTGCCAAGCAAGGGAAAATGTTGTTACTTTTAGAGCGTGCCATGCGCTTTAGTATGCTAAAAAAAATAAAGCAAAAGTATTTTTAGTGCGAGGATAATCTAACAAAATTTTTTCTATCCTAGTGATTGAACAGG